>CAXTTS010000113.1:0-4040 GCA_964247265.1 uncultured Sphingomonadaceae bacterium
CTTCCGAGTGGGTCGGATGGGCGTGGCAGGTGTAGGCGATGTCTTCGCTGGTGGCGCCGAACTCCATCGCCTGCGCGGCCTGCGCGATCATCGTGCCGGCCAGCGACGAGATGATGTGAACGCCGAGCACGCGATCGGACTGCGCATCCGCGATGATCTTGACGAAGCCGTCCGTATCGCGGTTCGTCTTGGCGCGGCTGTTCGCCAGGAACGGGAACTTGCCCACCTTCACCGCGACGCCGGCGGCCTGCAACTCCTCTTCCGTCTTGCCGACGCCGGCGATCTCCGGATGGGTGTAGACGACACCGGGGATGATATCGTGGTTCACGATCCCGGTGAGGCCAGCGATATTCTCAGACACCGCAATGCCTTCATCCTCGGCCTTGTGCGCCAGCATCGGGCCGGGGGTGACGTCGCCAATCGCCCAGATGCCGGGCACGCTGGTGCCGAAGTCATGATCCACCGCGACCTGGCCGCGATTGTTGAGCGTCAGGCCAGCTGCTTCGAGCGCCAGTCCGTCCACGTTCGGGCGGCGGCCGATCGCGACCAGCACGGCATCGGCGGTGAGCGTCTCGGCGGGGCCACCGGCGGCCGGCTCTACCGTGACCCGCGCGCCTTTGCCGTCGCGCTCGACCCCCGTCACCTTCGTGCCGGTCTTCAGCGCAAAGCCCTGCTTCTTGAAGATCTTGGCGGCTTCCTTGCGGACCTCGCCATCCATCCCGGGCAGGATCTGGTCGAGATATTCGACGACCGTCACGTCCGATCCCAGTCGCTTCCACACCGACCCGAGTTCCAGCCCGATCACGCCGCCACCGATCACGATGAGTTGCTTGGGCACCTCCGGCAGCGCCAGCGCGCCGGTGGAGTCGATCACCACCTCATTGTCGATGCTCACGCCGGGTAGCGGCGTCACCGACGAACCCGTTGCTATCACGATGTTCTTGGCGCGGATGCTGCGGCCCCCGACGTCCACCGTGTCGGTGCCGGTGAAGCGGGCGAAGCCTTTCAGCCACTCCACCTTGTTCTTGCGGAACAGGCCGTCGATGCCGCCCGTCAGCTCCTTCACGGCCTTGGCCTTTTCGGCGTGCATCTGGTCGAGATCGAGTTCGACGCCGCTGAACTTCACGCCGAACTTGGCGAGCGCACCGGAATGCGCCTCCTCATAGAGTTCGGAGGCATGGAGCAACGCCTTCGATGGAATGCAGCCGACGTTGAGGCAGGTGCCGCCCAGCGTCTCACGCCCTTCCGCGCACGCCGTCTTCAGTCCCAGCTGCGCCGCGCGGATCGCCGCGACATAGCCCCCCGGTCCGGCACCGATCACCAGAACGTCGAAATCGTAGTCAGCCATTGCAGTCCCTTCCTCGTCCCCGCCAGATAGGAAGGGACGGGTTCAAATCACAGGTCGATCAGCAGCCGTGTCGGATCCTCGATCGCTTCCTTGATGCGAACGAGGAAGCTCACCGCCTCGCGCCCGTCGACCAGGCGATGATCGTAGCTGAGCGCCAGATACATCATCGGCCGCGCGACAATCTGGCCATCCCGCACCACCGGTCGCTCCTCGATGCGGTGCAGGCCGAGCACCGCCGATTGCGGCGGGTTGATGATCGGGGTGGACATTAGCGAGCCGAACACGCCGCCGTTGGAGATGGTGAAGGTGCCGCCTTTCATCTCCTCCATCTTCAGCGTGCCGTCCTTGGCGCGCTTGCCGAAATCGGCGATCGTCTTCTCGACACCGGCAAAGCTCAGATCCTGCGCATCGCGGATGACGGGCACAACGAGACCCTGCGGTGCGGAGACGGCAACCGAGATGTCGGCATACTCGCGATAGACTATCTCGTCGCCCTCGATCGATCCGTTTACGCCGGGCACGTCGCGCAGCGCCAGCGTCGCCGCCTTCACGAAAAAGCCCATGAAGCCCAGGCGGATGCCATGCTTCTTTTCGAACAGATCCTTGTAGCGGGCGCGCGCGGCGATCACCTCGGTCATGTCGACGTCGTTGAACGTCGTCAGCATCGCGGCGGTGTTCTGCGCCTCCTTCAGGCGGCGGGCGACAGTCTGGCGCAGGCGCGTCATGCGCACCCGCTCCTCCTTGCGACCGCCGGCCTGCGACGCGGCGAGCGCGGAGACGGCGGGGGCCTGACGGGCCGGCTCCGGCGCCTTGGCGGTTGCGGGCTTGGCTGCCAGCACGTCGTCCTTGGTGATGCGGCCGTCCTTGCCGGTGCCCTTGATCTGCGACGGATCGACGCCGCGCTCCAGCACCAGCCGGCGGACGGCCGGGGAAAGGGTAAGCGGCGAGTCATCGCCGCTGCCACCCTCGCCGGCGGTGGACTGGCCGCTATTGCCGTAGCTGGCGGGGCCACTGTCGGCGGCGGTGCCATCGCTGGCGGGCGCGGCGGCGGGCTCGGGCGGTGCTGCGGCCTCTGCCTTGGCGACGACGGTACGGTCCTCCGGTGCTGGCGTGGCCGCGCTCGCGGCGCTGCCGGACTGGACGAGCGCGATCACCGCGCCGACCTGCACCGTATCGCCTTCGGCGACGGCCTGCTCGCCCATGACCCCATCGATCGGCGAGTTCACCTCGACGGCGACCTTGTCCGTCTCAAGGCTGGCGATCGGCTCATCGGCCTTCACCGCTTCGCCCGGCGCCTTGAGCCACTGCCCCAGCGTCGCTTCGCTGATCGATTCGCCCAGCGTGGGCACCTTCACTTCGGTCGCCATGTTATTTCGCCTTCACTTCGTGCCCGAGCGCTTCCGCCACGAGCGCCGCCTGTTGCGCGGCATGATTTCTCGCCAGACCCGTCGCCGTCGCCGCCGATGCCTTGCGCCCGGCATAGACCGGACGGCGCGCGGTGGCACCCGCCTTGGCGAGGCATTGCTCGATGTAGCTTTCCACGAAGAACCACGACCCGTTGTTCTTCGGTTCCTCCTGCGCCCACACGACGGTTTCGAGGTTCGGCATCCGCGCGATCCGTGCCGCCAGCGGCTCGGCGGGGAAGGGATAGACCTGCTCGATCCGGACGATCGTGGTGGTCTCGTCACCCGCGGCATCGCGCGCGTCGGCGAGATCGTAATAGACCTTGCCCGAACACAGAACGAGCCTCTTCACCTTGTCGTCCGCCGGCGCCTTGGGATCGCTGAGGATGCGGCGGAAGTGGCTGTCGCCGGTGAAATCGTCGATCGAGGACACCGCCGCCTTGTGTCGCAGCAGCGACTTCGGCGTCATGATGATGAGCGGCTTGCGGAAGTTGCGCATCATCTGACGGCGCAGGACGTGGAAGTAGTTGGCCGGCGTGGTGATGTTGCACACCTGCATATTGTCCTCGGCGCAGAGCTGGAGATAACGCTCCATCCGCGCCGAGCTATGCTCCGGCCCCTGACCTTCGTAGCCGTGGGGAAGAAGCATCACCAAGCCATTGACCCGCAACCATTTCGCCTCACCGGCAGCGATGAACTGATCGATCATCACCTGCGCGCCGTTGGCGAAGTCGCCGAATTGCGCCTCCCACAGCACCAGCGTGCCCGGCGCCTGACTGGCATAGCCATATTCGAAGCCCAGCACGCCGAACTCGCTCAGCGGGCTGTCGAGCACCTGGAAGCGGCGATCAATCGCGGAGAGTGGGATATATTTGTGCCCGTCGGTCTGGTCCACCCACACGGCGTGGCGCTGGCTGAACGTGCCGCGACCCGAATCCTGCCCCGACAGGCGGACCGGAAAGCCATCCTGCAACAGCGTGCCGAATGCCATCGCCTCGGCGGTCGCCCAGTCAAAGCCTTCGCCGCTGGCGAACATCTGCTTCTTGGCATCGAGAATGCGGGCCAGCGTCTTGTGGATCACCAGATCGGCGGGCGGCGTGGTCAGGACCTGCGCCACCTTGTCGAGCCGTTCCCGGCTGACGCCGCTCTCCACCGCGCGTCGTTCCTCGATGGTCTCGCGCGGGGCGGCGAAACCGCTCCACTCGCCCTCGAACCAGTCGGCCTTGTTGACGCGGAAGCCCTTGGCGGCGTCGAACTCTTCGTCGAGCATCTTGACGAAGGTTTCGACC
>CAXTTS010000113.1:4050-10002 GCA_964247265.1 uncultured Sphingomonadaceae bacterium
GCCTTCAGCCGCTCGGCATAGATTGCGGAGATCGGCGGGTGCTTGCGGATCTCGTCATACATCAAGGGCTGGGTGAAGCCCGGCTCGTCACCCTCATTGTGGCCGAAGCGGCGATAGCACCACATGTCGATCACGACATCGCGCTTGAACGTCTGGCGAAACTCGGTCGCGACCTTGCAGGCGAAGGTCACCGCCTCGGGATCGTCGCCGTTCACATGCAGGATCGGCGCCTGCACCATCTTGGCGATATCCGACGGGTAGGGCGAGGATCGCGCAAATTGCGGCGAGGTGGTGAAGCCGACCTGATTGTTGATGACGAAATGGATCGTGCCGCCGGTATTGTAGCCGACGAGACCGGAAAAGCCGAAGCATTCCATGATGATGCCTTGGCCGGCAAAGGCGGCGTCGCCATGCAGCAGGATCGGCAGCACCTTCTCGCGCTTGGTGTCGCCCAGCTTGGTCTGCTTGGCGCGCGCCTTGCCGAGCACGACCGGATCGACGGCCTCCAAATGGCTGGGGTTGGGTGCCAGCGACAGATGGATGACGTTGCCGTCGAACTCGCGATCGGTCGAGGTGCCGAGATGATATTTCACGTCGCCGGAGCCGCCGACATCCTCCGGATTGGCCGAGCCGCCGGCAAATTCGCTGAAGATCGCGCGATATGGCTTGGCCATCACATTTGCCAGCACGTTGAGCCGGCCGCGATGGGCCATGCCGACGACGACCTCGCGCACGCCCATCGCGCCGCCATATTTCACCACGCTTTCGAGCGCCGGGATCATGCTCTCGCCGCCATCCAGGCCGAACCGCTTCGTGCCGACATATTTGCGGCCGAGGAACTTCTCCCACTGCTCGGCCTCGACCACCTTGGTCAGGATCGCCTTCTTGCCCTCGGGCGTAAAGCTGATCGCCTTGTCGCGACCCTCCATGCGCTCCTGCAGGAAACGGCGCTCCTCGACATCGCCGATATGCATATATTCGAGGCCGACATGGCCGCAGTAATTCTTGCGCAGCACCGCGATCAGCTCGCGGATAGTGGCGGTCTCGAAGCCGAGCGTGCCGCCGACATGGATCGGACGATCGAGATCCTTGCCGAAGAAACCGTGGAATTCGGGCGTAAGATCGGCGGGGAGGTTCGGCTTCGCCAGGCCGAGCGGATCGAGATCGGCGGCGAGATGGCCGCGCACGCGGTAGGTGCGGATCAGCATCTGCGCGCGGATCGAATCCTCCACCGCTTTCGCGATCACCGCGGCGGAAGGCGCCTCGACCGGTGCAGCGGGAGACGCCGCCGCCTTGCGGTCGGCCTTCGGCGGCACGGCCGATTGCGTGGGATCGAGGCCGGCGGTAACGGCATCGGTATCGATCAGCGGCCAGTTGCTGCGCGCCCAGCTGGGCCCGGCAACTGCCTGTTCCAGGCTTTCGAAGTAGCTCCGCCAACCCGGCTCGATCCCGTCGGGATCGGTGCGGTAGCGATCGTACAGCGCCTCGACGAAGGAGGGGCTTACCCCCTCGATCGCGTCGATATCCAGCCCTTCGTAGCCCATGATACTCCTAACCTCGGCTGGGGCGCCGCATACACGCGGCGCCCCGCAGATCAGCCCTTCAACACCGCCGCAAGCGTGGACCCCAGCTCCGACGGGCTCGACGCCACCTTGATGCCCGCGGCTTCCATCGCCGCGATCTTGTCCTCCGCGCCGCCCTGGCCGCCGGAGACGATCGCGCCGGCATGGCCCATGCGACGGCCGGGAGGCGCAGACAGCCCGGCGATGAAGCCTGCCATCGGCTTCTTGCGACCGCGCTTCGCCTCGTCCTTCAGGAACTGCGCGGCCTCTTCCTCGGCCGAGCCGCCGATCTCGCCGATCATGATGATCGACTTGGTCTCGTCGTCGGCGAGAAACAGCTCCAGCACGTCGATGAAGTTCGTGCCGTTCACCGGATCGCCGCCGATGCCGACGGCAGTCGTCTGGCCGAGGCGCTCATTGGTCGTCTGGAACACCGCCTCGTAGGTCAGCGTGCCGGAGCGCGATACGACGCCGACCGATCCCTTGGAAAAGATCGAGCCGGGCATGATGCCGATCTTGCACTCGTTCGGCGTCAGCACGCCGGGGCAGTTCGGCCCGATCAGGCGGGATTTGCTGCCGGTGAGCGCGCGCTTCACCCGCACCATGTCCAGCACCGGCACGCCTTCGGTGATGCAGACGATCAGCGGCACCTGCGCGTCGATCGCCTCCAGGATGGAATCGGCGGCGAAGGGCGGCGGCACGTACACGACGGAGGCGGTGGCGCCGGTGGCGGCGATCGCCTCATGTACCGTATCGTAGTTGGGCAGGCCGAGATGGGTCGTGCCGCCCTTGCCGGGCGTGACGCCGCCGACCATCTGCGTGCCATAGGCGAGGGCCGCTTCGGTGTGGAAGCTGCCGGTCTTGCCGGTCATCCCCTGGGTGATGACCTTGGTGTGCTTGTTCACGAGGATGGACATGCGGGGAAACGCTCCCTTTCTCTTTCAAAAGCGGCGGGATCAGTCTTCGAGCGGATGCTCGCGGGTGGTGATGGCGTGCCAGTCATAAGGGCAGGTATCGGGAAAGGTGGCGAGGGGCTTGTCCGTCTGGCTGGCGGCGCGGGGCTGTGCGGCATCATAAGCGCGCTCAACGGCATCGTCCACGCGAGCGGCATAACTCGGACTGTCCAGAAGCTCGCGCGCGATGCGCCGACGATGTTCTATTATCGAGTTTTGCCAACTGCGGCTGCGTCGCTCGGGCTGATGATCCCACTTCAGCATGTGCAGCAGGACGATCTCTATGGCGCTGACGAAGCCCTTGAATGCGGAAAGGCCCAAATCGCCAACCTCGTCCATCAGATGCTCGAGATCGAGTTCGTCGAACCGCCTGTCGCGCAGCAGGCCGATCTGGCGATCGAGCCATGCGGCATAATCCTGCTCATAGCCGACGGGGGCGGAGCGGAGCGCGATGAGGTGGTCTCGTTCAGCCATGAACCCAGCCTATCAGCCTCGCCGCCGCCCCGGAACCATCCCTTACGCCAGTGAGCCGTCTATGCCCTTGCAGGCGACCAGCAGTTCCTTGACGGCATCGACCGACACCTGGAGGTTGCCCTTGGCCTCGTCGTCCAGCGCGATCTCGATGATCTCCTCCACGCCGCCCGCGCCGATCACCACCGGCACGCCGACATAGAGGCCGTCCACGCCGTACATGCCATCGACATAGGCGGCGCACGGCAGGATGCGCTTCATGTCGCCGAGATAGGCTTCGGCCATCGCGATGCCGCTGGTGGCGGGCGCGTAGAAGGCCGATCCGGTCTTCAGCAGGCCGACGATCTCGCCGCCGCCGCCGCGGGTGCGCTTGACGATCGCGTCGATCCGCTCCTGCGTGGATTTGCCCATCTTGACGAGATCGGGAACCGGAATGCCGGCGACCGTCGAATATTGCACCACCGGCACCATCGTATCGCCGTGGCCGCCAAGCACGAAGGTGCTGACATCCTTGACCGATACCTGGAACTCGTCGGCGATGAAGTGGCTGAAGCGCGCGCTGTCCAGCACGCCGGCCATGCCGACCACCTTGTTGTGCGGCAGGCCGGAAAATTCGCGCAGCGCCCACACCATCGCATCGAGCGGATTGGTGATGCAGATGACGAATGCGTCAGGGGCGTTGGCCTTGATGCCCTCGCCAACTGCCTTCATCACCTTCAGGTTGATGCCGAGCAGATCGTCGCGGCTCATGCCCGGCTTGCGGGCGACGCCGGCGGTGACGATGATGACGTCGGCCCCGGCGATATCGGCATAATCGTTCGTGCCGGTGATCTTGGCATCGAAGCCCTCGATCGGGCCGCACTGCGACAGATCCAGCGCCTTGCCCTGCGGAATACCCTCGACCACGTCGAACAGGACGATGTCGCCCAGTTCCTTCTTGGCCGCCAGATGCGCGAGCGTGCCGCCGATATTGCCTGCGCCGATTAGCGCGATCTTCTTCCGAGCCATCATGCCCCCCGTGTTCGAGTGTTCAGGGTAGCGGGCGCTGTGCGCACCCGCCGAGAAAACGCCGTCCGCTTAGACCCGCAAGGCGGCGGGGGCAACCGCTGGCGATCCGCCCGTCCGCCCTTTTTGGCCCGCGCCTCCGATCGTCAGGATCCGCCATGCCCTTCGGCCAGATAATCGTCCGATTGCATCTCCATCAATCGCGACACGGTCCGCTCGAACTCGAACGCACCGTCGCCATCGGGGTAGAGCGCCATCGGCTCGGCATCGGCCCCGGCCAGCAATTTCACCTTATATTCGTACAGCGCATCGATCAGCGTCTTGAAGCGGGCGGCCTCGTTGCGCTTCTCCGGTCCGAGCAGCGGAATGCCAACGAGGATAACGGTGTGGTAGAAGCGCGCGATCGCGAGATAGTCGGGCGCGCCGCGTGCTTCGCCGCACAGCTTCTTGAAGGAGAAAACGGCCACGCCCTTCAGGCTTTTGGGAACGTGGATGCTGCGATTCGCCGAGACCGGCAGATCGTGGCTGGGTACGTTCGCCCGGTCCTCCGGCGGAAAATCGGTCATGCGGAAGAAGGCGCGGGACAGCGCCTGCGTCGCTGCCGGGCCGTTCGGCACATACCAGGTCGGGGCGCCGCCCAGCCGCGCCAGGCGATAGTCGGTCGGCCCGTTGAGGCAGACGACATCGAGCCGTTGCTCGATCAACGCGATGAAGGGCAGGAAATGCTGCCGGTTCAGTCCATCCTTGTAGAGATCGGACGGTGGCCGGTTGGACGTGGTGACGACAGTGACGCCCGCCTCGATCAGCCCTGTGAACAGCCGGCTGAGGATCATCGCATCCGCGGTGTTGTTCACCACCATCTCGTCAAATGCCAGCAGCCGCGCCTCGCCGGCAAGATCGGCGACGACCGGCAGGATCGGGTCGCCCTTTTCCTTCACCCGCTCGATCCGCAGGCGCTCATGCACCTCGATCATGAATTCATGGAAGTGGACCCGGCGCCGCGCCTTCAGCTGCAGGCAATCGAAGAACAGGTCCATCAGCATGGATTTGCCACGCCCGACACCGCCCCACATATAAAGGCCGCGCGGCGGGGCGGGGGGCTTGCGCAGCATACGCCAGAGCAGGCTCCCTTTGCTGGGCGCCGCGTCCAGCTCCGCCGCCAGCGCGTGAAGCCGTATCACGGTGGCCCGCTGATCGGGGTCGGCGCGCAATTCCCCGCTGGCAAGCAGCGCATCGTAGCGGGCGAGAACGCTGGTCACGCGGCCGGCTGCCGCTGGCTTGCCTTGCGCAGCGTGCCGGAGAAGGACACGCAGGCCGTGCCGTCCTGCTCGATCAGGCCGCGCACGAACAGCATCCGCCCGGTCTCGCGCAGCAGCTCGACGATGACGTCGGCCGGCCTTCCGACCGCCACCGGAGCGAAGAACTGGGTGGCGCTGTCGATCGTCACGCCCCCTATCCCGTCGCGCACGCCAAGCACCGCCGGGCCGACGAAATAGGCATGATCGATCAGACCGAGCAGGAAACCGCCATGCGCGTTTTCGGTGAGGTTGCGGTGTTGCGGCCCGGCTTCGAACCGGATGCGGGCGACGGTGGCGCTGTCCGCCCGAACCAGCAGCGGCCCGAATATGTCGTTGAACCGGCCGCTTTCCCAAGCCGGCCGGCGATACCATCCGGGATTTTCGGGATCGGGAGCGAAGCCGAAATGATCGGTCATCAACGCGGCGCCGCGATTAGATCTGGCGCTCGACCACCATCTTCTTCACCTCGGCGATCGCCTTGGCCGGCGACAGGCCCTTGGGGCACACGTTCGAACAGTTCATGATCGTGTGGCAGCGATAGAGGCGGAACGGGTCCTCCAGCTCGTCGAGCCGCTCGCCGGTCATCTCGTCGCGGCTGTCGGCCAGCCAGCGATAGGCCTGCAACAGGATCGCCGGCCCCAGGAACTTGTCGCTGTTCCACCA
>CAXTTS010000114.1:0-9955 GCA_964247265.1 uncultured Sphingomonadaceae bacterium
GAGCGGCCCGGCCCGGCCGGCCAGAAGCTTTGCAGGGTGAAGCCGGTGGGATCCAGCGCGCAGAAGGTGTTCGGGAAGGTCGGCAGCGCGATCGTGCATTGCCGGAACACCTCGTCGATATCCTCCGGGATCGGCAGGGCGGACTGGAAGATGGAATCGCCCTTGCGCTTGCGCGTGGCGAAGCGGGAATGCCCGTTCTCGAACAAGGCTACCACGAAGCTTGGCGAATCGAGGTAGGGCGCCAGCGATTTCGCGTGGACCGTGGCGACATGGTAGATTTCCAGGAAGTTGTGATACGCCGCCTTCCAGTTGCACTCCATGTCGACGAAGATGCGGTCCTTGACGACCAGCTTCTCCAGCGGGAAGCCGGCGGTCTGTTCGGCCATCGGCGCGAGGAAATCGGCGAGCGGCGACGCCTCCGGGTCGAGGTTGATGAACACCAGCCCGCGCCACGTTTCGCACCGCACCGGCAGCAGCCCGTGGGTGGCCTTGTCGAGGCATGCGAAATCGTGCGCGTCCGGCACGGAAACCAGCTTCCCCTCCAGCGAATAGCCCCAGCTGTGATAGGGGCAGACGAACCGCATCGCCCTGCCCGCCGGCTCCAGCAGCAAGGCGGAGGCGCGGTGGCGGCAGGTGTTGTGGAAGGCCCGGATCGCCCCGTCCTTGCCGCGGCTGATGATGATCGACTGGTCGATCTGTTCGAACAGCCGGTAGGAACCGGGCGCCGGCAATTCGCTGGCCAAGCAGGCGAGCAGCCAGTTCTTCTTCCACATGTGCTGCATTTCGAGCGCGGCGAATGCCGGATCGAAATAACGCGCCGCCGGCACATCCGGCAGGGCCGGGAAGCCGGCCGGATAGTCCTTGCGGCCGAGCTGCTCGTCCATCGTGCGGTGGATCAGGTTGAGGGCGTCGTCCTGCATTGTCGGTCTCCGCTATCGGGGTTCAGGCGGTCGCCATCCGGGTCGCCTGCGGGTCGGTCGGCTCCACCGCGTCGAAGCAGCTCTGCGCCAGGAAGCTGCAGCTATATTCGCGCACCTCGGTGAACTTGCCGTCGCGCAGCTTGAAGACGAAGTGGTAGGCGTTGTTGTAGCGTTTGCCGCTCAGCATCATCGAGTCGGTCTCCGCCTCGACCGCCACGCGCTCGCCTTCCGCCGTCATCTCGTTGAGCTTCAACTGGATCGGCGCGACGAGCACCTGCGACATCGAACTGGGCACCTTGGAGAATTGCTCCCGGTTCCAGTTGTAGAGCAGGCGTTCCGGGCCGCGCGCCATCGTGAGGAAGGTGAAATCCTCGGCCGTCATCGCGTAGATTGCGGCCTCGTCGCCGGCGTTCACCGCGGCGAACCAGTCGCGCACCACCTGCTTGTTGCGTTCGATGCTCATTTCATCCTCCCTGCCGCGCAGGGCGGGAGTGCCCGGCCCTGACAGACATCCTCTCCGACGGGCGCTGTCGACGCGGCCTATCTTTGATTATGCATAATATGCTGATCGGTACATGAAAAGCAGAAACTTGCCGGCGGCTGCACGGCGATGGGGATGGCGGCGGGCGAACAGTCTGGCACCTTGCGCGCTGGCGGGATCAGTCGTCAGGTTCGGTGGCGACCGCAACGCATGGGAGGCCCGTCTTGCCGGAGAATATGTTCGATCTGGGCGGCAAGGTCGCGCTCGTGACCGGCGGCAATTCCGGTATCGGCTTCGGCTTCGCGCGCGGCCTTGCGAGATCGGGCAGCGATGTCGCGATCTGGGGGCGCCGGGCGGACAAGAACGAGGAAGCAGCGGAGAGGCTGCGGGCATACGGCGTGCGCGTGCTCACCGATGTGGTGGACGTGCGCGACGACACCGCGATCATCGCGGGGATCGACCGGATCGTGGCCGAGTTGGGCCGGATCGACACCGTCGTCGCCAATGCCGGGATCGCCAGCCAGGTGGCGTTCGTCGATATGGACCGCGAGACGTACCGCCGGCTGATCGAGGTGAACCTCGACGGTGCCGTCTTCACCCTGCGGGCCGCCGCCCGCCACATGGTGGATCGCGCGGCGGCGGGCGACCAAGGCGGCTCGCTCATCATCTGCGGCAGCGGATCGATCTTCCAGGGCGTGCCGACGATGGCGCATTACGGCATCGCCAAGGGCGGCCTCAACGCACTGGCCAAGGCGCTGGCGGCCGAACTCGGCCCGCATGGCATACGCTGCAACGTGATCGCCCCCGGCTTCATCGAGACGGAGATGACCTTTGCCGATCCCGCCGTGGGCGAGATGATCTCCGCCGCCGTTTCCGCCAGGGCGCCGCTCGGCCGGATCGGCAAGCCCGCCGATCTGGAGGGCGCCGTCGTCTACCTCGCCAGCGATGCCAGCGGCTATCACACCGGCGATACGCTGGTGATCGACGGCGGCAAGCTCAACGCCAACTGACCGGAGCCGCCATGTTCGCCCGCCCCAACAGCCAGCACAGCCAGATCGCCTATGTCACCAACGACATAGCCGCCGCCGCGACGACGTTTCAGGACGTGTATGGCGCACCCGGCTTCTACCATTTCTCGAACGTCGGTCCGGACGGCGCGATCGGCGACGGGCCGCAGCTGAAGATCGCGCTCGCCCGCGTCGGCGGGATCGAGATCGAGTTGATCGAGCCGATCGGCGACAGCGCGCCATTGTTCAAGGATGTGCTGCCGCCAAGCCCGGATCTAGCGATCCGTTTTCACCATGTCGCGATCCGCATCTCCGGCGGAATGGCGGAGTGGGAGGCGCACGCCGCCTCGATCGACTTCGCGCGCCATCCGAAGGTGTTCGAGGGCGGTCTGGGCGATGATCTGCGCTTTTTCTACACCGACGAGCGATCCCGGCTCGGCCATTATGTCGAGCATGTCTGGATGTCGCCCGGCCTTTACGCGCAGGTGACGGCCGCCACGCCGATCTATCCCGCCGGCTGAACAGGGGGCGGGTGATGCCCCGCCCCCACCTTCACGCCAGTTCGCGAGCGCCCGCGGTGGCCCAGGCCATGCCTTGCAGTTCGGCATCCGCCGTCACCGGATAGAGGGTGATCGGCATCCCCTCGACAGTCTCACCGAAATGATAGGCCGTGCCGCCCGAGGCGAGCGGGATGCTGTGGCGCACGGCGAAGCCCGCTTGCTCGAACCGCCCGCGCGCGCCCTCGACATCGTGGTGGAGAATATCGACCGAGACGAGCGGCCGCTCGATCCCGGCCACCAGTGGCGACGGACCTTCGACGAGCTTGACCCGGTGGGTGCCGCCGAGCGCGCGGCGGCCGAAGCCTTCGGGATCGACCTCGACGAAATCCATGTCGTAGAATCGCTTGAGATCGGCGGCGAGCGCATCGACATCGTCCGCGACGACGGTGACGCGGCCGATCTTGGGCGGGGCGGCATCGTCCAGCGTGGCGAACGACCCCTGCGAACGCAGCTGCGCCTCGTTCACGCCCTCGGTGCAGGCGAGGAACGGTATGCCGTGGAAATCGCGGCCGAACAGATATTCGTTCACCGCCGGCACCGGCAGCCAGCTGGTGGCGGTGGGCATATAGCCGGCGGCCTCCAGATCGGCGCGCACCTTTTCGGCATCGACGACATCGATGGCGATCTCGATCAGCTTGCCGTCGCTGCCGAAACCGAGCCCTTCCGGCGCGGGCTGGATCGGCTCGATGCCATGTTCGCCGAACAGCACCTTGAAGCCGGCATCGGGATAGACCTCCTCGATCAGGGCCGGCACGAGGAAGCTGGTACCGAGCAGGTGCGACACCTGATCGCGGAATGCATCGATATCATCGACGCGCAGCGCCAGGCGGCAGAATTTGGGCACGGTCATGTCGGAGCCTTTCGTCAGAGCGCGACGGAGAGTTCGGCGTTGCGCAGGCGGGCATAGGTTTCCTCACCCACCGGCAGCTGGCAGACGCTGCCGATGCCGAGCGCCTTCAGGCCGTGACCGACGCCGAGCCAGATGCCGGACAAGTTGACGATATCGCCAATCTCCGTATCCGAAAAATTGTCGTGCATCCGCGCCCAAAATGCATCGTCGCCATTCATGCCGTCGATCGCGTTGGCGAAGCGATCGACGAATTCCAGCGCCAGCGCCTCGCGTGCGGTGAAGCCATCCCACGCGATGTTGCGCGCCTCGGCCTGGGTGTAGAATTCCTCCTCGATCGGCACATCCGAAAAGCCCGGCCAATCGCGCCACATCCGCATCGAATTGCAGATCGGGCAGCCCATCATCGCCGTCATCGGAAAGCGCATCGCCTCCCGCTCGCGTGGGGAGAGGGTGGTTTCCGGCGCATCGTAGACGATGCGGAAGATGCGCTTGCGGGCTTCCACCAGCATCGGCGTACCGAGATGATTGAGGATATGTTCGAGGGCTTCGCGCTCCTCCGGTATATCGACGCGATAGGGCATCCGACTCTCCTGCGGCAGCTGCTTCGTGTTTGAAGTTTGACAGCCAGATTATGCATGATCCTGCCGCACGTCAATTATCATCCGCCGAATGGTAGGTGAGTGTGGCACCACACCGATCCACCTTCTGCGCAGGTTTTCACAGCGAAAGGCGGGACATGAACAGGCTTGCGGGCAAGGTGGCGATCATCACGGGTGGCGCGGGCGGCATCGGCGCGGCCTCTGCCGAACGGTTCATCGCGGAGGGCGCGACGGTGGTGATCGCCGACCTGTTCGAGGATCGCGCGCAGGCGGTGGCCGAGCGGCTGGGCGAACGGGCGGTGCCGATGTTCTACGATGCCGGCGACGACGCATCGATCGCGGCGGCGATCGACGAGACCGTGCGGCGGCTGGGCCGGCTGGACATATTGTTCAACAACGCCGCCGTGACCGACATCCGTATCCAGGGGCAGGATACGACCGCGACCGAGATCCCGCTGGCCGTGTGGGACCAGACGATGAACGTGAACGTGCGCGGCGTGATGATCGGCTGCCGCCTCGCCATCCCCCACCTGATCGCGGCGGGCGGCGGATCGATCATCAACACCGCATCCGATTCGGGTCTCGCCGGCGACATCGCGCGGCTCGCCTACGGCACGTCGAAGGGCGCGGTCATCACGCTGACCAAATATATCGCCGTGCAATATGGCCGGCAGGGGATTCGCTGCAACGCGATCGCGCCGGGCGTCATCATGACCGACCAGATGAAGAAGCTGCCGGTGTTGGCAGCGACGATCCAGCGCCATGTGGTGACACCGCGATTGGGCATTCCCGAGGACATCGCCGCGCTCGCCGCTTTCCTGGCAGCGGACGAATCCGCCTACATCACCGGGCAGACGATCTCCTGCGACGGCGGCCATCTGGCCCACCAGCCGCAAATCGCCGACATGCTGGACCTGGAGGCGAGCGGCGGCGGCGACAGGATCGACTGAGACGAGGCGGAAGCGGGGCGGATCAGGCCGCGCGGCGGCGGGGCCTGCGTTCCGTGACCGGCGGCGCCTCTGCTGCCATCGCCTGTTCGACGAAGCTCATCACCTGTTCGTAATTCGCGATCGCCATAGCGACGGCCTTCTCCACGTCGCGCTTCAGCACGGTTTGGAGGATTTCCTCGTGCATCGGCAGATGATCGAGATCGTAGCGCGCGAGCGACATATACATGTGGCGATAACGCATGTTCTGCGCGTAGAGCAGCCGCCACGACCAAAGCAGCCACTTATTGTCGCAGGCACTCAGCAGGACTTCGTAAAAGGCCTCCCGTTCGTTTGAATAGGCCTCCACCCCGGCATCGCCGGCATTGACCTGCTGCAAGGTCTGCGCAGCGCGGTGATAGGCGGCGATCAGCTGGCGCTCCCACTCCAGATCGCCATTGGTGATCGCCGACCGGATGCAGGGCAGCTCGACGGTGATGCAGGCTTCGGTGAGTTCGCGGAAGCCGCCGGCGGAGACCGGCGCGACGCGGAAGCCGCGATGGCGCTCTATCTCCACCAGCCCCTCGGCGGTCAGACGCGAAAGCGCCTCCCGCACGGCCGCCTGACTGAGCGACAGGACAGCCTGGAGCGAGGAGATGTTGAGCCGGGCGCCGGGCTTGAGCGTGCAGTCGATGATCTGCGCGCGCAGGATGTGGTAGGCGCGCCCGGTGATGCTGGAATCGTCCATGCACGATTTCCTATCCGCAGGGCGTAGCGGCGACAAGCCGATGCCTTCGCGCCGCCGAGACCGCCAAGACCGGCGCCGGACATGCCCGACGATAGGAAGGTATATGCATTGGCTCACGCATTATGCATCATCTGGCAGCGACAATCGTCCATGTCGATAAGGCCATATGAGAGGAGAGCCATGAACGCGAACAAGGGCGCATCCGAAAGTGCCGAACAATTCGCCCGCATCACCCGCTGGGCCGAAGCCAATCTTGGCGGCACGGTGACCCATATCGAGCGGCAGCGCCGCTGGCGGCCGGTGTGGCGCGTCGACATGGAACAGGATGGCGAGACGCGCGGCTATGTGTTCAAGGCGGATCGCGCCTGGGCAGCACACCCCTATCCCCATATCCACGAAATGCACCTGCTGAACGTGCTCGCCGCGAACGACATCCCGGTGCCGCCGCAGCGCGGCTTCTGCGACGATCCCGAAGCGATCGTGATGGACTGGATAGCCGGCGGCCGCGACCCCGGGCTGGTGATGGAGGCGGTGGAGAGCGCATCCACGATGACGCCCGATCGCTGGGCGGCGAGCCTGCGCTACATGGAGGTGCTGGCCGACATGCACCGCATCCCGGCCGAGCAGATCGCCGCGATCGGCTGCCCGACTCCGGTCGGCCCGACCGAATTGGCACTGCAGCATTACGAACGCTTCTACGACATGTACGCCGAGTCGGACATCGTCGATCCGCTGATGGAGTTCGCCACGCGCTGGCTGCGTCGCAACGTGCCGCAGCATCGCAGCCGCGTATCGCTGGTGACGGGTGATTGCGGCCAGTTCCTGTCCGAAGGGCCGAACCTGACATGCGTGCTGGACGTGGAGATCGGCCATCTCGGCGATCACCTGCACGATCTCGCCTGCTTTCGCGGGCGGCATCCGGTGGAGAATATGGGGGACCTGCCGTCCCTGTTCAAACATTATGAAAAGGCGCTGGGCGAGCCGCTCGATCTCGGCGTGATCGCCTATCATACGGTCGCGTTCCTGGGGGTGGGCTATTTCGGGCCGCTGTTCGCCCTCGCCCGCACCGATGCCGGCGGCGACTGGGTGGAGGCCGCGGTGCAATGCGCGTTCATCGGCCGCCGCTGCGTGGAGGCGCTCGCTGAGGTGGCCGGGGTGACGCTGGAGGAACTGGAGCTGCCGGCGCCCCGCCCCTCTCCGCTGGAGGAGATGGCGCTTGCCAAGCTGACGGCCGACATCAGGCGGCTGCCGCTCGCCGAGACGTTCCCGGCCTGGCAGCGCGGCATCCTCGCCTCCGTTCCCGAATATCTGCTGTCGCAGGCGCGCTATCGCCGTTGGGCCGAGGATGCGGATCTGGGCGAACTGGAGGCGTTGCTGGGCACACGCCCGGCCGACATGGCCGAGGCGGACCGGATGCTCGATGCCTTCGTGCGGTCCGCCGGGCCGGAGCAGGACGAGGCGCTGATCCACCTGTTCCACCGCCGGCTGCTGCGCCAGTGCCTCATGATCGCCGGCCCCGGCGCGCCCGATCACCTGGCGCTGATGAAGGTGGAGCCGCTGCTCGACGGGCGCATGGACAATGTGCCGGAAGTATCGGCGCTGGCGGCCGAGTGAACGTACAGGGAGGATATCGCATGGATCTGGGTATTGCGGGCAAGGTGGCGCTCGTCACCGGCGGATCGCAGGGGATGGGGCGCACCGTGGCCGAACGGCTCGGCGAGAATGGCGCCCGGGTGGTGGTGGTCGCGCGTGGGCGGCAGGCGCTGGACGATACTGTCGCGGCGATCGCGGCTAAGGGCGGCGAGGCCGTCGGCGTATCGGCGGACCTGACCGACTTCGCCGCTTATCCCTATATGGTGGAGCAGGCGACCAAGGCCTTCGGTGCGCCGGAGATCGCGATCTTCACGCCGGTGGCGCCGCCTTCCGGCGGGTTCGACGATTTCGACGATGCCGAGTTCGATCGCGCTTACGCCTATATCGTGAAGGCGTTCGCCCATTTCGCGCGGGCGGTGACGCCGGCGATGAAGGCCAATCGCTGGGGCCGCATCGTCACGATAGGATCGGGCGCGGCCAAATCGCCGGCGCGCGCATCGATCCTCAACTTCGATTATGTGCTGGCCAACACCGTCCGCCCGGCGGGGCTCGGGCTGAGCCGCAGCCTGGCGGACGAACTGGGGCCATATGGGATCACGGTGAACACCGTGCCGCCCGGCTTCATCGATACCGGCGAGGCCTATAAGGCGTTTTTCGAGAAATGCGCGCGCGATGCCGGCATGGACTATGACGCGTTCATCGCCGCCTTCCTGAAGCGGATACCGGCCAACCGCTTTGGCCGGCCGGAAGAGGTCGGCTCGCTCGTCGCGTTCCTGTGTTCGCAGGATGCGGGCTACATCACCGGGCAGTATATCGTCGTCGATGGCGGCTATATGCAGATCTATCACTGATGCCCGCCACCATCATCGGATCAGACAGGGACACGACCATGAAATCGCAGAAACTGTTCGCGGCATCCTTGCTGGCGCTGTCGCTCACCGCCGCCGCGCCGGCGCCGACATTCAACGCGCCGGCCGACGTGGCGGCGATCAAGGCGGTGGAGGACGTGCTCGCCGTCGAACTCGATATGACCAAGGTGATCGGCTACTATGCCGACGACGCGACCGTGCTCGACATCTATGCGCCGGGCGTGTTCAAGGGCAAGCAGGCAATCTACGATGGTTTCGCGCCTCAGATGGCGAAGATTCGCTCGCTCTCCAGCACCGCGCCCGAGATGACGATCGCGACCGACGGGACGATCGGCTGCGCGGCGATGCAGATCGCGTTCCAGACGACGCTGAAGGACGGCACCAAGTTCAGGATGAACCTGCGCCAGCTGGATGCGCTGAAGAAGATCGACGGCCAGTGGAAGATCATCCAGCAGCATATCGCGCTGCCGATCGATCCTCATACGATGAACGCGATCCTCGACGCGCCGATCCAGCCTCGCAAGGTGACCTGGTCTGCCCGCCCGATCGCCGCCCCGTCGGCCACGACGGCGCAGGGCAATGCGGAGATCCGCAAGTTCATGGATGTCGGCGGCGCCTCGCTGGGGCTGGACATGCTGATGGGTTATTACGGGCCGACCGACGACATGCTCGTCTATGACAGCTTCCACCCGCGCGCGCTCGTCGGCAAGCAGGAGGTGCGGGATTATTATGCCTCGATGATGAACAGTTACAAGAACATCCGCCTTTCCATGCCGAACTTCGCGGTGGATTCCGATGGGTCGATGGGCGTGCAGATCGATACGCAGGATCTGACGCTGACGATGAACGACGGCAGCACGAAGAACATCGCGCTGCGCCAGAGCGACTGCATGCGGCGGCTGGACGGAAAATGGTATTCGTTCCTGGAGATGATCTCCTACCCGGTCGACATGAAGACGAACAAGGGCATCATGGCGGGACCCGGCGCCGCCCGATAAGGCTTTTACGAAGCAAGAAAGGGCGGCATTCCCTAGCAGGCTGTTGAAGAAGTCGGTGGCGCGGCGGTTCTGGTCGTGATTCACTCGTCGGCGGTGATCGTCGAGAGGGTGGAATGCGGGGCACGGACAAGCGGTCGGGCGAGCTGTTCTCGTACGTGGACCTGGAGCAGCGGGTCCGGGCGGACCACCCATTGCGAGCGATCCGAACGGTCGTGGGCGAGGCGCTTGATGCGCTGTCGGGCGAGTTCGCGACGCTGTATTCGGGCATGGGTCGGCCCTCGATCGCGCCCGAGATGCTGCTGCGGGCGATGATGCTTCAGGCGTTCTACTCGATCCGCTCGGAGCGGCAACTGATGGAGCGGTTGGAGTATGACCTGCTGTTCCGCTGGTTCGTCGGGCTCGGT
>CAXTTS010000115.1:0-9839 GCA_964247265.1 uncultured Sphingomonadaceae bacterium
GGGGCGGGGGGCCTCGGCGACCCAGCGCTGGCCGGCGCGGCCGGCGATCGCGACGGCGCCGGGAGCGCCTGCCGCGCCGGCTGAAGTCCGCGAGGCCAGCTATCAGGCCGCGCCTGCCGCGCCTGCCGTGCCTGCGCCTGCGCCGGTGCCTGCACCGGTCGCGCAGGTTCGTCAGGCAGCGTTCCGTCCCGCCAAGCGGGTGGCGCCCGAGCCCGAGGTTCGCCAGGCGGCGTTCCGCCCGGCCAAGCGCACGGTCGCGGAGCCCGAGGCCGCGCCGCAGCCGCTGTTGCGGCAGGCGACCTACACCAAGCCGCCGCGCGATCAGGTGCGGCAGGCGCCGACCAAGGTGGCGATGCTGGCCAGCGGGCCGCTCGATGCCGGCACGCTCGCCGATATCGGCCGGATCGCCAAATCCGAACGCGGCAGCCGCCGCCCGTGAACGCGCCGTTCGCCGCCATTGCGGCCCCGCCCGAACGAGTCCGGCTGGCCGATGCGCGGGTGGAAAGCACGTCCGTCACGCACTTCCGCTTGATGGTGATGATGCTGCTGTTCATCGCCGGCACGGCGGTGATCGCGGGCAAGCTCGTGTGGATGGCGATCGCGTCCGGCCCGGCGCCGGCGGGTGCCAGCCCCTACGGCCTGATCCCGCCGCGCGCCGATATCGTCGACCGCAACGGGGTGACGCTGGCGCGAACGATCGACGCCTGGTCGATCGCGGTGCATCCTGACAAGCTGATGAACCCGCCCGAGGTGGTGGCGGCGAAACTCGCGGCGATCCTGCCGGATCGCAGCGAGGCGCAATATCTGGCGATCCTGAAATCGGGCAAGCATTTCGTCTATCTGAAACGCCGCGCGCTGCCCGAACTTATCAAGCAGGTGAACGCCATCGGTGAGCCCGCCATCGCGCTGGGTCGCGAGCCCGAGCGGCTGTATCCGCAGGGCAATCTGGCGAGCCATGTGCTCGGCTGGCTCGATCAGGACGGCAAGCCGACCAGCGGCATGGAGCGGGTGCTGGACGGCCGGCTGACGGCGAACGAGGGCCGCGGCCGGCCGGTGGCACTGTCGATCGACAGCCGCGTGCAGGCGGCGCTCGAATCCGAGCTGAACGCGCAGATGATTAAGCATAGCGCTATCGGCGCGAGCGGCCTGGTGCTCGACGTGAAGAGCGGTGAGGTGGTGGCGATGACCTCGCTGCCGAGCTTCAATCCCAACGCCCCGAGCTTCGGCGCGGTCGAGGATCTGGCGAACAAGTCGACCCTGAACGTCTACGAGCTTGGCTCCACCTTCAAGATGATAACAATGGCAAACGCGATCGAGAGCGGCGTCGTCACGTCCATGTCCAAGCGTTACGATGCCACCGTGCCGTTGGTCGTCGGCCGCTTCCACATCAAGGACGATCATCCGCAGAAGCGTTTCCTCGACGTACCGGAGATCCTGGTTCACTCGTCGAACATCGGCACCGCGCGGATCGCCGACGAACTGGGGCCGCAGCGCACCGCCGCCTTCTTCAAGAAGCTGGGCTTCGACGCCCCGGCCGATATCGAGCTCGGCGCGAAGGGACGGCCGCTCTGGCCGAAATTCTGGGCGCGGACGACGACGATGACGGTCGCCTACGGGCACGGCATCGCGGTGACGCCGCTGCATCTGGCGAGCGCCTATGCCGCGCTGGTGAATGGCGGCATCTGGCGGCCGGCCACCCTGCTGAAGCGCGCGCCGGGCGACGTGCCGCAGGGCCGGCGCGTCATCTCGGAGGCGACCTCGGCGCGGATGCGGCAGTTGATGCGGCTGGTGGTGATGAAGGGCACCGGCCGCAAGGCGGATGCGGCGGGGTTCCGCCTGGGCGGCAAGACGGGCACGGCGGAAAAGCCGCAGGCCGGCGGCGGCTATCGGCACAACGCCAACGTCTCGACCTTTGCGGGCGTGTTCCCGATGGACGATCCGCGCTATGTCATCATCGCCATGCTCGACGAACCCCACGGCACGGCCGATACATTCGGCTACGCCACCGCCGCCTGGACGGCGGGGCCGGTGATCGCGCGCACCGTCGCCCGCATCGGCCCGCTGCTGGGCGTGATGCCGAGCCTGACCAAGGACGTGGACGAGAGCGAACTGCTGCCGCTGCTGTGGGAGCCCAAGGGAGCCAACCCCAATGCGGTCGAGTGATCTCGCCGCTTTGGCTGCGGAGGTCGGCGCGCAGGCGAGCGGGATGGCGCCTGCCGCCACGGTGACGGGCTTTGCGATCGATCATCGCAAGGTGGCGCCGGGCACGGTTTTCGGCGCTTTCCGGGGCGCGCGGGTGAACGGCGAGGATTATGTGCCGGCGGCGATAGAGGCGGGCGCGGTGGCGGTCGTGGCGCGGCCGGAGGTGACAGTGCGGGGCGCGATCCACATCGCCGATGCCGAACCGCGCCGCGCCTTCGCCCGTCTGGCGGCGCGCTTCTTCGCGCCGTTTCCGGCGACGGTGGTGGCGGTGACGGGGACGAACGGAAAGACCTCCACGGTGGAGCTGGCGCGGCAATTGTGGCGGATGGCGGGGCATGTTGCGGCGTCGATCGGCACGCTGGGGGTGACGACGGCGGACGATCAGGTCTCGACCGGGTTGACGACGCCCGATGTGGCGACGTTCCTCGGCAATATGGGCGGGCTGGCGCGCGAGGGGGTGAGCCATGTCGCCTTCGAGGCATCGAGCCACGGGCTGGACCAGTATCGCAGCGAGGGGCTGCCGGTAGCGGCGGCGGCGTTCACCAACCTCAGCCGCGATCACCTCGACTACCACAAATCGATGGAGGCCTATCTGGAGGCCAAGCTGCGGCTGTTCACCGAAGTGGTCGATCGCGACGGCGCGGCGGTGGTGTGGGCCGATGACGAGGCTTCGGGGCGGGTGATCGAGCTGGCGGCGGAGCGCGGGCTGCGGCTGCTGACGGTGGGCACCAAAGGTGAGGGGCTGCGGCTGGTCGAGCGGGTGGCGACACCGCTCGGGCAGACGCTGACCGTCACGGAAAAAGGTGTGGATCATGGCGTGAAGCTGCCGCTGATCGGCGCTTACCAGGCGGCCAATGCGCTGGTGGCGGCAGGGCTGGTGATCGCGACCGGCGGCGACGCGAAAGAGACGCTTGGCAACCTCGCGCGGCTGCAACCGGTGCGCGGACGGCTGGAGCGGGCGGCGATCACCCGGGCGGGGGCGCCGGTCTATGTCGATTATGCGCATACGCCGGAGGGCCTGCGCGCCGCGATCGAGGCGCTGCGGCCGCATACGGCCGGGCGGCTGATCCTGCTGTTCGGCGCGGGCGGCGATCGCGATGCCGGAAAGCGGCCGGAGATGGGCAAGGTCGCCACCGATCTTGCCGACCGGGTGATCGTGACCGACGACAATCCGCGCGGCGAGGATGCGGCGGATATCCGCCGGCAGGTGATGGCGGGCGCGCCGGATGCGATCGAGATCAGCGGGCGGCGCGAGGCGATCGCCGCCGCCATCGCGGAGGCCGGGCCAAACGACGTGGTGCTGCTGGCCGGCAAGGGGCATGAGCAGGGCCAGATCGTCGGCCGGGGCGACGCGATGCGGGTGCTGCCGTTCGACGACGTAAGCGTGGCGCGGGAATGCGCGGCGTGAGCCTGTGGACCGCCGGGCAAGTCGCTGCGGCGACCGGCGGTACGATCGCGGGCGACTTCGCCGCTTCGGGCGTGGCGTTCGATTCGCGCGAGGCGGGCGCGGGCGACCTGTTCGTCGCTTTGAGCGGCGAGGCGACCGACGGGCATCGCTTCGTTTCTCAGGCATTTCGGCAGGGTGCCGCGGGGGCGATCGTCTCCCGCCCAGTCGACGGGCCGCATGTGCTGGTGGCGGATACGGCGCGGGCGCTCGACGATCTGGCCCGCGCCAGCCGCGCGCGCACCGCCGCGAGGATCATCGGCGTGACCGGATCGGTCGGCAAGACCGGAACGAAGGAGGCGCTGTTCGCCGCACTCGATCGCGCGACGCCGGGCCAGGCCCATCGATCGCTGAAGAGCTACAACAATCATGTCGGCGTGCCGCTGAGCCTGGCGCGGATGCCGGCGGACGCGCGTTTCGGCGTGTTCGAGATGGGAATGAACCACGCCGGCGAACTGGCCGGCCTGACCCGGATCGTGCGGCCGCATGTCGCCATCGTCACCGCGATCGCGCCGGCGCACAGCGCTTTCTTTTCCGGCGAGGAGGCGATCGCCGATGCGAAGGGCGAGATATTCGCCGGGCTGGAGCCGGACGGCACCGCGATCATCCCGCACGACAGCCCGCACCGCGAGCGGTTGATCGCGGCGGCGCGGCCCCATGCCGCGCGGATCGTGACGTTCGGCCACGATCCCGCCGCCGACGCGCATGTCCGCGAGTCGGTGCGGACCGGGCGCGGCACGCTGGTGACCGCGCGGATCGGCGAGGCGGAGCTGACCTTCACGATCGCGCTGCCAGGCGATCATTGGGTGTCCAACGCGCTGGCGGTGCTGGCCGCGGTGGCGGCGGTGGATGGCGATCTGGCGGCGGCGGGGCTGGCGCTGGCCGAGGTGGATGGGCTGCCCGGTCGTGGCGCGCGGCACGGCGTGGCTGTGGACGGCGGCACGGCGACGGTGATCGACGAAAGCTACAACGCCAATCCCGCATCGATGAAGGCGACGATCGCCTATCTGGGGCAGGAGCCCGCGCCCCGTCGTATCGCGGTGCTCGGCGAGATGCGGGAGCTGGGCGAACGATCCGCCGCGTTCCACGCCGCTTTGGCCGATCCGTTGCAGGCAGCCGCCGTCGATCTGGCACTGCTGGTCGGCGAAGGCATGGCGCCGCTGGCCAAAGCGCTTGAGGGGCGGATCGATTTCGCGCATGTGGCCGACGCGGCCGCCGCCCAAGCCCTTCTGCTCGACAGGATCGCGCCGGGTGACGTCGTGCTGATAAAGGGATCGAATGCCGTCGGGCTCGCCCGCCTCGTCGCGGGGCTGGTGGCCGGTTCGGCGGTAACGGGCGCCTCGACATGCTGTATCTGATTGCCGAGCACCTCGGATTTCCGGGGCTGCTGAACCTCATCCGCTACATCACCTTCCGCGCGGGCGCGGCGGCGATGACGGCGCTGGTGATCGGCCTGGTGATCGGGCCCAAGTTCATCGGCTGGCTGCGCGTGCGGCAGGGCAAGGGCCAGCCGATCCGCGCCGACGGCCCGCAGACCCATCTCGCCAAGGTGGGCACGCCGACGATGGGCGGGCTGATGATCCTCACCTCGCTGATGGTATCGCTGCTGCTGTGGATGGATCTGGCGAACCGCTATACCTGGGGCGTGCTGATCGTGACGCTGGGCTTCGGCCTGGTCGGCTTCATGGACGATTACGACAAGGTGAAGAAGCGCAGCCACAAGGGCGTATCGGGCAAGATGCGGCTGCTGCTGGAGTTCATCATCGCGGGCGGCGCGGCGTGGCTGATCCTGCGCGGCAACGGCACGGAACTGTACGTGCCGTTCTACAATGGCGCGGTCATCAACCTGGGGCCGTTCTACATCCTGTTCGCCGCCTTCGTGATCGTGGCGTTCGGCAATGCGGTGAACCTGACGGACGGGCTGGACGGGCTGGCGACGATGCCGGTCATCATCGCCAGCCTCGCCTTCTTCGTGATCGCCTATCTGGTGGGCAATGCAAAGTTCGCCGGCTATTTGGGCATCCCGCATGTGCTGGGGGCGGGCGACCTGACGATCGTGACGGCGGGGATCATCGGCGCGGGGCTGGCCTTCCTGTGGTTCAACGCGCCGCCCGCGGCGGTGTTCATGGGCGATACCGGCAGCCTGGCGCTGGGCGGGGCGCTGGGCGCGATATCGGTGGCGACGCATCACGAGATCGTGCTGGCGATCGTTGGCGGGCTGTTCGTGCTGGAGGCGGTGTCGGTGGTGATCCAGGTCTATTATTACAAGCGGACCGGCAAGCGCGTGTTCCGCATGGCGCCGATCCACCATCATTTCGAGCAGCTGGGCTGGAGCGAGCCGACCGTGGTGATCCGCTTCTGGATCATCAGCTTCGTGCTGGCGCTGGCCGGCCTCGCCACGCTGAAGCTGCGGTGATCGTCTCCCCCGCCTTTGCCGGCAAGCGATATGCGGTGCTGGGGCTGGCGCGCTCCGGCATGGCGGTGGTGCGCGCGCTGGCGGCGAGCGGGGCGAAGGTGGTCGCGTGGGATGCGGACGAGGCGAAGCGAGCGCTCGTCACCGATCTGATCCACCTCGCCGAGCATAGCGCCGAGTTCGTCGAGCTGTCGCTCGCCGATCCGCTGGCAATCGATCTGGCCGGCTTCGATGGCGTGGTGGTGTCGCCCGGCGTGCCGATCAACCGCCATCCGATCGCCGATGCGGCGCGGGCGGCGGGCGTACCGCTGATCGGCGACATCGAACTGTTCGCGCAGGCGCGGGCCTCGCTGCCGCCGCACAAGGTGGTGGGGATCACCGGCACCAACGGCAAATCGACGACGACGGCGCTGATCCACCATATCATTGCCGCCGCCGGCGTGCCGACGACGCTGGGCGGCAATATCGGGCTGCCGATCCTGGGGCAGGCGCCGCTCGTGCCCAATGAGACGGGGCGCGGCATCTATGTGCTGGAGCTTTCCAGCTATCAGATCGACCTGACGCAGAGCCTGGCGTGCGACGTGGCGGTGCTGCTGAACATCACACCCGATCATCTCGACCGCTATGATGGCTTTGCCGGCTATTCCGCCTCCAAGGGGCGGCTGTTCAAGATGCAGAAGGCGACACAGGTGGCGGTGATCGCGATGGAGGATCATCCGAGCCGGGCGATCGCCGCCGGCGTGGTGGGCGGGCTCGTCAGCGTGACGGCCGATCAGGCGGGCGACCAGCGTGACTGGCCGGCGTTGCAGGGGCCGCACAATGCGCAGAACGCATCGGCCGCCATCGCCGCGACGCGGGCCCTGGGCATCGACGAGGCGGTGATCGAGGCGGCGCTGAAGACCTATCCCGGCCTGCCGCACCGGATGGAGCGCGTGGCCGAGATCGGTGGCGTGCTGTACGTCAACGACAGCAAGGCGACCAACCCGACTTCGACCGCACCGGCGCTGGCGGCCTATCCGGCGGTCCACTGGATCGTCGGCGGGCTGGCCAAGACCGACGATCTGGACGCGTGCGAGCCGCATCTCGGCCATGTGCGCGCCGCCTATACGATCGGCGATAGCGCGGCAATGTTCGAGGCGCTGCTGCGCGGGCGGGTGCCGATGGTGGAGAATGCCGGCACGCTGGCCGACGCGGTGCGCCGCGCGGCGGCGGTGGCGCAGCCGGGCGAGGTGGTGCTGCTGTCGCCGGCCTGCGCCTCGTTCGACCAGTTCAGGGATTTCGAGGCGCGGGGCGATGCGTTCCGCGCGGCGGTGGGGGCACTCGGATGACGATGTCGACGATCCAGCGGAAGCCCAAGCAGGTGGTGCGGCTGGGGCGCGCCGATCGCAGCTGGTATGCGACCTGGTTCTGGGAGATCGACCGGGTGCTGCTGCTGCTGGTGGTGCTGCTGATCGGCATCGGCCTGATCGCGGTAGCCGCCGCATCGCCCGCTGCCGCGGGGCTGGAGGGCAAGCCGCCGCTATATTATTTTACTCACCAACTGGTGTGGGTGGGGTTGGGCGTGCCGACGATGATCGGCGTGTCGATGCTGCCCAAGGAGATGGCGCGGCGCTGGTCGATCTGGGCGGCGTGCCTGTTCGCATTGTGTCTGGTGCTGGTGCCGTTCGTGGGGATCAAGGTGAACGGCGCGTCGCGCTGGATCGGGGTGGACCCGGTCCGCTTCCAGCCGTCCGAGTTCCTCAAGCCGTTCTTCGTCGTGACGCTGGCCTGGGTGCTGTCGCTACGGCAGAAGGATCGCAGCCTGCCGGTGGTGCCGCTGTCGGGCGTGGCGGTGGGCGCGATCGCGCTGTTCCTGATGAAGCAGCCCGATTTCGGCCAGACGGTGATCTTCTGTTCGGTGTGGATGGCGCTGCTGCTGCTTTCCGGCGTGGCGATGAAGTGGCTCTACTGGCTGGGCGGGCTGGCGGTGGGCGGCGTGGTGGCCGCCTTCCTGTTCTATGACGTGGCGCGCGGGCGGATCATGGAGTTCGTCACCGGATCGGGCGATACCTACCATGTCGACGTGGCGCATGCGACGATCGTCAATGGCGGGCTGGTCGGCCTGGGGCCGGGCGGCGGGGTGCGCAAGTTCAAGCTGCCCGAATCGCACAACGACTATATCTTCTCGGTGATCGGCGAGGAGTTCGGGCTGATTTCCTGCCTGGCGATCGCCTTCATCTATCTCGCGATCATGGTGCGCGTGTTCATCAAGCTGCTGGACGAGGAGGACAGCTTCCTGATCCTCGCCGCCGCCGGCCTTGCCACCCAGTTCGGCCTGCAGGCGCTCGTCAACATGGCGGTGAACGTGCAGGTGGTGCCGTCCAAGGGCATGACGCTGCCGTTCATCAGCTATGGCGGATCGTCGCTGCTGGCGGTGTCGATCGGTTTCGGCCTGCTGCTGGCCTTCACCCGCCGCAATCCGTATCTGACCCGTTCGCCTTACGTGGTGAAGTGGAGCGGACGCCAATGACCGAGACGATACCCGGCGTTATCCGCCACTTCGTGCTGGCGGCCGGCGGCACCGGCGGCCACATGATCCCGGCGCACGCGCTGGCGGCGGAACTGATGCGGCGCGGGCACCGGGTGGCGCTGATTACCGACGATCGCGGCGTGCGCTACCCCGGTTTGTTCCAGGGGGTGCAGACGCATATCCTGCCGGCCGGGCGGCTGACCGGCGGGCCGGTGGGCTGGCTGCGCGCGGGACGTGCGATCTATGCCGGGCGCGAGATGGCGCGGCAGCTGTACCGCACGTTCGAGCCGTCGGCGGTGATCGGCTTCGGCGGCTATCCGGCGCTGCCGGCGCTGCTGGCGGCGCTGAAGGCGAAGATCGCGACCGGCCTGCATGAGCAGAACGCCGTGCTGGGCCGCACCAACCGGCTGCTGGCGCGGCGGGTGGATCTGATCGCCACCGGCTTCGGCGACGTGCAGCGGCTGGCCGAGAAACTGCTGCCCAAGACGCATGTGGTCGGCAATCCGGTGCGCGACGAGATCGCGGCGCTGCGCGACCAGCCCTATCCGCCGCTGACCGAGGATGGCGTGTTCCGCATCCTCGTGACCGGCGGCAGCCAGGGCGCGACGGTGCTGTCCGACGTGGTGCCGGAGGGGCTGGGCCTGATGCCGGTGACGTTCCGGCGGCGGATGCAGGTGACTCAGCAATGCCGGCCGGAGGATATCGGCGCGGTGCGCGCGCGCTATGCCAGCCTGGGCATCCCCGCCGATCTGGCGACCTATCTGCCCGACATGGCCGAGCGGCTGGGCTGGGCGCATCTGGTGATCGCGCGTGCGGGCGCCTCCACGATCGCCGAACTGACGGTGGCGGGGCGGCCGGCGATCCTGATCCCCTATCCCGCGGCGACCGACGACCACCAGACCGCCAATGCGCGCGAGATGGTGGAGGCGGGCGGCGCGCGGGCGATCCGCCAGTCCCGCTTCACCGCAACCGAACTCGCCAAGCAGATGCAGAAGCTCGCGCTTGAGCCGGGCGCGTTGCAGAATGCCGCCAAGCGCGCACTGAGCGTCGGCCGGCCCGATGCTGCGCGCGATCTGGCGGACCTCGTGGAAGGGCTCGGGCGCACGCCCGTGGTCGATGAGCCGCCCGTCTATCCAAGCACAACCGCCGGGGAAGTCTTCGCATGAGGGGTGTCGCGACCGACATCGGCACGATCCATTTCATCGGCATCGGCGGGATCGGCATGTCCGGCATCGCCGAGGTGATGCACAATCTCGGCTACAAGGTGCAGG
>CAXTTS010000116.1:0-9833 GCA_964247265.1 uncultured Sphingomonadaceae bacterium
CCTTACGGCAGGCTGGATCGCCGTAAGTCTTTGCATAGTCCTCGGCCCGCCCCCACTCCGGCGCGAGCCTGACCTTTGCTTCGGGATGCCAATTCTGCCGAAGTTCGCCGACGGGCACGGCGTCGGTTTCGCTATCGATCCCCACAAAAACCGCGAAGGGCTCCTCGAAGCGGTCAAGCCGCGCCCGATCCATCAGGTCGCATATCTTCCGAACGCCCTCGATGTATGAGAGATCACCTACCAGCATGGTTTGTGCTAACGCGGCGATCCGATCGCGACATTGCTGGACGTAGTATGCGCTCACGCCCGCGCTTTAGCAGCCTCGGTAGAGGTCCGCTATTGGGCGAAAGCGGTCGTTCGGCTCGTCGGCCGCTTAGCCGATCGCAAATGGCATGAGGTGGTGGAAAGCGATCGCTCATAAAACCATGAAGATTTCGCGATTACGCATCGACAAAACTAATGAGCTTTATCGGGTATCTGCCACTTCCACCTCATTATGGGGGATGTACTCTCTATCGGCTGGCCATGCTCGTCCGTGGCAGCAGACCAGTGCCCGCGTCGATAAATCGTCTGACATGAGGCTTCGTCTAAATCGGCCCACCCACTCGACTTGATGATTTTACAGTCTTGAGCCCGCCCTTCCTTGTTGATCACAACGCTGAACTCGGTGGTGCCTTCCCGATGTTCGCGAAATGCTTTGCGGGGATAATCTTCCCTAGTGACTAAGGCCAGGATCACGGACGGCCAAGCAAGGGCGAGTGCCACAAACGCCATTCTCACTCTGGCTTTTCCGACACCGGCTTGTGCTTCCGGGCTTGCGAATGCATTCCTCATACGGGCCTCGTCGGTATCATCCGCGCAGGAAAGTGGCACGCCCTACGAATGGCCGCAATCGGGCGCACCCTGCCGACCACGACCACCCCCGTCGCCCATCACAGCGCCCTGTCCTACGCCCCACCGGCATGGCATGCTCGCAACGCGGGTTCGTCCGCACGCTCTTTCCACCGTCGCAACCGAAATCGCCGGGTGTGGGGCGATTTTTACCCCCTCATAGCGTGGCTTTCATGGCTTTCGTTGGAGATGTCCGACGATTCGTTCATCTTGGCGCCCCGCGCCGGCGCCGCTCACTTCCGCCCGAACAGCTTTTCCACGTCGCCCAGCGCCAGCTTCACCCAGGTCGGGCGGCCGTGGTTGCACTGGCCGGAATGGGGCGTCACCTCCATCTCGCGGAGCAGCGCGTTCATCTCCGCGACGGAGAGGATGCGCCCCGCCCGCACCGATCCGTGGCACGCCATCGTCGCCGCCACATGGTCCAGCCGCTCCTTCAGCGACAGCGCCTCGTCATAGGCGGCCAGTTCGTCGGCCAGATCGGTGACGAGGCCCTTGGCATCGCCCGTCCCCAGCAGCGCCGGCGTGCCGCGCACCAGCATCGCCTTGGGGCCGAAGCGTTCGAGCAGCAGGCCCATCTCGGCCAGTTCGCCGGCCCGCGCCTCCAGCCGGTCGCAAGCTGGCTCGTCCAGCTCCACGACCTCCGGCAGCAGCAGCGCCTGTGCGTGGACGATGCCATCCGCCAGCGCGCGGCGCATCCGCTCCAGCACCAGCCGCTCGTGCGCGGCATGCTGGTCCACCAGCACCAGCCCGTCCGCCGCCTCCGCCACGATGTAGGTCGCCGCCACCTGCCCGCGCGCCACGCCCAGCGGATAGCGGCCGCCCTCCGGGATCGGCGCGGCGGCGGCCTCGGCACGGGCCATCGGCGCGAACGCCGCCCGCCCCTCGAACACGCTGCCCTGCGCCGGTGCGGGATAAGCAAAGCCGGCGGGCGGCATCGGGCCGGAGGGTAAGGTGGGCGCCGACCATGCCCCCAGCGCGCCCATCGCCGACCCCGCCGGCCGCTGCACGCTGCGATGCCCCGCCTCGTCCAGCGCCGCGCGCAGCCCGCCGACGATCAGCCCGCGCACCAGCCCGGCGTCGCGGAAGCGCACCTCCGTCTTGGCCGGATGCACGTTCACGTCCACCTCCGCGCCCGGCAGGTCGATGAACAGCGCCACCACCGGATGCCGGTCGCGCGCCAGCATGTCCTGATAGGCGCCGCGCACCGCCCCCACCAGCAGCCGGTCGCGCACCGGGCGGCCGTTGACGAACAGATATTGGTGATCCGCCACGCCCCGATTGTATGTCGGCAGCCCGGCCACCCCGCCCAGCCGCACGCCTTCGCGCAGATGGTCCAGCGCCACGCTGTTCTCGATCAGCGCACGGTCGGTCAGCGCCGCCACCCGCTCCGCCCGGTTCTCCGCCGGCTGCACCGCGATCGATCGGCGGCCGTCATGCTCCAGGGTGAAGCCGATCTCCGGCCGCGCCATCGCAAGCCGCTTCACCACATCCATGCAGGCGGCATATTCGGCGCGGGCGCTGCGCAGGAACTTGCGCCGCGCCGGCACCCGGGCGAACAGATCCTCGATGCGGATGCGCGTGCCCGGCGGCAGCGCGGCCGGCCCCTCGCCCGCCAGCACGCCATTGTCCACCGTCCGCGCCCAGCCGTCATTGCCCCGCACCCGGCTCTCGATCGTCATCCGCGCCACGCTGGCGATCGATGGCAGCGCCTCGCCGCGAAAGCCCAGCGTCGCCACCGCCTCGATCTGTTCGTCGGGCAGCTTGGATGTGGCGTGCCGCTCCAGCGCCAGCGCGATCTCGTCGCGTGCCATGCCGCACCCGTCGTCCACCACCTCGATACGCGCGAGGCCGCCCTCGGCCAGGCTGATCGCGATCCGCGTGGCACCGGCGTCGATGGCGTTCTCCACCAGTTCCTTCAGCGCGCTGGCCGGCCTTTCGACCACTTCACCGGCGGCAATGCGATTCACCAGATGCTCGGGTAGGCGGCGTATTGACATGAAGCAGCCTCTAGACCAAGCGACGGCCTCCCGCGACCGGCATTCACCTTTTCCTAACGCGACGCCAGGGCGTGGGCCGCGATGCAGCACCACAAGACGGGCGATTCGATGTTCTTCACGCGCTGGTTCAAATTCATGTCGCACGACATGGCGATCGATCTCGGCACCGCCAATACGGTGGTCTATGTGCGCGGCCGGGGCATCGTGCTGAACGAACCGTCGGTGGTGGCGATTGAGACGATCGACGGCATCAAGCGGGTGCGCGCGGTGGGTGTCGATGCCAAGCTGATGCTAGGCAAGACGCCGGGCACAATCGAGGCGATCCGCCCCTTGCGTGACGGTGTGATCGCCGACATCGACGTCGCCGAGCAGATGATAAAGCATTTCATCCAGAAGGTGCACGGCCAGCGCCGCTTCCCCCGCTGGCCCGAAATCGTGATCTGCGTGCCGTCCGGTTCCACCAAGGTGGAACGGCGCGCGATCCGCGACGCCGCCTCCAATGCCGGCGCGTCGCAGGTCTGGCTGATCGAGGAGCCGATGGCCGCCGCGATCGGCGCTGGCATGCCGGTGACGGAGCCGATCGGATCGATGGTCGTCGATATCGGCGGCGGCACCACCGAGGTCGCGGTATTGAGCCTGCGCGGTCTCGCCTACACCACCTCCGTCCGCGTCGGCGGGGACAAGATGGACGAGGCGATCTCCTCCTATGTCCGCCGCAACCACAATCTCCTGATCGGCGAGGCCACGGCCGAGCGGATCAAGAAGGAGATGGGCATCGCCAAGATGCCGGCGGACGGCAAGGGCCAGACGATCCACATCAAGGGCCGCGATCTCGTCAACGGCGTGCCCAAGGAGATCACGATCAACCAGGCGCAGGTCGCCGAGGCGCTGAGCGAGCCGGTGTCGGCGATCGTCGAGGGCGTCCGCATCGCGCTGGAGAATACCGCGCCCGAACTCGCCGCCGATATCGTCGATCAGGGCATCGTGCTCACCGGCGGTGGCGCGCTGTTGCAGGGGTTGGACGAGGTGCTGCGCGAGGAGACCGGCCTGCCCGTCACCGTCGCCGACGAGCCGCTGACCTGCGTCGCGCTCGGCACCGGGCGCGCGCTGGAAGACCCGATCTTCCGGGGCGTGCTGCAGACCGCCTGACCGGCGTAGCGCCCCGCTCATGGCGCCGCCCCCCAATCGGCGTCCCGGCTTCTCGCGGCGCGCGCAATATGGCCTGTTCGCCGGCTATGTCGTCGCGGTGCTGGGGGTACTCGGCGGCCTCGGCCTGATCCTCTCCGCCCGGCTGGATCCCACCGGCTTCGCGGCGCTGCGCGGCACGGCGATCGATGCCACCGCGCCGATCTCGGGCGCCGGCCGCGCCGCCGTCGATGCGCTGAGCGGCGTCGCCGGCAACGTCTCGGCCTATTTCGACGCCGCCAGCCAGAACCGCGCGCTGCGGCTGGAGCTGGAGGCGGCGCGCGCCCGGCTGGTCGAGGCGCGCGCGCTCGATTTCGAGAACCGCCGGCTGAAGCGCCTGCTGCATTTGACGGAGGACGGCCCCGCCACCGTGGCGGTGGCGCGGATCGTCTCGTCCACCGCCACCAGCCCGCGCCGTTTGGCGATCCTGCACGCCGGCAGCAGCGATGGCGTGCGGACCGGCCAGCCGGTGCGCTCGCCGGAGGGGCTGGTCGGCACGATCGTCGCCACCGGTCGGATCGCCGCGCATGTCCTGCTGCTCACCGATAGCGGCAGCACCGTGCCCGTCCGCCTCGCCCGCAGCGGCGTCGCCGCGCTCGCCGCCGGCAAGGGCGACGGGCGGATCGAACTGCGCGCGCTGATCGCCGGGGCCACCCCGTTCCGGCGCGGCGACATCGCTCTGTCCTCCGGCACCGGCGGCGTCTTCCCGCCCGACATACCGGTCGCGGTGGTCACGTCGGTGAATGGCGATGTCGCGACCGCCTGGCCGCTCGCCGATCCGGCCCGGCTGGATTATGCCACCGTGCTCGGCGTGTTCCAGCCGGACCTGCCACCGCCACCCCCGCCTGTCGCGCCGGCCGCGCGCAAATGATCGTGGCCGATCCCGATCGCGCGCGCCTGCTGCCGCCGCGTGCGCGGCTGGTGCCGATCGCCTCCACCCTGCTCGGCTCGCTGACGCAGGCGCTGCCGCTCGTCGCCACTGCGCCGGTGATGCCGCCGTTCGGGCTGCTGATGCTGCTCGGCTGGCGGCTGCTGCGGCCGGAGCTGTGGCATGCCTGGGTGGCGCTGCCGCTCGGCCTGTTCGACGATCTCGCCGGCGGCCATCCGCTCGGGAGCGCCACGACGCTGTGGACCGGCGGCTTCCTCGTGCTGGACATGCTCGACGATCGCCTGGTCTGGCGCGATTACTGGATCGAATGGCTGGTCGCCACCGGGCTGATCGTCTGGTGCCTGATCGGCGGCTGGGCCGTCGCCACCTTCACCGATGGCGAAAACACGCTCAGCGGCGTCATCCCGCAGATGCTCGTCACGATATTCTGCTTCCCCGCCATCGTGCGGCTCTGCGCGGTCCTCGACCGCTGGCGGCTGAGGCGCTAGTGCCGCGTCCATGAGGCGGCCGCCCCGCATCGTGACCGAACACGCCCAGGGTTTCACCTTCACGCGCCGCGCGCTCGTGCTGGGTGGGGCGCAACTCGCCGTGGGCGGCGTGCTGGTCGGGCGGATGGCGTGGCTCTCGATCTGGCAGAACGAACATTACCGGCTGATGGCCGAAAGCAATCGCGTGCAGCTGGTCATGATCCCACCCCGGCGGGGCTGGATCGTCGATCGCCACGGCAAGCCGATCGCGATCAACCGCACCGACTTCCGCGTCGATCTCATTCCGGACCAGCTACACGATCCGGATCATGTCCTGCCCGCGCTCCAGCGCATCCTCTCGCTGCCCGACGAGGAGATGGACCGCATCCGCGAGGATCTCGCCAAGGCGGCGGGCTATCAACCGGTGCCGGTGGCGGAGAAGCTGGATTATGATCGCTACGCCGCCGTCAGCGTGCGCCTGCCCGATCTGGCCGGCGTCGCGCCGGCGCGCGGCTATTCCCGCTTCTATCCCACCGGCGCCGCCGTCGGCCATCTGTGCGGCTATGTCGGCGCTGCCTCGGCGAAGGATTATGAGGCGACGCACGATCCCCTGCTCATCACGCCGGGCTTCAAGATCGGCAAGGAAGGCCTTGAAAAGACGATGGAGCCGCTGCTGCGCGGCAAGCCCGGGGCCAAGCGCAGCGAGGTCACGGCGCGTGGCAAGCTGGTCCGCGATCTCGAAACGCGGCCTGATACTGCCGGCAAGACGCTGCACCTGACGATCGACGCCGGTCTGCAGGATTATGCCGCCCGCCGGCTGGGCAACGAAAGCGGATCGGTGGTGGTGATGGACTGCCGCAGCGGCGACCTGCTCGCGATGGCGTCGATGCCGGCTTACGACCCCAACAGCTTTTCCGACGGGATCGGCCACACCGAATGGGACATGCTCTCCTCGAACGATCATCATCCGCTCATCAACAAGGTGCTGTCCGGCCTCTACCCGCCCGGTTCCACCGTGAAGCCGATGAACGCACTCGCCTTGCTCAACGCCGGCATCAGCCCGGACGAGCATGTGTTCTGTTCCGGCCAGTACCGGCTCGGCAACAACACCTTCCACTGCTGGAAACGGCACGGCCACGGCCCGCTCGATATGCGCCACGCGATCATGCAGAGCTGCGACATATATTTCTACACGATGATCCGGCGCATCGGCATCGATGCGCTGGCCACGATGATGCGGCGGCTGGGCCTCGGCGCGGAATATCCCCTGCCGGTTGCATCGCAACGTTACGGCACGGTGCCAGACAGCGCCTGGAAGCTACGGAAATACAAAAAGAACTGGACGGTCGCCGATACCATCAACGCCAGCATCGGCCAGGGCTATACGCTGGTCAATCCGCTTCAGCTGGCGGTGATGGCGGCGCGCCTTGCCTCCGGCCGCGAAGTCTCTCCGCGCCTGCTCGCGGGGCGGGCGCAGGAGGCGGCCGATGCGCTCGACATCCCGCCGGAGCATTTCGCGATCGTCCGGGAGGCGATGAGCGGCGTGGTCAACGGCGGCGGCACCGGCGGCGCGGCACGCATGCAGCTGCCCGGTGTCCAGCTGGCTGGCAAGACGGGCACGGCGCAGGTCCGACGCATTTCGATGGCGGAGCGGCGCACCGGCGTGCTCAGCGACGCGGCGACACCGTGGCGGATGCGCGATCACTCGCTGTTCGTCTGCTTCGCCCCGGTGGACGATCCGCAATATGCCTGCGCCACCATCCTCGAACATAGCGGCCACATCGTCACCGCCGCCCCGATCGCCCGCGACACGCTGACCTATCTGTTCGATCCCGCGCGCGCGACGGCGACGCTCGCCGGGCTGGAGGCAAACTGGGGCGGCGATATCGCCACGCGCATGGCCGCGCAAAGCCGCAGCTGGCGCGAAAAGGCGGCGGCGGCGATGCCCCCCGCGTCGCCGGTTTCCGCTGCCAGTTCGCCACCGGTCGCACCTGCTTCCGTGCCCGAGGAGCCCGATTGATGCGCGATTCGGTCGTTCCCGCCGGCCTTGCCCGCCTGCCCTGGGGCCTCATCCTGCTGGTGCTGGCGATCGGCAGCTTCGGCCTGGTCGTGCTTTATTCCGCCGCCGGCGGCAGCCTGCGGCCCTGGGCGCTCTCGCAGGGCTCTCGGTTCCTCGTCTTCCTCCTTGGCGCGCTGATGCTCTCGCGGGTGCGCGAGGCGCAGATCAAGGCGGTGGCTTTCCCGGTCTATGGCGTCCTGGTGCTGCTCCTGCTCGTGGTCGAACTGTTCGGCTTCGTCGGCGGCGGCAGCCAGCGCTGGCTCGATCTCGGCTTCATCCGCCTCCAGCCGTCCGAGCTGATGAAGCCCGCTATCATTTTGGTTTTGGCGCGCTTTTACGATCTGTTGCCGGCAGGCGAGATCCGGCGATGGCATGCGATCTGGCCGGCGGCGGTGCTGATCGGGGTGCCGGCCGCGCTCGTGCTGCTGCAACCGGACCTCGGTACCGCGTTGATGATCGTCGCCGGCGGCCTCACCGTGGCGTTCCTGGCCGGCCTGCCGCTGCGGCTGTTCATCGGCGGCGGCCTCGCGCTGGCAGCCGCGGCGCCGCTCGCCTGGTTCTTCGTCATGCACGATTACCAGCGCAACCGCGTGCTGATCTTCCTCGATCCGGAGAGCGATCCGCTCGGCACCGGCTACCATATCAGCCAGTCGAAAATCGCGATCGGATCGGGCGGCGTGTTCGGCAAGGGCTTCCTCAACGGCACGCAAAGCCACCTCGATTACCTGCCGGAGGGTCACACCGATTTCGTGTTCGCCACGATGGCGGAGGAATGGGGCATGGCCGGCGGCCTGTTCCTGATCGTCGCCTTCCTGGCCGTGGTGAACTGGGGCGTGCGCGTCGCGCTCCGGCAGGACGGCAAGTTCGCCCGCCTCACGGCGGCCGGGCTGGCGACGACGATCTTCTTCTACGTGGCGATCAACCTGATGATGGTGATGGGCCTCGCGCCCGTTGTCGGCATTCCGTTGCCGCTGGTGTCCTTCGGCGGCTCGGCGATGATGACGGTGCTGCTGTGCCTCGGCTTGCTGATGGCGATCGATCGCCACAGCGGCGTTCGCTGATTTTTTGCCAGACACCTGTTTACACGCCCGAACACCGCTGCTAATCGCGCCCCTCGTTACGCAGCTGGCCCAGCAAAATGGCCGGCGGCAGGATGGACGCATAGCTCAGTTGGTAGAGCAGCTGACTCTTAATCAGCGGGTCCTTGGTTCGAGCCCAAGTGCGTCCACCATTCTTTCCTAACGAATACAGCTACTTATAGGCCCGACGCCGCGCCCGAACCGCGGCCCTGCCGTAAGCCGTAAGTTGCTCGTAAGAGCCAGAGCCCTGGCGCCAGGGCGCGGGAACGGCGTTGTCCACGGCTCGGCTGGCCATCCTCGACGGGCTGTGTAGGTTCGTCCTCAACAGGAGGGCGGATTGAAGCTGACAGACTATCTGGCGATCTACGGCGCCCTACTTTCGACGACCGTGTTCGCCTGGAACGCGGCCAAGGCAAGACCGAAGGTGCGCGTTCGCCTGGCGTTTGCCGTGGAGACCAAAGACGGAGAAACGCAAAGTGGCCTCGGCGTCTCAATCCAGAACCCGTCACCGCACACGGTGCACATCACCGGGGCGTCATTCCTGTACCCGTACAGTGAGGCGACGCTGAGCCGGCGTCTTGAGCACATCGTTCGATACAGGCGCATTCCATGGGACCTGGGCTGGTGCCACTCTGGCTTCTCGCTCAACGGCGTTGAGGACGGGTGCCCGGTGTCGATCGAACCGGGCGCGTCGCACTACATCATGGTCCCTCAGGACAAGTTGGAACGCGTGTTAGCCGACGCTCGCCGGCGCGTGCTCAAGGTCAGCGTGCAAGACGCGCTTTGGCGCAACAAAACCTCCCGAGCGTTCGCCTGGCCGAAGCGAAAGGATGCGACCGAATAACGACGCCCCGCACCGTGAGATGCGGGGCGCCGGCAGCGTCAGGAGGCGGAAGCACTCCCCGCTGCTGCGGGTGTTCGATTAACGAGGGACCGCCCGCTGGTCCTCGGCGCGGCCAAGCATAGCCGGCGCACCGTGCCGCCACAGGAGTCCAGCGGCCCGGCTTTCCCTTGAAACTCATCACGCGTACCTGTCGGCGTCACCGCGGCAGTCGGCGCACAGGCGCCTACCCGTCACGTCGTCGCTGAAGAACGACCGCCGGCACCGCAGGCACCTGCACCAGCCCACCCGGCGCACCAGCCGCGGCGGGCTGTGGTCAACGTCGTACACCGGCTCGCGCCTGGCGCCGCCGTCGCAGGGCCAGGGCACGGGCTCCGAGAACCCGTGCTGCTCGGTGCGGCCGCCCGGCGTCCGCGGCCTGCGGG
>CAXTTS010000117.1:0-9551 GCA_964247265.1 uncultured Sphingomonadaceae bacterium
AGGCGGCGGCGCAGGCGATCCGGGCGCGCTACGGCGTCGCAAACTTCTACGAGGCGGACACCAAGAAGGGCCGGCTTTCCGGCCAGGCGACCCTGTCGTGGAAGGTCACGCCGCAGATCCTGACCTATGCGACCTATGCGCGCGGCAACAAGTTCGGCGGGCTGAACCTCGCCAACATCACGACCACCGGCCAGTTCGCCGCCAATCCGGTGATCCAGCCCGAAACGATCGACAGCTATGAGGCGGGGCTGAAGACCAGCTGGCTGGACGGCCGCGTGACCGCCAACGTCGCCGCCTTCTGGACTGACGACAAGGGCTATCAGACGACGATCATCGACATCGACCGCAACGGCGTCAGCTTCTTCGCCAATGCGGGCAAGGTGCGCACCCGCGGCTTCGAAGGCGATGCCCGCGTGGCGCCGGCGCAGTGGATCTCGCTCTACGCGTCGGGCACCTATGACGATGCGCGCTACGTCTCCTATCCGAACTCGCCATGCCCGATCGAGATCACCGGCCAGGCGCTGTGCGATCTCGGCGGCAGCCGTCTGCCGGGCGTGTCCAAGTGGGCCGGCTCGGCCGGCGGTGAGGTGAAGGCACCGGTCGGCACGCCGTTCGGCCATGACAGCGAGGTCTATTTCGGCGGCGACTATAGCTACCGTTCGAACTTCTACACCACGGCGAACGACAGCCGCTATTCGCTGATCCCGCACTATGACATCGTCAACCTGCGCGCCGGCGTGCGAAGCGAGGATGGCCGCTTCGACCTGCAGGTGTGGGCACGCAACCTGACTGACAAGGGCTATTTCCTGTCGCTGTCGGCTGCCAATACGGGCGCGATCACGGGCACTCTCGGCGATCCGCGCACCTATGGCGTGACGCTGCGCTCGAAACTGTAGCTAGGAGACCGAAGTGACATCAATCTGGAACGTGCAATGACGTGACCCGCAGCACAGGCTGTCGCCATCATCAACTCGGGGGGCGCGCAGGCGAACGCACTCGCAATCATCGCGGCCAAAGCGCGTTCCGCGAAGCTGCGGAAGATCGGCTGCCAGTACGATCCGGCATCGTCCCAATAGTGTTGCTCGAATTTTGTCAGCCGACTCGTTCTTTCAAAACACCTTCGCCAGCTCCTCGACCAGCGCTTCGCGATCGTTGGTCGTGCAGTTTTCCTGCGCCGATCATGCGCTCGGGAAAATATAGCAGCACCTCGGGATCGATCGCGACCATGACCTCGGGATGCGAATGTGGAAGCGCTGCGAAGCAAGGAGGCGTTTGAGATCCAGACAGTAAAAACGCGGCCTGAGAATGTGTGACGTTGGCGGAGCGTCATCGCTGGAGCCGGATCTCCCAACCGAACGGAATGGTCATGCTGCTTCGTGGCATAGCTTGCGCAGAATCAACGATATCGGCAGGTTCGCGGCTTTTGGAAGGGGACGGTGCCAATGGATGAATCTCATTCGGAATACGTTCATCCCGATCACTGGTCGCTGGAACACCGCAACCTCATAGCGCATCTGCGAGCACAGCATTTGCCTGGCGTCGACACCGACGACGAGGCGCTTGTCGCGGGCACGATCGAACAGGCTCGCCTGCTCTTGGTAACCGCGGGTGGCTTGCTCGGTCTCACCTTGACAAAGCTTCTTGATCTTCAACGCAGCGTTTGCGCCGTCCCGATTTACATCGAGGTCGCTGCGCTTTGTGCAGCGCTCCTGCTTGGCTGGATCGGATTGCTGACGGGCTTGAAGCTGCGCGCGCAACGCGTCGATCGGCGCTACGATATCTATAACGCGCATCTCGATGCACACATGCAGGCGGCAGCCCACAAGCGGCCAATTGACCTGACGAGCTTTGAAGCGATGTTCGACAAATCCTTTGATCCTGAACGATCATCGTCTCGGTTGATCGGACGCCTTCGCCTTTCGGCGGTTCTGCTGACCTCGATAGGTATTGCAATGGCCGCGATTGCTGTCATCGGTACGGTCGCTCCGGATCGATGTCTTGGGAAAGTGCAGATGGGCTACCAGAAACAGCCTATCCGCTGAGATCGAGTCTTCGAGCATGCAACGCTGTCGCGAAGCGGAAATCGGCGCCTGGATCATTGTAGTTCGCCACCAAATCGCAGGATTGCTACAATGCGACGACGGTGGCTTCGTCTTTGGGGAGCTGCGGGGCGAATGATGATTGGAATGCAGTAAGATAGTCAACGCCTCGCCGAACTGGAACCAGCAAATATTGATGGCCGTCCGGAGATGAGCGCGACGGACAAAACCTTGCCTTCGTAAGTGACGGCGACATAAGAGCGGCGGTCGCCGCGTGCGAGATACAGCCCGCGCTCTTCCAACGCCTTCGAGAACGCCGCTTTCGAGTCGGAGGCTGCCCAGCATTCCGAAATGGTGGCCTTAAGCTGTGCCGGATCGCGGCCGGTGTTCCAAGCGGCGAGCGTTGAGACTAATTCGTTTCATGTCTCTCCGCTCGGGCGCACCCCCCCCCTCAATGCCACGCGGTTTGGGTTGGCGGCGATCCGCCAGGGATAGGGTTCAGCGAACCGCAGGCGTAATCCAAGAATGAGCGCGTTTGGCGTAAAAAGGCCGACCTTGATCCAGCCTTGTGTCCGGACTCAACGGACATGACGTCGGAACATCGTCCGTCCGCAGTCGCTTGGATTGCTCATCCCGGGCAGAGAAGACAGCATAGGCAAGGCCCGCTCATCTCCAGCAGGCGAACGAACATGACGATCAAGGCGGTTCTCTTCCATATCGACGGCACGCTGGTCGACAGCAACGATTTTCACGTAAAGGCGTGGGGCGAGGCGTTCGCCAGCGTGGGCAGGACGTTCGACGATCAGGTGCTGCACGATCAGATCGGCAAGGGCACCGACATGCTGGTGCCGACGCTGATGCCGGGCGCCAGCGAGGACGAGCAGGAAAAGCTCGGCGATGCGCATGGCGATGCCTTCAAGGGCAGGTATCTCGATCGGGTGAAGCCGTTCGCCGGCGCGCGGGATCTGCTGCTGCGCGTACATGAAGCGGGCAAGACGGTCGTGCTCGCATCGTCCGCCTCGCAAGGCGAGCTGGACCATTATCTCGATCTGCTCGACGCGCGCGACATCGTGGCGGAGACGACCACCGCCGACGACGTGGAAAATACCAAGCCCGCGCCCGACATCTTCGCCACCGCGCTGAAGAAGGTCGCGCCGCTCGCCGCCGCCGAGGTGGTCGTCATCGGTGACACGCCCTACGACATGGAGGCGGCCGGCAAGTGCGGCATCGCCGCGATCGGTCTGCGCTCGGGCAAGTTCTCCGATGAGTCGCTCCGCACGGCCGGCGCGATCGCGCTCTATAACGACGTGGCCGGCCTGCTGGCCGAATACGACTCCTCCCCGCTCGCCGGCTGACAGCGATGGCCGAAGATGTCGCGGTCGACGCAGAGCCAGCGATCGTGATCGGCACGCGCGAGCAGCTTCTCCACCTGCTCGCCGAGGCGGCGGAGATCGAGCACAGCCTGATGTGCAGCTACCTCTACGCCGCGTTCAGCCTCAAGCGCGCGGGCGAGACCGGCGTCTCGGACGCACAGGGCGCGACGCTGGAGCAATGGCGCAAGACGATCATCGATGTCGCGGTCGAGGAGATGGGCCATCTCGTGATCGTCGCGAACCTTACCGTCGCAGTCGGCGGCAGGCCGCATTTCGCGCGACCCGCCTTCCCGGTCGCGCCCGGCTATTTCCCCTCCGGTGTCGCGGTGCGGCTCACCCCGTTCAACGCCGAGACGCTGGAACATTTCATCTTCCTCGAACGGCCGCAGGGCATTGAAGGCGAGGACGGCGAGGCGTTCGAGCAACCGGATTACAATCGCGAGCAGGCGCGAACGGGTCTGATGCCCAGCGCGCAGGATTATGCCACGATCGGCCATCTGTACGAGGCCATCCGCGCGAACCTCCAGTCGCTCGATCGGCAGCTCGGCAGCGGCACGCTGTTCCTCGGCAACGCGGATGCCCAGGTCGGCCGCGAGATCATTGATCTGAAGGGTGTCGCCCCGATCACCGATCTTACATCCGCCACCCGCGCGATCGACGTCGTGATCGAGCAGGGCGAGGGCGCCGCATCGGATCGCGCCGACTCCCATTACCGCAGCTTTCTGGCGATCCGTGACGAGTTCGCGGCGCTCATCCGCGAGGATCCCGGTTTCGCGCCGGCGTGGCCGGTCGCGGAAAACCCTGTCCTGCGCCGCCCGGCAGAGCCGAACGGAACGGTGTTCATCGATCATCCCGAGGCGGCGGCCATGCTGGATTTCGCCTGCGCCAGCTACGGCCTGCTGCTGCGCTGCCTCGTGCAATGCTTCGGCAGGTCCGGCCCGAACCGCCATGAGGAGCAGACGATAGTGATGTCGGCCGCGATCGACATGATGCACATCGTCGGCGCGGCGGCGTCCCACCTCGCCCGTCTGCCCGCCAGCCAGGCCGATCCCGCCGTTCATGCCGGCATGACCTTCACGATGCTGCGCGGCGTCGAGCCCCTGCTACCCGGCATCGCCGAGCGTCGGCTGCTGGCCGAACGCGCCGCCGATATCGCCCGCATCGGCGAGCGCCTCCTTCCCGGCATAAGCGACAAGGCGCGCAAGGCGCGAGATACCCTGTCCGGGCTGTGACGTGACCGCCGATCTCGGCTAGGCGGACCGATCATCATCGCCATCGCCATGCCGGCGGCGCAGCAAGACGGGGTGACTATGAAGCGGATCGGCATCATATCGGGCATGCCGGAGGAACTGGCCGCCTTGCTGCCGGATCAGCCCGCAACCCACAGCGAGGGGCCGCTGGCGGTCCGCTCGCTGGAGTATCGGGGCAAGCGGTTGTTCCTGCTCTGCGCCGGGATCGGCAAGGTCGCCGCCGCCACCGCCGCCACGACCCTGCACGCCCGCCATGCGATCGAGATGCTGCTGGTGATCGGCACGGCGGGGCGGATCGGCGACGGGGCGGGCAACGTGTTCGTGATCGATTCGGCGGTGCAGGCCGATTATGGCGCGCAGCGCAGCGACGGTCTGGCGCATTATACTGCCGGCACGGTGCCGATCGGATCGGCCACGGTGCGGGCGTTCGAGGCGATGGCGCTGCCCGACCTCGGCATCCCCTCCGCGCGGCTGGCGACCAGCGACCTGTTCATCGAATGCGGCATCCACGCCGCCCGGGTGCGCGATCGGCTCGGCGTCACGCTCGTCGATATGGAAACGGCCGCCGTCGCGCAGGCCGCTGGCCTGCTCGGCATACCGTGGGCGGCGATCAAGGCGACCACCGACGGCGCCGACGATCAGAGTGCGGAGAACTTCCCCGTCAATTTGGCCGCCGCCGCCCGCGCATCGGCCAGAGCGGCGGAACGGTTGATCGCCTTGCTATAGGCCCGGTCACGACACGGTCCCGCTGCCTCAGCGCAGCCGCCGGCCAAACCACAGGACGCGGCCGACGATACTGATCCGGTTGACGTCGATATTCTGCCAGCTGGGATAATCGGGATTGTCGCTGCGGATCGATATGGCGGCGCTCGCCGGATGCCGCGCCAGCCGCTTCACCATCAGGCTGTCGTCCAGCCGCAGAACGTAGATCCCGTCGCGCAGCCGGCACGCATCGTCGCCGCGATCGACGATCACGTCGTCGCCGTCCGCCAGCGTCGGCGCCATGCTGTCGCCCTTCACCCTGATGATGGAGAGCGCGTCGGCCGGCCCGCCCGCCAGATCGCGCAGCCAGCGCGGATCAAAGCCGATCGCGCCGCATGGCCGCTCGCCCAGCTCGAACGCGCCATGTCCGGCGGAGGCATAGACATCCAGCGCCGGCACCGCCCGCAGCGATCGCGCCTCGCTCTTTTCGGGGCCGCCGAGCAGCGTCTCGCTCACGCCGAAATAGGTGGCCAGGATACGCCGATCCTCCTCGCTCAATCGTTTGGGCGTGCCGCGCTTGATATATTGCTGGATGTACGCCGCATTACGGCCGAGCATCCGCGACAGCGCGACATATTCCTCGGCCCGCTCCTCGATCAACCGCTGCAAGGCGGTTCGCGGGGTCTCGGCCTCGGCAAGCATCATAGGCGGCAACCTCCTGTTGGAGGCTGCAGTTATGGAACATATGGGGAACAGTGTAAAGCACATGCCGCCCGAAACGAAAAAAGCGGCCGTTGCCGACCGCTTCTTTCCGCAAGGTTGGTGGAGACGAGGGGGATCGAACCCCTGACCTACGCAATGCCATCGCGTCGCTCTCCCAGCTGAGCTACGTCCCCATACCTTGCCCCGATCGGCTGGATCAATCGGGAAGCGCGCCTTTAGATCACCGCCGGCGCGCCCGCAACTGCATTTTGCGAAATCAATGCTCGTCCTCGTCGCCGCCGGTCGGCACGCCGATATCGTCGTCGCCACCCAGATCGACATCGTCGTCGGGGCTCGGCTCCTCGTCGTCGATATCCACATCCTCGGACAGATCCGTGTCGTCCTTCTCCTTCTCCACCTCCTTCTTGGGGGCGTCGTAAGGCATTGGCTGCTTGGACTTCAGCACGGGATCGGGTTCCCACGCGGCATCGCATTCGACGCAGCTCACAGGATTGTCCTTGCCCAGATCATAGAAGCGGGTGCCGCATTTCGGGCAGGTCCGCTTGGTGCCCCATTCAGGTTTCACCACGCGATAGGCCTCCGGATAATAGTGATAGGGCGTGGCCGCAGGGTTGCGGGCCACGAATGCCGCGCGCCTTGCCATAGCGCAGGGCGACTGTCAAAAGCCGCGCCGATGCCTGCCCCAGCCCCGCCCCGCCCCGCCGTCTTCTCGGCGCCCGGCCCGCTTCGCGGCACCGTCACCGTGCCCGGCGACAAGTCGATCTCGCACCGCTCGCTGATGCTCGGCGCGCTCGCTGTCGGCGAGACGGTGGTGGAGGGCATGCTGGAGGGCGAGGATGTGATCGCCACCGCGCAGGCGCTGCGCGCGATGGGCGCGACGATCGAACGCGACGATCAGGCGCGCTGGCACATATATGGCGTCGGCGTGGGTGGCCTGCTCCAGCCGGAAACCGCGCTGGAGATGGGCAATAGCGGCACCTCCACAAGGCTGCTGATGGGCCTCGTGGCCAGCCACCCTATCACGGCGACCTTCACCGGCGACTCCTCTCTGTCCAGGCGGCCGATGCGGCGCGTGATCGAGCCGCTCGGCCGGATGGGGGCGGATTTCACCACCAGCCCGGGCGATCGCCTGCCGCTGATGCTGCGCGGGATCTGCCCCGCCGTGCCGATCGAATATCGCCTGCCGGTCGCCTCCGCACAGGTGAAGTCGGCGATCCTGCTCGCCGGGCTCAACACGCCCGGCATTACCCGCGTGATCGAGCCGGTGCCCACGCGCGATCATAGCGAGCGCATGCTGCGCGGCTTTGGCGCGGAACTGACGGTGGAGGAGGTTGACGGAGAGCGGATCATTGCGATTCACGGCGAGGCAACCCTCTCGCCGCAGCATATCGTCGTGCCGGGCGATCCCTCGTCGGCGGCGTTTCCGGTGGTGGCCGCCTTGCTCGTGCCCGGATCGGACATCACCGTGCGCAACGTCGGCCTCAACCCCACCCGCGCCGGCCTGTTCGCCGCGCTGCGGCTGATGGGCGCGGACATCGCCGAGACGAACCCCCGCATTGTGGGCGGCGAGCCTGTCGCCGATCTCGTCGTGCGCCAGTCGGCGCTCTCGGGCGTAGAGGTGCCGGCCGCACTCGCGCCTTCGATGATCGATGAATATCCGATCCTGTTCGTCGCCGCAGCACTCGCCTCCAGCACCACCGTGATGCGCGGGATCGACGAACTGCGCGTCAAGGAATCGGATCGCATCGCCACGATGGTGGAGGGGCTGCGCGCGATCGGCGTCCGCGTTGAGGAGCATGAGGATGGCGTGACGATCCATGGCACCGGCGGCGATCCGCTGCCCGGCGGCGCCACCGTCGCCACGCACCTCGATCATCGCATCGCGATGAGCTTCGCCGTCGCCGGCCTCGTCGCCGGCAAGGCCGTGACGATCGACGACATGGCGCCGGTCGCCACCAGCTTCCCGACATTTTCCGCGCTGCTGGGCGCACTCGGAGCGCAACAGGCATGATCGTCGCCGTCGATGGCCCGGCCGCATCGGGCAAGGGCACGATCGCGCGAGCGATCGCCAGCCATTATGGTTTGCCGCATCTCGACACCGGCCTGCTCTATCGCGCGGTCGGCCTGTGCGTGCTGCGCGCCGGCGGCGATCCCTCGGTGGCGGAGGATGCGCTGGCGGGCTGCCGCTTCAGCGATGCGATGCTGGCCGATCCGCAATTGCGCAGCGAGGCGGCCGGGGCCGCCGCCTCGATCGTCTCGGCCCACCCGGCGGTACGCGCGGCGTTGATCGCGCGGCAGCATGCCTTTGCCGCCCAGCCCGGCGGCGCGGTGCTGGACGGGCGCGACATCGGCACCGTGATCGTCCCGCACGCCGACGCCAAATTGTTCGTCAAGGCCGCCCCCGCCGTGCGCGCCCGCCGCCGCCACGACGAACTCGTCTCGCGCGGGCTGGAGACCAGCTATGATCGCGTGCTCGCCGATATACGCGAGCGCGACAGGCGCGATACGATGCGCAATCACGCGCCGCTGGTCCAGGCGGACGACGCCGACTTGCTCGACACCACGTTCATGGATATAGAGGCAGCCGTCGATCGGGCGCTCGCGCTCGTGGAGGCCCGGATCAGGACGGCCGCGAACGACTGACCGGCGCTTGCGGGCGCCGCGTCGGCCCGGCTGCTCCCAGGAACGTGGCGTGGTAGGGAACCGGTGCTGCCGGTGCCTCGCCGCGCCCTTTTCGCCATTCGTCGCCTCTGCGGGGGCAATCGTGCGATCGGTGCCGCGATCGGCATGGTGCCGCCGCGGCGTCCACGGCCACAAGACCTCCGGATACAACCGGATGGCCGGAAGCAGACTGACAGGAAACGCGAACATATGGCAACTGCGCCAAACCCCACCCGCGACGATTTCGCGGCCCTGCTCAACGAATCCCTCGGCGAGGGCGAAGGCTTTGAAGGCCGCGTCGTCAAGGGCACCGTCACCGCGATCGAAAACGACATGGCCGTCATCGACGTCGGCCTGAAGTCGGAAGGCCGCGTGGCGCTCCGCGAGTTCGCCGCGCCCGGCCAGAAGGCCGATCTGAAGGTGGGCGACGAGGTCGAGGTCTATGTCGATCGCGTCGAGAACGTCCACGGCGAAGCGATGCTGTCGCGCGATCGCGCGCGCCGCGAAGCCGCATGGGACAAGCTGGAGGCCGAATTCGGCCAGTCGACCCGCGTCGAGGGCGTGATATTCGGCCGCGTCAAGGGCGGCTTCACCGTCGATCTCTCCGGCGCCGTGGCCTTCCTGCCCGGCTCGCAGGTGGATATCCGCCCGGTGCGCGACGTCACGCCGCTGATGGACATTCCGCAGCCCTTCCAGATCCTCAAGATGGATCGCCGCCGCGGCAACATCGTGGTGTCGCGCCGCGCCGTGCTGGAAGAGACCCGCGCCGAGCAGCGCACCGGCCTGATCCAGAGCCTCGCCGA
>CAXTTS010000118.1:0-9529 GCA_964247265.1 uncultured Sphingomonadaceae bacterium
CGATGGCGCCGACGATCGTTTATGGTGCGAGGGGCCGCGTGGTGCTGGCGCTGGGATCGGCCGGCGGTCGGCGCATCCCGATGCATGTGCTGAAGACGCTGGTGGGCGTGCTCGACTGGGGGCTCCCGGCGCAGCAGGCGATCGCGCTGCCCAACATCTTCTTCGGCGGCGGCGCGCTGCTGGTCGATCAGAGCCCGGAGATGGCGGCGATGGTGCCGGCGCTGGCGAAGCTGGGCCAGACCGTGACGCCCTCCGACCTGACATCCAAGGTCAACGCGATCGAGCGGACGCCGGCCGGGTGGCGCGGGGCGGCCGATCCGCGCAGCGAAGGCGTGTCGCTCAGCGAATGAGACGGAGCGGGGCGAACCCGCAGGAGAGACGATGCGGACGCTGGAATATTTCCCCAATCTGGTGACGATGTTCTTCGCCCGCGTGCGCGAGCAGGGCGACGCGCCGTTCCTGTGGGCCAAGCGGGACGGCACGTGGACGGCGACGAGCTGGCACGCGGCGGGCGAACAGGTGGCGTCGCTGGCGGCGGGGTTGCGGGCGATCGGGCTGCATCCCGGCGACCGGGTGGCGCTCGTTTCCGAGAACCGGCCCGAATGGTGCATCGCCGATCTGGCGATCATGGCCGCCGGCTGCATCACCGTGCCGACCTACACGACCAATACCGAGCGCGACCACGCGCATATTTTGGAGAATAGCGGCGCGCGGGCGGTGATCGTCTCCACCCCCAAGCTGGCGCGCACGCTGATGCCGGCGGTGATGCGATCGACCGGCTGCGAGGCGGTGATCGGCATCGAGCCGCTGCGGATCGGCCAGACGAGCGGCGCGCGGGTGCATGACTGGGCGGGCCTGATCGCGGCGCATCCGCCGGATGTCGCCGCATGCGAGGCAAAGGCGACGTTCGGCCGGGGCGATCTGGCGTGCATCATCTACACCAGCGGCACCGGCGGGGCACCGCGCGGCGTGCGCCAGCATCACGGCGCGATCCTGCACAATGTGGCGGGCGCCTCCGCCGTGATCGCCGAGGATTTCGGCTGGGGCGACGAGGTGTTCCTGAGCTTCCTGCCCGCGTCGCACGCCTATGAACATTCGGGCGGGCAGTTCCTGCCGATCGGGCTGGGCGCGCAAATCTATTATTCGGAGGGGCTGGAGAAGCTGGCGGCGAATATCGAGGAGGTGCGGCCGACGATCATGGTGGTGGTGCCGCGCCTGTTCGAGGTGCTGCGCGCGCGGGTGCTGAAATCGATCGAGAAGCAGGGCAAACTCCCCAACTATCTGCTACGCCAGGCGCTGGCGATCGGCGCGCGGGCCTATGCCAATGGCGGCGTGCCGCTGCGCGACCGGCCGATGGACCTGATCCTGGGCCGCACGCTGCGCCCCAAGATCGGCCGTAAGTTCGGCGGGCGGCTGAAGGCGATGGTGGCTGGCGGCGCGCCGCTGAACCCGGAGGTTGGCATATTCTTCCACTCGCTGGGCCTCACCTTGCTGCAGGGCTATGGCCAGACGGAGGCCGCGCCGATCATCTCCTGCAACCGGCCGCGCGCCGGTATCCGGATGGATTCGGTGGGGCCGCCGCTGAAGGATACCGAGGTGCGGATCGCCGACGATGGCGAGATACTGGTGCGCGGCGAGCTGGTGATGCACGGCTATTGGCGCAACGAGGAGGAGACCGCCCGCGTGCTGAAGCAGGGCTGGCTCCACACCGGCGATATCGGCCATCTCGATGCGCAGGGCCGGGTCGTCATCACCGATCGCAAGAAGGATCTGATCGTCAACGACAAGGGCGACAATGTCGCGCCGCAGCGGGTGGAGGGCATGCTGACGCTGGAGCCCGAGATATTGCAGGCGATGGTGGCGGGCGACCGGCGGCCGCATCTGGTGGGGCTGGTGGTGCCCGATCCCGATTGGGTGCGGGAATGGGCGGCGGCGGAAGGTTATGCGGGCGCCGCCGCGCCGCTGCGCGACGATCCTCGCTTTGCCCGCGCGGTGATGGCGGCGGTCGACCGGGTGAACGCCAGCCTTTCCACGATCGAGAAGGTGCGCCGGGTGCTGATCGCCGACGAGCCGTTCACGATCGAGAACGAACAGCTTACGCCATCGCTGAAGATACGCCGCCATGTGATCCGGCAGGTTTATGGCGAACGGTTGGACGCGCTGTACCGCGCGGGCAAATAGCTACCTCGTGTAGGGCACGAAATCACCCAGCGCGCACGCGCCATAATTGAAGTGCAGCGGCAGATCGACGATACCGACCAGATCCATGCGGCAGAGCCGTGTGCTGGGAATACGCGTGACGAGCGCCCGCTTGGGATCGAGCGGGCAGCCGGCGGCCGGACGGTTCACATACCAGCGGCGCGGGCTTTCCTTGTAGATGATCGCCGTCTTGTCGATGATCGTCGAGGAGCGGATGCGCGGCAGATTGATGCAGTCGACCGGCGTTCCCGCGATGCGGCCCCTGAGCGCGGTTTGCAGCTTCGGGCTGAGCGGAGCGGCGGGTTCCTGCGCCAGCGCGGGGGCGGCGAGCAGCAGGCTGGCGAATAGAAGGCGACGCATTGGCATACTCCGCCGCCATCGACGCGGCATGCCACTGTAACCGGCGCCGAGCCGGATCGCTCCGCCGCCGGCAGAAATGTCAGCCGCGGAACGCATCCTTGGCGGCGCGGCGTTCTGCGAGCTGCGCCACGCTGGCGGCGCGCATGAACGGATTGGTCGCGCGTTCCAGCGCGATCGTCGTCGGCACCGTCGCCTCGCCGGCGGCGCGGGCGGCCTGGACCTCCGCCATGCGGGTGGCGATCGCATCGTTGCCCGGCTCGGCGACGAGGGCGTAGCGGCCGTTGCCTTCGGTATATTCGTGCGCGCAATAGACGATCGTCTCGGGCGGCAGCGCGGCAAGCCGGGTCATGTTGGCGAACATCTGCGCGGCCGTGCCCTCGAACAGGCGGCCGCAGCCCATCGCGAACAGGGTATCGCCGACGAAGACGATCCCGTCGTCGGCGAGGTGGAAGGCGATGTGGCCGGCGGTGTGGGCCGGCACCTCTATCACCCCCGCCGCATGATCGCCGATGCGGACGGTATCGCCCTCCGCCACGGTACGATCGAGCGTCGCGATCCTGTCCGCCTCGGCCGCCGGGCCGGTGATGGTGCAGCCGGTGGCGGCCTTGATCCCGGCATTGCCGCCGGTGTGATCGCCATGCCAGTGGGTGTTCCAGATCTGGCTGATCCGCCACCCCTTCGCCGAGGCGGCGGCGAGCACCGGCTCCGCGAGCGCGGGATCGATCGCGACGGTTTCGGCGCTCGACGGATCGTGCATCAGCCAGACATAATTGTCGCTGAGGACCGGGATACGCAGCACTTCAATCGGCGATGGCATCATAACCCTCCGCATGGAACTGGATCAGGCACAGGCCGTGGCCGAACGGATCGGCGAAGGTGGCGATGCGGCCATAGCCGGCCGATCGGATGCCGCCCTCCGCCACCGCGCATGCCGTCACGATGCGGGCGATGGCGACCTCGAGATCGTCCACCACCAGATCGAGATGCACCGGCGTCCAGTGCCGGGCATAATCGCGCGTCACTGTTCCACCCGCTTCCTCGCTGCGGCCGGAGGCGCGGGCAATCAGATAGAGCGGCGCCTCCCCACCCAGCAATTCGGTGACGGCAGCGCCAAAGCGCCGGCCAACCGCGAAGCCCAGCCCGCGTGTGTAGAAGGCCTCGGCCGCCGCCAGATCGGGCACGTCGATATTGACGAGCAGGCCGGGCATGTCGGGCGGCCTACCAGCTGCCGGAATTGGGCATCGAGGCCCACGGCTCGGCCGGTTCGAGGTGGCCGTCCTGGAGCAGCTCGATCGAGATATTGTCCGGCGTGCGGACAAAGGCCATGTGGCCGTCGCGCGGCGGGCGGTTGATCGTGACGCCGGCGTCCATCAGCCGCTGGCACGTCTCGTGGATATTATCGACGCGGTAGGCGAGGTGGCCGAAATTGCGGCCGCCATCATAGCCCGCCTCGCCCCAATTATGGGTAAGCTCCACCTGCGCATCCTCGTCGCCGGGCGCCGCGAGGAAGATCAGGGTGTATTTGCCCGCCTGATTGTCGAAGCGGCGGACCTCCTTCAGCCCGAGCAGCTCGAAAAAGGCGACGGTCGCGGCCGGATCGGACACGCGGATCATGGTGTGGAGATATTTCATGCCCGCCATTTAGGAGGCCCGCACGGGTTGCGAAAGCGGTCAGGGTGCGGGCGGCGGGTCTTTCTTGCCGGCCAACGCCATCGCGGCGGCCTGTCCGGCGGGGCTGTCGCTATCCTTGGCGGCGCGGGTCCACGCGGCGACCGCCTCCCCCGTCTGGTTCAGCAGCGCGGCGATATTGCCCTGTTCGTAGGCGATGGCCGCCTCGTTCGGGGCGAGGCGCGCGGCCTCGGCAATATCCTTGGCGGCGCGCGGGCCATCCGACTGGCGGCGGGCGAGGGTGGCGGAAAGCAGCCACGCCATCGGATCGCCGGGGACCAGCTTCAGCGCATTGTCCATGTCGGTGCGGGCGGCATCAAGGTAGCCGACCGCCACCTGCGCGCGGGCGTGATCGAGATAGGCCTCGCCACGCTGTGCCGACGACATCACCGGCAAGGCCAGCGCGCGATCGAGGAAGCCGCGCGCCTTGCCGGCATCGCCATCGGCCAGCGCGGCATTGCCCGCCTGCACCCACAGCGCGGCGGCGCGCCCGTCGCGCTGGATCTCCGCCTCGCGCGCGGCCTGTTCGAAGGCGACGGCGGCGGGGCCGAACCGTTCCTGCGCGGAATAAGCGAGGCCCAGGCACATGCGCGCGGGCAGGCCGCCGCCACCGAGCCGCCACGCATCGGCCTCCCCGGCGGCTTTGACCGGATCGGTCTTGGCGAGGGCGGCGCAGCGTTCGAAGCGGACGGCGGCGTCGATCGGCGTGGAGCCGGAGGTGGCGATGGGCGTGGCGGCGGCGGCGAGGGCGAACAGCAGCGGGATCATGGATGCTCCAGCAGCCTCTCCACCGTGGCGATCAGCAGGGCGATGTCCGCCGGCCGGGAGAGGCGATGATCGCCGTCCTTGACGAGGATCGTCTGCACATCGGCTGAACGCAGCGCGGCGGCGAGGCGCGGCGCGGTCTCCCACGGCACGTCGGCGTCGGCCTGCCCTTGGAGCAGGCGGACGGGGCAGGCGAGCGCGATCTCGCCGGAGAGCAGCAGGTTGGCCTGCCCGCTTTCCCAGAGGGCGCGGGTGGTGAGTGTGGGTTCATCCGAATAAGCGGAGGGTTCGGTGATGTGGCCGTCGGCGATCAGGCGGGCCTTCTGCGCGTCGTCGAAGCCCCATTCGGTGAAATCGGGGGCGGCGGCGATCCCGACCAGCGCCGCGACCCGCTCGGGTTGAGCGAGCGCCACCAGCAGCATCAGCCACCCGCCCATCGACGAGCCGACGAGCAGCAGCGGGCCGCTGGTGAGCGTGTCGATCGCGTGCAGCGCATCGTCGCGCCAGCTGGCGAGGGTGCCGTCGGCGAACGCGCCGTCGCTTTCGCCGCAGCCGGCATAATCGAGCCGCAGCATCGCATGACCGCGCGCCGCCGCCCACGCATCGAGCGCGAGCGCCTTGGAGCCCTGCATGTCCGATCCGTAGCCGGGCAGGAAGACGATCGTCGGCTCGATGCCCTGGCGGTGGCTGACGGCGAGGCGCAGCCCATCGGGGCGGGCGAGATAGGCGGTCACGCGCGGGCGGCGCGGCGCTTGGCGAAGCGGCGGTAGAGGAAGTAGCCGACCGCCAGCACGATGGTGACGCCAATGATGAGATCGGCGCGGTGGAACAGTGCCTTGATGCGCGGATCGCTGTTCCACTGGTCGCCGAGCTTCATGCCGACCCAGGCGAGGCCGAAGCACCACGGCCACGAGCCGATGAAGGTATAGACGTGAAACTTCACTAGCGGCATCCGCGCAACGCCAGCCGGCAACGCGATGAACGAGCGGACGACGGGCAGCAGCCGGCCGATCAGCACCGCCAGGCTGCCGAAGCGGGCGAAGAAGCGTTCGGCCCGGTCGAGATCGTGCAGGTCGACGAGGAAATACTTTCCCCAGCGTTCCACCACCGGACGGCCGCCGCGCTTGCCGGCCTCGTAGGGGAGGATCGAGCCGAGATTGCAGCCGATCGCCCCCGCCGTCGCCACCAGCCAGAGATCGAAGCGGCCGGTGGAGACCAGATAGCCGGAAAAGGGCATGATGACCTCCGACGGCAGCGGAATGCACGCCGATTCGATCGCCATCAGCAGGACGATGCCGAGATAGCCGGCGGCCGAGATGAAGCCGACGATGACGGCGGCGACCCAGCCGATCAGGGTTTCGAGCAGGTGCAAGGCGGTCTCCGGCGTTGAGGCGGGTGGGGGATGCCCTGCGCGGGGCGGAAAGGCCAGCCTCCTGTTCGCCATCCTGCCGGGATGACGACCGGCGCGTATCCTTCTACAGCCTGCGCGATGCACGCCGAGCCCGACACGATCGTCCCCGACAGCGAGCGGCGTGGGTTGATCGCCGCGATGCCGGCGGCGACCCGGCCTTTCCTGTCGCTGGCGCGGGTGGATCGGCCGATCGGCGCGTGGCTGTTGTTCTGGCCGGGGGCGTGGGCGATCGCGCTGGCCCGCGGGGCGGTGGCGCGGTGGGATCTGCTCCTGTGGTTCGGGCTCGGTGCGTTCGTGATGCGCGCGGCGGGGTGCGTGTATAACGACATCGTCGATCGCGATCTCGACGCGCAGGTCGCGCGCACCCGTGCCCGGCCGCTGGCCAGCGGACGGGTGAGCCTGCGGGCGGCGTGGATGTGGCTCGTCGTGCTGTGCCTGATCGGGCTGATCGTGCTGCTGCGACTGACGCCTTTGGCGCAGGGCATTGCGCTCGGCAGCCTGGCGCTGGTGGCGGCCTATCCCTTCATGAAGCGGATCACCTGGTGGCCGCAGGCGTGGCTGGGGCTGGTATTCTCCTGGGCGGCGCTGGTCGGCTGGCCGGCGGTGACGGGCACGCTGCCGCCGGCCGCGTTGCTGCTTTACGCCGGATCGGTGCTGTGGGTGATCGGCTACGACACCATCTATGCGTTGCAGGACGTGGAGGACGATGCGCTGGCAGGCGTGAAATCCTCCGCCCGCGCGCTGGGTGCCCATGCCAAAGCCGGCGTCGCGACCTTCTACGGCGGCGCGCTGCTGCTGTGGGCGGCGGCGATCTGGGAGGTGCGGCCGCAGCCGCTGGCGCTGGCGGCGTTGCTGCCGGTGGCGCTCCACCTCGGCTGGCAGGTGGCGGCGCTGGACCCGGCGAACGGCGCCGACGCGCTCGCCAAGTTCCGCGCCAACCGCTTCGCCGGGCTGCTGATGGCGCTGGCCTGCCTCGTGGTCGGACAATCGGCCTGAGCGCCTAATCGGGGTGGAATGGGGCTTTAGGGGGTGACGTTGACGGGCGGCGTGCCTAAGTCCGGTTGATGCTTACCCCATCGCAAGCCCAGGATCAGGTTTCCGCCCTCATCGCGCAGGCCACGCGCGCCGGGGCGGACGCCGCCGACGCGATCTATGTGTGCAACGCCTCCACCCAGGTGCAGGTGCGGCTCGGCGCGCTGGAGGATGTCGAGCGATCGGAGGGCGAGGAGATCGGGCTTCGGCTGTTCGTCGGCTCACGCTCGGCGAGCGTCTCCTCGTCCGATCTGTCCGGCGATGCGCTGACGGCCCTGGTCGAGCGCGCGATCGCGATGGCGCGGGAGGCGCCGGAGGACAGATGGTCCGGCCTGGCGCCCGCCGACCGGCTGCTGCAAGGCGCCGCGATCGACGTGGATGCCGACGACGGCGCCGATCCCGCGCCGGCCGACCTCCGGGCGCGGGCGCTGGCGGCGGAGGATGCGGCGCGGGCCGTGAGCGGCGTCACCAACAGCGAAGGCGCGTCCGCCAGCGCCAGCCGATCGGTGTTCGCGCTGGGGACAAGCCACGGCTTCGCGCAGGGCTATGCCACCAGCGGCTATGGCAGCTCCGCCAGCGTGATCGCCGGCGAGGGGGCGGCGATGCAGCGCGATTATGGCTATCACAGCGCGCGCCATGTCGCCGATCTGGAGGACCCGGCGGCGATCGGCCGGCGGGCGGGGGATCGCGCGGTGGCGCGGCTGAACCCCGGCAAGCTCTCCTCAGGCACCATGCCGGTCGTCTACGACCCGCGCGTGGGATCGGGCCTGCTCGGCCATCTGACCGGGGCGATCACCGGCGCCGCAATCTCCCGCCGGACGAGCTTCCTGCTGGAGCATCTGGGCAAACCGGTATTCGGCAAGGGCATCACGGTGCGGGACGATCCGCACCGGCTGCGCGGCCTGCGATCGAAGCCGTTCGATGGGGAAGGCCTGCCCACCGCGCCGTGCGAGATCATCGCCGATGGCGTGCTGACCGGCTGGCTGCTCGATTCGGCGTCCGCCCGGCAGCTGGGGCTGGCGCCGACCGGCCATGCCGTGCGCGGTGTGGGCGGGCCGCCGGGGGCGGGGACCAGCAACCTCTATATGGAAGCCGGCACGCTGCTGCCGGAGGATCTGATCGCCGACATCAAGCTCGGCCTGTTCGTCACCGAACTGATCGGCCAGGGGGTCAACGGCGTCACCGGCGACTATAGCCGTGGCGCATCCGGCTTCGTGATCCGCGACGGCGCGATCTGCGAGCCGGTGGCGGAGATCACGATCGCCGGCAATCTGAAGGACATGTTCCTGAACCTGACACCGGCCAACGACCTGGAATATCGCCGCGCCACCGACGTGCCGACGATCCGGATCGAGGGAATGATGGTGGCGGGTGCCTGAAACCCTGCTCGATGCGGTGAGTGCGGTGGCGCGCGAGGTGGGTGCGATGGTGAACTCGCGCTTTCGCGGCGAATACAGACGCTGGGAGAAGGAGCCGGGGCACCCCGTCTGCGAGGTGGACATCGATGCTGATGCGATGCTGGCCGAACGGCTCGGCCAGCTCGATCCCGAAGCGGGCTGGCTTTCCGAGGAGACGGTGGACAGTGCCGAGCGGCTGACCCGGGTGCGCGTGTGGCTGGTCGATCCGATCGACGGCACGCGCGACTTCCTGCGCGGGCGCGATGGCTGGGCGGTTTCCATCGCGCTGGCCGAGGGCGGGCGGCCGCTGATCGCGCGCAGAGACGCAGTGGGGACGCGCGCGCCGTCAACCAGTCGCCGCTCGTAGCAGGGCAGGTCGAGATGGACGCTGGCGAGCGTGGTCACCGTGCCGGATGTGCCGAGCAGCCGCCCCGGTGCGGCCCCGCGCGCCACCAGCCGCGCCACGAACGGCGCGAACGCATCCGCCACGCGCGTGCGCATCCGGTCGTAGGCAGCACGCAATTCGGCCTCGTCCTCGCCGATATGCGGTTCGCTTTCCGACAGCGAGACGACGCCCCAGGGAACGCTGTACCAATCGTCGATACGCGGTGCGTCGGCCGGGCCGTCGATCAGCACCAGTTCGGTCGATCCGCCGCCGATGTCGAACACCAGGGCCTGGCCGTCGCCGGGCTCCAGC
>CAXTTS010000119.1:0-9370 GCA_964247265.1 uncultured Sphingomonadaceae bacterium
CCATCAAGGTGTGGGAAAAACGCGAGTTCGCCAATCTGGACAACCAGAAGGAGCTCGGCACGCGCAACATCAAGGTGGCGCTCCGCCGCCTGCGCCGCTTCGCCCGCGAAGGCGCCACCTACGAGCTCGATATCGACGCGACGATCGACGGCACCGCGCGCAAGGGCTGGCTCGATCTGGCGATGCGGCCGGAGCGACACAATGCGGTGAAACTGCTGCTGTTCCTCGATGTCGGCGGATCGATGGACCCGCATATCACGCTGTGCGAGGAACTATTCTCGGCGGCGCATACCGAGTTCAAGAATCTGGAATTCTTCTACTTTCACAATTGCGTGTATGAAGGCGTGTGGAAGGACAACCGCCGCCGCTTCACCGAACGTACCCCGACGTGGGACATCCTCCACAAATATGGCCATGACTGGAAGCTGGTGCTGGTCGGCGACGCCGCGATGAGCCCGTATGAGATCGCTCAGCCGGGCGGATCGGTCGAGCATTTCAACGAGGAGGCTGGCGCCGCGTGGATGCAGCGCCTGACCACAACCTACCCGGCGGCGGCCTGGCTGAACCCCACGCCCCAGGCGCATTGGGGCTATTCCCAATCGACCAGGATGATGCAGCAATTGATGAACGACCGCATGTATCCGCTGACACTAAGCGGACTGGACGACGCCATGCGAGGTCTCAGCCGGAAGGGTTGAGGCTGGCCGCAAGATCTCACAAGTCCCCCTGATCGTTCGGCAAAGCCTCGGGCTTTTGTGGCATGCTAGAAGATGCTAGGCATCGTTCCCCCGGCGGGAGCAAATCATGGCGGTGTCGACCGTTCGTTGCCTGTTATTTGCACTCATCATCGTCTCGTTCCTGCTGTCGGCTTTGCTGTATCGGCGTGATCCCGAATTCGGCAAGGTCATCTCGGCGGTTCAGGCGCTGATCTCGATCGGCGCATTGCTCGTCGCCGCTTACTGGTATTTCGTCGAGCGCAAGAACATGCCGCATGCCGATGTGCATGTCTCGGCGCAGGTGGCGAAGCTGGGCGACCAGGCGGCGCTCGTCCTGGCGCGCGCGGATGTGAAGAATAACGGCACGGGTCTGCTCGTCATCAAGGATCGCGAGATCCGCCTGCTCGCCGCGCGGATGAGCGATGCGACGGTCGCCACCGTGCTGGCGCTGGATCCCGGCGATTTCCCGCCGAAGCTGGCCATTGGCCGCGACCTGTTCGACAATGGCGAAATCGCCTGGAAAGGCCTGCGGCAATATCGCAACGACGAGGAGATCGAGATCGAACCGGGCGAGACCGACAGCGTCTTCACCGATCTGATCGTTCCCTGCACCGAAAGCCTGCTGAAGCTTTCCGTCAGCATCAGGAAGCCGGGCAAAGACGATCTCTGGTACAAGGATCGCAAGCTCATCGCGCTTTCCCCGATCTGCAATGGCGAGAATAAGCAGACCGATCTTCAGCCGGTAAAAGTGGGAGAGGGATCATGATCGTCCGAACGGCTGCCGTGCTTCTGGTCGTAGCGGCCAGCCTTTGCGTCGCCGCGTGCAAGCCCAGCCCCAGCGCGTCACGCACCGAGGCGTTGCCCGAGAGTGGCGGCGAGACATACGCGCCGGCACCGGCGCAAAAACCGGACGGCAACATGTCGGATACCAGTCTCTAGCAGGAGGATGAGCAGATGGCGCGGGTGATATTGGTGGCGATCGCTCCTCTGGCGCTCATGTTGACAGGATGCGGCGATCGTGCGGCGAACACGGCGGCGACAGCCGACAACGCCAGTCGGGATGTCGCGCAGCCAGCGGCGAACGACGTGACCGACATGAACGATACGATGACAGACGCGACCGCCGACAACATGATGATGGGATCCGACGGGATGGGTGACGCCGGCATGACCAGCGCGCAGAAGCCGGACGGCAAGATCAACTACAACGACATGTAGCCCCCGTCACGGCCGGCTCAACACACCGCCGGTTTTCGCCTGCGGGACGCCGGTCGTCCCCGGGAAACTGATCGGCAGCCCGCGCAGGCTCCGCACCGCCATATAGGCGAAGCCCTCCGCCTCGGTCGCGTCGCCGTTCCAGCCGAGCGCCTCGATCGGCTCTGGCCTAACGCCGCAGGCCTCGGCCAGCATCGCCATCAGCGTCGCATTGTGCCGCCCGCCGCCCGCGACGATCAGCCGCTCGGGCCGCGCCGGCAGCAGGCGCAGGCCGTAGGAGACGGAGATGGCGGTGAAGGCCGTCAGCGTCGTGGCGCCGTCCGCCGCCGACAGGCCGCGCGCCGGCTGGATCGTGAAATCGCCGCGATCGAGCGATTTGGGCGGCGGCTGGTCGAAGAAATCGTTGTCGAGCATCGCCGTCAGCACCGTTTCCTCCACCCGGCCCGTGGCGGCCAGTGCCCCGCCGGCATCGTAGCGCTGGCCGGTCTCCGCCAGCATCCAGTCGTCGATCAGCGCATTGGCGGGGCCGGTATCGAAGGCGATCAGTTCGTCGCCTTGGCCCACATAGGTGACGTTGCCGACGCCGCCGAGGTTCAGCAGCGCCACCGGCTTATCCAGCCCCGCCACCAGCGCGCGGTGGTACACCGGCAGCAGCGGCGCCCCCTGCCCGCCCGCCGCGACATCGGCCGAGCGGAAGTCGCTCACCACCGCCACGCCGAGCGCCCGCGCCATCGCCTCGCCGTCGCCGATCTGCCACGTCCAGCCGCGATCGGGGCGATGGGCGATCGTCTGGCCGTGAAAGCCGATCACGTCCACGTCGTTGGGCGATACCCGCGCATCCACCAGCAGCTTGCGCACCGCCAATATGTGGCTGCGCGTCACCAGATCGGCGGCGGCGGCGATCTCCGGGTTGAAGCGTGGGTGATCGAACGCCAGCGCCAGCGTCGCCGCATCGCGCAGCACCCCGCGCGCGTGGGCCGAATAGCTCTCCCCGCGAAAGGCGATGGCGCGCACCTCGCCCTCGCCGTTCGTCTCGATCAGGGCCGCGTCGATGCCGTCCAGCGACGTGCCGGACATCAGCCCCACCGCCAGCATCGCCTTGCCGCTCACGTCGCGCGCCTGTTCAACCGATTTCCCCCATGCTAGGCGCCGCGCGCCATGACCGAATATGCTTCCGATCTTCTGCGCCTGCTCGACAGCCGGGGTTACATCCACCAGACGACCGACGCCACCGCGCTCGACGCATTGGCGGCACGGAGCATCGTGCCCGGCTATATCGGATTCGATCCGACGGCGCCTTCGCTGCATGTCGGCAGCCTCGTCCAGATCATGCTGCTGCGGCGACTGCAGCAGGCGGGGCACAAGCCGATCGTGCTGATGGGCGGTGGCACCGGCAAGATCGGCGATCCGAGTTTCAAGGACGAAGCGCGCAAGCTGATGACGACGGAGACAATCGCGGCCAACGTGGCTTCGATCAAGCGCGTGTTCGCCCGGTTCCTGACGTTCGGCGACGGGCCGACCGATGCGGTAATGGTCGACAATGCCGAATGGCTCGACGCGCTCGAATATATCCCGTTCCTGCGCGATGTCGGGCAGCATTTCTCGATCAACCGGATGCTCAGCTTCGATTCGGTCAAGCTGCGGCTGGATCGCGAGCAGTCGCTGAGCTTCCTCGAATTCAACTACATGATCCTGCAGGCCTATGATTTCCTGGAGCTGTCGCGCCGCGCGGGCTGTCGCTTGCAGATGGGCGGATCGGATCAGTGGGGCAATATCGTCAACGGCATCGAACTCGCCCGGCGGATCGACGGGACGGAGGTGTTCGGCATCACCACCCCGCTCATTACCACGGTAGACGGCGCCAAGATGGGCAAGACGATGGCGGGCGCGGTGTGGCTCAACGAGGATGCGCTGCCGGCCTATGATTACTGGCAGTTCTGGCGGAACACGCACGACAAGGATGTCGGCCGCTTCCTGCGCCTGTTCACCGATCTGCCGCTCGAAGAGATCGCCCGGCTGGAGGCGGCGGACGGCGCGGGGATCAACGAGGCGAAGAAGGTGCTGGCGAACGAGGCGACCGCTCTGTGCCGGGGCCGCGCCGCCGCCGCCGAAGCCGCCGAGACCGCGCGCCGCCTGTTCGAGGAGGGATCAGCCGGCGGCGCGCTGCCGTCGCTGCGGATCGAGGAGGGGCGGATCGGCCTGGTCACGGCGCTCACCGTGCTGGGATTCGCCGCGTCCAACGGCGAGGCGCGACGCAAGATCGGCGAGGGTGCGGTGCGGCTGAACGACGTGGTGATCGCCGATCCCGCTTTTGAGATAAGGATCGAGGATGCGCCGGTAAAGATCAGCCTCGGCAAGAAGAAGCACGGCCTGCTGACGCTGTGAGAGCTTCTCGCACGCTCTATTCCGCACCGTCATCCCAGCGAAGGCTGGGGTGACGAAGTGGAGTGACCTACGACGCCATCATCATCGGCGCCGGCGCGGCCGGGCTGATGGCCGCGTTCACCGCCGGGCAGCGCGGGCGGCGGGTGCTGCTGCTCGATCATGCCGAGAAGCCGGGGAAGAAGATCCTGATTTCCGGCGGCGGGCGGTGCAACTTCACCAATATCCACACCGCGCCCGATCGCTTCCTGTCGGCCAACGCGCATTTCGCCAAATCCGCGCTCGGCCGCTACACGCCCGCCGATTTCCTGGCGCTGGTCGAGCGGCACGGCATTGCGTGGCATGAAAAGACGCTTGGGCAGTTGTTTTGCGACGGTTCGGCCCGCCAGATCGTCGACATGCTGCTCGGCGAATGCGCGATCGGCGGCGTCGATATCCGCACCGATCATGCGATCGGTGCGATCGACAAGCCTGACGATTTCCATGTCGCCACGCCGCATGGCAGCTTCACGGCGCCGGCGCTGGTGATCGCCACCGGCGGCCCTTCCATTCCGAAGATGGGCGCCACCGGCTTCGCCTATGATGTCGCCCGCCGTTTCGGGCTGAAGGTGGTGGAGCCGCGCCCCGCCTTGGTGCCGTTGACGCTGGGGGAGCCGGACATGGCGTTTCGCACCCTGTCCGGCGTAGCGGTGGACGCGGTCGCACGCTGCGGGCGGACTGCTTTTGCGGAGGCCGCCTTGTTCACCCATCGCGGCCTGTCCGGCCCGGCGATCCTGCAAATCTCCTCCTACTGGCGGAACGGCGAGGCGATCGCGCTCGATATGCTGCCCGGCACCGATGCCGCCGCCGCGCTGATCGCGGCCAAGCGAGCCCGCCCGCGCGCGCACCTGCGCACGATCCTCGGCGACATGCTGCCCGGCCGCCTCGCCGAGACGATCGCCACCCGCGGCGAACTGGCCAATATGCCGGACAAGGCGCTCGCCGCGCTCGGCGCGAAGCTCAACCGATGGCCCTTCACGCCCAGCGGCTCGGAGGGGTTCGCCAAGGCCGAGGTCACGGTCGGCGGGGTCGATACGGCCGGGCTCGACCAGAAGACGATGGCGGCCAAGACGGTGCCCGGCCTCTATTTCATCGGCGAGGCGGTGGACGTGACGGGCTGGCTCGGCGGGTATAATTTCCAATGGGCATGGGCCAGTGGATGGATCGCCGGAAATAGTCTATAGCGCGCCGGATATGCGGGCCGGACGACGGCCGCTCCCCCGGTCGCACTGGAATAAGAATGCCATTCTCCGCTTTGCCCGCCGTCATCGGCGAGGCGCTTGCCGCGCGCGGCTATGAGACGCCGACGGACGTTCAGGCCGCAATCCTCTCCCCCGAGACGCTTGGCCGCGATCTGCTCGTCTCCGCCCAGACCGGATCGGGCAAGACGGTGGCCTACGGCCTGGCGATGGCCTCCACACTGATGGGCGACGAGGCGAAGTTCGGCTTCGCCAAGGAGCCGCAGGCGCTCATCATCGCGCCGACCCGCGAACTGGCGATGCAGGTGCAGCGCGAGTTGACGTGGCTTTACGCTCCGGCCGGCGCGCGGGTCGCCTCGTGCGTCGGCGGCATGAACGTGCGCGAGGAACAGCGCGCGTTGCGCAACGGCGCGCATATCGTCGTCGGCACGCCGGGCCGGCTGCGCGACCATCTGGAACGCGGCAGCCTCGTCACCTCGTCGCTGAAGGTGGTGGTGCTGGACGAGGCGGACGAGATGCTCGATCTCGGCTTCCGCGAGGATATCGAGGAGATCCTCGACGTGACGCCGCCAGAGCGCCGCACGCTGTTGTTCTCCGCGACGATCCCGAAGCCGATCGCGATTCTCGCCAAGACCTACCAGAAGGACGCGTTGCGGATCGAGACAACCTCGGCCGGCAAGGCCCATGCCGATATCGACTATCGCGCGATCGCGGTCGCCCCTGCCGATATCGAACATGCCGTGGTGAATACGCTGCGTTTTTACGAGGCCAATGGCGCGATGGTGTTCTGCGCCACTCGTGAGAATGTGCGCCGGCTGCACGCCAGCCTGGTCGAGCGCGGCTTCGCGGCCGTGGCGCTATCCGGCGAACTCAGCCAGAACGAGCGCACCCATGCGCTGCAGGCGCTGCGCGACAAACGCGCGCGCGTCTGCGTCGCGACCGACGTGGCGGCACGCGGCATCGATCTGCCCGATCTCGGGCTGGTCGTGCATGCCGAGCTGCCGATCGATCCCGAGACGTTGCAGCATCGCTCCGGCCGCACCGGCCGCGCGGGTCGCAAGGGCACCTGCGTGCTGATCGTGCCCTATCCCCGCCGCCGCCGCGCCGAGGGGATGCTGCGCGCCGCCAATGTGAAGGCATCGTGGGTGAACGCGCCCACCGCCGACGATATTCGCGAGAAGGATCAGGCCCGCCTGATCGAGACGATCACCCCCGGCGAGGCGGCCGAGGACGATCTTGCCGTCGCCCGCCGGCTGCTGGAAAAGCATAGCGCGGAGGATATCGCCGCCGCCTTCGTCCGCAGCCAGCGCCAGAACCTGCCCGAGCCGGAGGAGATGTTCGCCGGCGGCCCGGACGAGCGCCCCGCCCGCCCGGAGGGGCCGCGCGTCGGCTTCGAGGATATCGTCTGGTTCCGCATGAACATCGGCCGCAGCGCCAATGCCGATCCGCGCTGGCTGCTGCCTTTGCTCTGCCGCCGGGGCCACATCACCAAGACCGATGTCGGCGCGATCCGCATCGGCGACCGCGAGACCCTGTTCCAGATCCCCCGCGCGGTGGCCGATCGCTTTGCCGAATCGCTCCGGCGCACGGCCGGGGCGGACGACGACGTGCTGATCGAGCCGGCGGGCGACGCGCCGCCGCCTGTGCAGGGTGGCCGCCGCCGGCCGAACGACGCCAGCCGGCCGCACTCCAACGGGCCGCGCAAGCAATATGCGCCGCGCCCTTACGGCCGCAATCGCTGATGGCGGAAGGCCTCGGCGCCGGCGTCCACATCCTCGTCGATGGGGATGCCTGCCCGGTGAAGGAAGAGGTCTACAAGGTCGCGCGGCGCTATGCCGTGGCCGTGCGGGTGGTGACGAACTCGCACATCCGCGTGCCGGTGGAGCCGCTGATCGCGCGGGTGATCGTCGGCTCCGGCTTTGACGCCGCCGACGACTGGATCGCCGAGGCCGCGACGCCGTGCAGCATCGTCATCACGTCCGACATATTGCTGGCCGATCGCTGCGTGAAGGCAGGATCGACAGTGCTTTCGCCCACTGGCCGCGCGTTCGATGCCGCGTCGATCGGCAACGCCGTCGCCACGCGGGCGCTGATGGCGGATCTGCGGGCGATGGATCAGGTGGGTGGCGGCCCGCCGCCATTCGCGAAGGCGGACCGCTCCCGTTTCCTGTCGGCGCTCGATCAGGCGGTGGTCAGGCTGCGACGCGTCGCCGGCTGATCCGCCCGGAGCGCCGGCAAGATTACATCGAAGACTTCTTCTTCATGCTGTGATGACGCGTGGTCTTGCTCGTCATCTTCTTGCCGCCACTGACGCACTTGTCAGTCACCGTGCGCGAGCAGGGCGGGTAGCTGGACGGATCGCTCGCCATCGGCGCGGCCGAGCTGGACATCGGCGCACCGGCGGCGGGCGCTCCGGTCATCGGCGCGCTGTTGCCGCTCGGGGCGGCCATCGGCGCGTCGGTGGTGGCGGGCATCGTCGTATCCGGCGCGGGCGACGTCGCGTTCGGTCCTTGCATCGGCTGGTTGGCCGGCGGCGTCTGGGCGCCCATGTCCTGCGCCATCGCGGCGGTGCCGAACATCAGGCTCGTGGCGATCAGAAGGGCTTTCATATGTCTCTCCGCTTCGAGGCCGGGTTTGCGCGGAAGAAAGCGCACGCCGCGGCGAATATCGTCCTGCGACGCTCTCACGACGCGGCCCAACAACTCACCGCAACCGAATTCGTGCCGTCGCCGGAATCATCCGCCGCGCAGCAGGCCCACGGCGGCATCCCGCTCGAACAGATAAAGGGCGGTGCGCGCCGCCTGCCCGCGCGGCCCCTCCAGCCCGCCGTCGCGATCCACCAGCAGGCGGGCATCGTCGGTCGCCGTCTGGATCAGCGCGGCCATCTGCTCGGGGCTGGCGATGCGGAACGCCGCTTCGCCCGACTGGCGGGTGCCGAGGATCTCGCCCGCGCCGCGCAGCCGCAGATCCTCCTCGGCGATCAGAAAGCCATCGTTCGAGCCGCGCATCGTGACGAGCCGCTGCTTCGACGTTTCCGGCAGGGTGCGGCCGCCTTCACCGCCGACGCCGGCCCACAGCAGCAGGCACACCGACCGCCCGGTGCCGCGCCCCACCCGGCCACGCAACTGGTGCAGCTGCGCGAGGCCGAAACGATCCGCCCCCTCGATCACGATCAGCGTGGCATTGGGCACATCCACCCCCACCTCGATCACGGTGGTGGCGACAAGCACCGCGATCTCGGCGCGCTGAAAGGCGGCCATCACCGCATCCTTCTCCGGCCCCTTCATCCGGCCATGCACCAGCCCCACCTTCGCGCCGAACCGCCCCGCCAGCGCGGCCGATCGTACCTCGGCGGCGGTGAGGTCGGAGGCCTCATTCTCCTCCACCAGCGGGCACACCCAATAAGCCTGCCCGCCCGCGCTCACATGGCGGCTGAGCCCGTCGACGACATCGTCCAGCCGGTCGACCGACATCACCTTCGTCTCGATCGGCTGGCGGCCGGGCGGCATCTCGTCCAGCCGGCTCACGTCCATCTCGCCATAATGACTGAGCGTGAGGGTGCGCGGGATCGGGGTGGCCGTCATCACCAGCAGGTGCGGCGGCATCGCGGCCTTCTGCGCCAGCATCATGCGCTGGGCGACACCGAACTTGTGCTGCTCGTCCACCACCGCCAGCCCCAGCCGCCGGTACGCCACCGCCTCCTGGAAGATCGCGTGCGTGCCGATCAGGATGTCGATCGAACCGTCCGCCAGCCCCATCAGCGTCGATTCGCGCACCCGCCCCTTGTCGCGCCCGGTCAGCACCGCGGTCGTGATCGGC
>CAXTTS010000120.1:0-9350 GCA_964247265.1 uncultured Sphingomonadaceae bacterium
CGATCGACCAGATCATCGTCAGCCCGCTGAACGTGCGCCGCCACCGCGCGACGATCACGGCGCTTTCGGCGATGGAGGCATCGATCCTCGGCCGCGGCCTCATCCAGCCGCTCAACGTCCACGAGATGAAGGGCTCGAAGAAGTTCGGCGCCTTCGCTGGCGGCCGCCGCGCACGCGCGATCCGCAACCTTGTCGATCGCGGTGACCTGCCGGCCGACTGGCCCGTCCGGGTCGAGGTCTATCGCGGCTACGGCGATGTCGCGATCATCGAGCTGTCGCTCGGCGAGAACATCCAGCGGGCGGAATTCGAGCAATATGAAATCTGCGCCGGCATCCGCGCTCTGGATGCGCGCGGCGAACCGCTGGAGGCGGTCGCGGCTGCGATCGGCCAGCCCCTAAAGCTGGTGCGCAAGTGGCATCGCGTAGGCTCGCTGGCTGAGCCGATCTTCACCGCCTTCGCTGAGGCGAAGATCGACGTCGACGACGCGCGTGCATACGCTGCGACCGCCGATCACAAACTGCAGCTTTCGGTGTTCGAACAGCTGAGCAAGCTGCCGGATTACCAGCGGACGCCCGAGCGGATCCGCGCGGCCATGAAGATCGGCGATCGTCATACGGGCAAGATGCTTCGCTTCGTCGGCGAAGATGCCTACCGCGCCGCCGGCGGCCGCTTCGAGCTGGACCTCTTCGCAGACGAATCGGAGCAGCGCGGCCGCATCGTCGACGAGGGCACGCTCCGCGAGCTCGCCGACGCGCGTCTGGCCGAAGTCCGTGATGCCACGCGCATTGAGGTCGGCCGCAGCGACATGCGCTTCATCCCCGCGCCTCCGAAGAACACCGCCGGCTATACCGACTACAACCTGCAGGTCACCCCGAAGGGTGGCAACGGCAAGCCGATCATCCTGCCTGAGGGTGACGTCGTTGCGACCATCGAGCTCAGCGAGGCCGGCGAGCCGCAGGTGACCTACTGGTGGGAGAGCCGGAAGGCCAAGTTCGGCGGCAGCGGCGGCGCCAAAGCCGCGGGCGAGAAGGCCGTAAAAGGCTCGGCCGCCATATCCGATCCCTTCAACTCGGCGGCGCCGGCGCGCGCCGCCGTGAAGGACGAGCACGGTATCTCGGCCGACGCGCTCGAATCGGTGCGCTCGATCGAGCGAGAGATCTTGAGGGCGCTGATCGTGGAGGACGCGCAGCGCTACGGCACCGTCGCACGGGACTTCGTCACCTGGGCCCAGCTGCGCGTCCTGCTGAAGGGCGACTCGATCGGGACCGTCGGCGCGCGATCGGCGGCACGATCCGAACACACCGTCGGCGTCGCCTTCGCGGCGCTGAAGGCGGCCGGGGAGCAGATCGAGCAGCACCTCGCGCATGACATCTGGACAAGCGCCGTTCGCGAAATCTCAGGGCGGACGTACATGACCGAGCCGGACCTCGCAGGCGCCCTTGTCGATTTCCTTAATGCCGGCGAACCCGACAAGCGTCTCGCGAGCGCTGTGCTTGCCGGCTTGATCCTGGAGCGGGGTGCCAACGCTCCGGGCTTCAACTTCGCGACCCACGATGCGCTGGCGCAGATGACGCGCGGGTCGGCTCGAACGCTGCGCCGTCTCTGGTCGCCGACGGCCGAGTTCCTCGCGCTGCTGCCGAAGGCGCAGCTGCTGGCGATCGCCGAACCGCTGGTCGGCCCGGAGACGTTCGCCCGGTGGGGCAAGGTGAAGGCGGCCGAGCTGCCGAACCTGCTGGCGCAGGCGCTGAACGGCGGCGGCAACGCCATCGCCGCTCGCAACCGCGCAGCGGCGGACGATTGGGTGCATCCGCTGCTCGCATTCCGTCAATTCGATTTCGCGCAGCCGGCGCCTTCGGCCGAACCGGTGGAGGCGACAGCATGAGCTCGCCGCAGTACCTTTTCCCTGGCTTCGACTTTGCACTGGCGCACGCCATTGAAGAGACGGGCGAGTTCCTCGCTGCCGCCGGCAAGCTCCAGAGGTTCGGCCGAGACAGCGTCAATCCGGATCTGCCGCCAGATCGCCAGGAGACGAACATTGCGTGGCTGCGCCGCGAGATGGTCGACCTTCAGGAAGCGCTTGCCAGGTTGGAAACCGCGCTGGCGGAGGGAACGGCATGAGCCACGAGATCGCTCGCGACCTCAGCCACAAGCTGCAACGTGACCTTGGCGCGCTGCTTCAGCGTCAGATCAACATCGCCTCCGCCGTGCTGGAGCCGGCGGACGTCTCCGTCGTGATGCTCGAGGCCGGCGTGATGATGGTCCGCACCGTGGCGGCCACGATCGCTGGGATGGCCACCGACGACGCCGCGCTCGAGCAGTTGTTCGATCACACCGTGACGGAGATCAGCCGGGCTGTAGCGTCGTCACGGGCCGACAGTCTCGATCGCGCGCGGGCTCAGTACAAGGCGGCCGCAGCATGAGCAGCCACACCTATACGGTTATGACCTGCGATCGCTGCTGCCACGAGGCCGAGATCCGTCAGCAGTCGGACAAGCAGGGCTGGACGACGATCTCGGCGGTCGAGGTGGTTCGTGAAGAGCGCTCGCGCATGATCGGTTCGTACCAGATGCCGGCGGACATTTGCCCCGGCTGTTCGGAGCTGCTGTTCGCCTGGTGGGCGTCCACGGAGGCGGTGATCCAGCCGGCGCCGGCGACTGCACCGCCCGCCGCGCGCCGCTTCACGATCGAGGACCGCGCATGGGCGCTTGATGAGGCGAAGGCTCTGCTGCGGGGTCAGGTCGATCAGGCGCTCGATGCCATGCGGGACGAGCCAACGTCAGTGTTGGACGGGCGCACGCTGCCGGAGAGCCTTCACGGCCTCGACGAGCGGGCACGGATGCTCGTCGACATGATCGTGGAGCGCGTGCTGCCCGATCCCACGCGCCTCGTTGGGGTGGCGAAGTGACCCGCGCCGCCGTCGAGCGCCCAGGCGCCTATCTGCGCGGTATGCGGGAGGCTGCCGGCCTGACGCAGGAAGAGGCAGCGCGGCTGATCGAACTGCTCGGCATGGCCGCTGTCCGGTCGAGGCCGTGGTTTCGGTATGATGTATGGCAGCACCTCGCCAACATCGAAGCCGATAACCTTCAGCCGACGCGCGAGCAGCTGCTCAGCCTCACCGTGATCTTCCCGTTCAGCCTGTCGCGCTATCGGGAACTCGCTGCGGCCCGTGCGGCCGTCCGGGCAAGCGTGGCGATCAATCCGTCATGAACGAACCGATGATCTGGGAGCCGATCGAGACGGCACCGCGCGACGGAAGCGGTTTTCTCGCCTTTGGAATTCTCGGCCACCCTGTTCCGTACGGCGCCGGTCGAGGGGTTCAGCCAGGAGATCACTGGTGGGGGATCCTCGTTTTCGACATCTGGCGCCTGAAGAAGCGATTCGTCTTCGCCAAGGATGGGGAGGCGCCCTGGTCCGAGCCGCTCGCCTGGGCACAACTGCGCGCCCCTCCAGCGCAGCTCATCGCGCGACACTTGCCAGAAAATGCCAGCACAGAGGGAGACGCGTGATGCCGCGCCAGCGCCACCAACCTGCCGGCGTCTTCACGGTCGCCATGGTCGCCGAACGCTGGGGGACTAGCGCCACCTTCGTCTACGACCTGATCCGAGCTGGGCGACTCCCGGCTTTCCGGCTGGGCGCGAAGCTCTTCCGGATCCGCCCTGAAGACGTGGAGAAATTTGAATGTCTCGACAATCCTGGACCATTGGATCGCTCACCCGGAAGCGAACCGATGGAACAAGCTACCGCACCTGGTGCATCAAGTGGACTGACGGCGATGGACCGCACCGCCTGTCGCTTGGGACGGAAGATCGAGCCGCCGCGGAAACCGCAGCTCGTCTATTCTGGTCCAGGCGCACCGTTGCCAGCGCCGGGACGGTCGGCGACGTGATGACCGCGTACCTCGACAGCCTGCAGGGCGCGCGCGACGAGAGGCGCAAGCGCGAAGCATGGTCGGCCGCCGGACCGTTCTGGAGCGGCCTGCGCATGACGCAGATCGATCGACAGACGAGCGCGACGTACATCGCCCAGCGGAACCGTGCCGCAAACACCCTGCGTAACGAACTCGGCGCCATTCGCACCGCTCTCCGGTGGGCCGTCGGCGAGAAGCTGATCCCGGAAGCGCCGCCGATCATCCTGCCGCCCATGCCAGAAAGCGAGGTTCACCATCTGTCGAAGGCGCAGTTCCGCCGCTTCCTGAACGGCTGCCGCGCGCCACACGTGAAATTGTTTGCCCAGCTCGCCATTACGACCGGCGGGCGCGCGACGGCTCTCCTGGAGCTGCCTTGGGTTCGCGTCGACTTCGAACGGCGCGTGATCAACCTCAATCCGGCAGGGCGGGTGCAGAAGGATAACAAGCGCCGGGCGGCCGTGCCGATCAACGATCGATTATTTCCGCTGCTGGTCGACGCCCGCGCCGGCGCGCTTACACCTTTCGTGATCGAGACGGGCGGCGAGCGGATCCTGTCGATCCGCAAGGGCATCGGCGCGGCAGCCGAACGCTCAGGCGTCCACTGCACGCCGCACATGTTTCGGCACTCCGCCGCCGTCTGGATGGCCGAGGAGCGCGTGCCGATGCCGGAGATCGCGTCGTACCTTGGGCACAAGGACACCCGCATCACGGAGCGGGTCTACGCCCGATTTCACCCCGATTACCTCCGCCGCGCAGCACGCGCGCTGGACTGGTGATTGTTCAGTTGAACCGCAGAACACCGTTCAAGGAGGCGCTAAGATGTTGAAGGAATGGGGCGATCGACGGGGATTGAACCCGCAACCTCCGGTACCACAAACCGGCGCTCTAACCAATTGAGCTACGATCGCCACGGCCTTGCCTAAGCCCGCGTGCCATAGGAGCGCGCGCCCCCGATCGTCAAGGCACCTTCACCGCCGGCAGGCGGGTTGCGCGATCCTGTGCCCTTGCGCCGGATGCCGCAACCCGACAAAGACCGTGCGTGCTTTCCCAACGGACCCGTTACGCCATTCGCGCGCTCCTCCACCTTGGCGACCGTTATGGCGAGGGACCGGTGCAGCTGACCGAAATCGCCGAGGCGCAGAACATCCCGGCCAAGTTCCTGACCGTGATCCTCTCCGAGATGAAGCGCGCCGGGCTGGTCGAGACGTTGCGCGGCAAGGAGGGCGGCTATTGGCTGGCGCGATCGCCCGATCAGGTGACCTATGGCGAGATCGTGCGACTGACGCGCGGATCGCTGGCGCTGGTGCCCTGCGCGGCGCGACTGGCCTATACGCCGTGCGAGAATTGCGTCGACGAGACGACATGCCGGCTGCACGCGGTGATGCTGTCAGTGCGCGACGAGACGGCGAAGATCCTCGACCAGCTGTCGCTGTCGCAGAGGATCGCGATCGAGGAATGACGGCGGCGCCGTGCCGGCCCGGCACATGGCACAGCGTTGCATTCATTGCCCAAAGCGGCCGGCTGGGTTAGCAGGCACGTTCGATGACCTTAGCCGAAACTTTCAGAGGCGCGCGGCGATGAGCCTGCGCGCCGATCTTCGCACCGCGACGGCGGAGCATCATGCGCGGCTGGATGCCGCCTTGGATCGCTTCGACCTGACCGATCCACGCGCCTACCGCGCTTTCCTGCGCGCCCATGCGCGGGCGCTGCTGCCGATCGAGCAGGCGATCGCGGGTTCGCCGGCATCGGCGGGATGGCGTGCGCGGGGGCCGCTGCTGACCGACGACCTGCTGGCGCTCGGCGAGCCGATGCCGCCCCCCATGCCGATCGATCCGGTGAGCGATGCGGGCTGCTGGGGCATGCGCTACGTGGCGGAGGGATCGCGCCTGGGCGGAGCCTTGCTGTCGCGGCAGGTGGGCGCGGGATTGCCGGCGCGCTATCTCGGCGCGCATCATGGCAAGGGCGAGTGGCGCGGCTTCCTCGACGCGCTGGAGGCTGCGGCGGTCGATGGTGGAGCGGAATGGCGCGCGGAGGCAAGCGAGGGTGCCATGCAGGCGTTCGACCTGTTCGCCTTGAGTGTAGCCGGGGAGATGGCGCTTGATGAACGGCGTTGATCTCCTTCCCGACGCGGCGGTCGACCTGACCAATTGCGATCGCGAGCCGATCCAGATTCCGGGCCGGATCCAGCCGTTCGGCTTCCTGGTGGCGCTGACCGCCGACTGGCTCGTCTCGCGCGTGTCGGCGAATGCGGCGGACTTCATCGGCCTGTCGCCGGAGGAGATGCTGGGCAAGCCGCTGGCGGGTCTGTTCGCCGAGGAGGCGATCCACGCGATCCGCAACCGGATGACGATGCTGCGTGGCCCCGATGCGGTGGAGCGCATGTCGGGCGTGGAGCTGATCGCCGGGCGGCTGTTCGATCTGGCGGTGCATTTCGCAGGCGACATCGTGATCCTGGAGGCGGAGCCGGCGCGCGGCGACGATGTGGAGGCCTCCACGCTCGTCCGCTCGATGATCGGCCGGCTGGGGCAGACGGACGGCATGGAGGCGTTCTTCCGCGAGGGCGCGCGGCAGGTACGCGCGCTGACCGGCTTCGATCGGGTGATGATCTATCGCTTCGACCAGGAGGGCGCGGGCGAGGTGATCGCCGAGGCGGTGCGGCCCGGCGTCGACAGCTTCATGGGGCTGCACTACCCCGCTTCGGATATCCCCGCGCAGGCGCGCGTGCTGTACCTGCGCAACATCTTCCGCGTGATCGTGGACGTGGCCGGCGTGCCGGTGCCGATCGTGCCGACGCTCGATCCGCGCGGACGCCCGCTCGATCTGTCGCTCGCGGTGATGCGGGCGGTGTCGCCGATCCATATCGAATATCTGGCGAACATGGGCGTGAAGGCGTCGCTGTCGATCTCGATCGTCGTCGACGGGCGGCTGTGGGGCCTGTTCGCCTGCCACCATTATGAGCCGCGCCTGCCGGGCATCGGCCATCGCGGCGCGGCCGAACTGTTCGGCCAAATGTTCTCGATGATGCTCGAAAGCCGCGAGCGGCGCGAGGTGGCGGATTACGAGACGCGCGCGCGGGCGGTGGCGGACCGGCTGATGGCGGCGGTGGCGCAGGATGCCGGCGTGCTGGCGGACAGCGGCTGGCTGGGCGAGGTGATCGCGGACACGATCCCCTGCGACGGGGTGGGCGTGTATCTGAACGGCGCGCTTTCGCTCTCCGGCCTGACGCCCGACCGGGCGCAGTTCGAGCGGCTGGTAACGGCGTTGAACCAGGCGGCGGCAAGCGCGGTATTCTCGACCGACCACATCGCCGCGATCATTCCGGAGGCCGCGCAATATGCCGACCGCGCCGCCGGACTGATCGCCATCCCGCTCTCGCGTTCGCCGCGCGATTATGTGGTGCTGTTCCGCAGCGAGCGGCTGCGCGCGGTGCGCTGGGCGGGCAATCCCGAAAAGCCGGTCGAGCCCGGGCCAAACGGGATGCGGCTGACGCCGCGCAAGAGCTTCGAGATCTGGTCCGAGCTGGTGAAGGGGAAAGCGATGCCCTTTACCCCCGCCGAGCTGCGCGTGGCGGAAACGCTGCGCACGGCGTTGCTGGAGGTGGTGCTGCGCCTGTCGGACAGCGCGACGGACGATCGCCGGCGCGCGCAGGAGCAGCAGGAGCTGCTGATCGCCGAGCTCAACCACCGCGTCCGCAACATCCTGTCGCTGATCCGCGGGCTGATCTCGCAGACGCGCAGCACGGCCCCCTCCCCCGAGGCGTTCGTGCAGACGCTGGACGACCGCATCCAGGCGCTCGCACGCGCGCACGACCAGATCACCAGCGATCGTTGGGGGCCGGCGCGGCTGATCGACCTGATCGAGACGGAAGCCGGCGCGTTTCTGGGCGGCAAGCGCGAGCGGGTGCGGCTGAACGGCCCCAACGTGCTGATCGAGGCCGGGGCGTTCACGACGCTGGCATTGGTGTTTCACGAACTGCTGACGAACGCCGCCAAATATGGCGCGCTGGCCGATAGCGGCCGGGTGACGATCGACTGGAAGGTGGACGCGCAGGGATCGCTGCTGATCGACTGGCGCGAGGAAGGCGGCCCCGCCGTGCAGGCGCCCACCCGTCGCGGCTTCGGATCGACCATCATCGAGCGATCGATCCCGTTCGATCTGGGCGGGCTGGCGGAGATACGCTACCGGCTGAGCGGCGTGGAGGCGCATTTCTGCGTACCCTCCCGCCACGTCGCGCGGGTGCTGCCGGCGGTCGCCGGGCAGGCCGTTCCGGCCCCGGCGGACGAGCCCGATCGCGGTGCGCTGGCCGGGCGCAATGTGTTGCTGGTCGAGGACAGCATGATTATCGCGCTGGACGGCGAGGATGCGTTGCGTGCGCTGGGCGCCGGCCGCGTCGCTACCGCCGCATCGGTGGCGCGGGCGCTGGCGCTGATCGAAGGCGACGATCCGCCCGATTTCGCGCTGCTCGACTTCAACCTCGGGGTCGAGACGAGCCTGGCGGTGGCGGATGCGCTGGTCGCGCGCGATACGCCCTTCGCTTTCGCGACGGGCTATGGCGACCAGCTGGACCTGCCGGCGCGGCTGGCCGACATACCGATCGTCCGCAAGCCGTACAGCATCGATACGCTGAGCCAGGCGATCGGTCTGATGGCGGCTGCTCGCCCGGCGACCTGACCGACGGAGATCATCAGCGATGACAGCAGCAACCGGCCGCTTCCTCTCCCATCAGGCGCAGGGTTTCGTGCGAGTGGCCGCCTGTACGCCGATCGGCACCGCCGGCGACCCCGCGACCAACGTGGCGAACACGCTGGCGCTGGCGCGGCAGGGCGATGCGGCGGGGGCGGACCTGCTGCTGTTCCCCGAACTGAACCTCTCCTCCTACGCGATCGACGACCTGCTGTTGCAGGATGCGCTGCTCGACGCGGTGGAGGCGGGCATCGCCACGCTGGTGGAGGAGAGCCGCACGCTGGCGCCGGTGCTGCTGGTCGGCGCCCCGCTGCGGCGACAGGGCCGGCTGTATAACTGCGCGGTGGCGATCGCGCGCGGGCGGGTGCTGGGCGTGGTGCCCAAGAGTTTTCTGCCGAATTATCGCGAATATTATGAGAAGCGCTGGTTCGCCCCCGGCGTGGGTTTGAGCGGGCTGGACATCGCGGTGGCCGGGCAGACGGCGCCGTTCGGGCCGGACCTGCTGTTCGCCGCCGGCGACGGCAGGGGCTTCGTCGCCAGGGCGCAGGAGATCGTCGCCGAAACGCGCAAAGGCCGTCAGGTGGTCAACGTCCGCGCGGGCGCGAAGCTGAAGGTGGTGCGGCTGATCGCGCCGGAGCATGATTATGTCGCGGCGATCGGCGACAATCGCAAGCTGGTCGTGTTCCCGCTTGCCGAACTGCCCGAAATGGCGCGCGGACAGGGCGCGCAGCTCCAGCGTTATCGCGATGGGGGCCTGGC
>CAXTTS010000121.1:0-9335 GCA_964247265.1 uncultured Sphingomonadaceae bacterium
CCGAGACGCGGCGGGCGTTGGGCGCCCAGACGGCGAAGTGGACACCATCGACGCCCTCGTGGCGGATCAGGTGGGCGCCCAGCTTGTCGAACAGGCGCAGATGGGTGCCCTCCGCCACCAGCAGATCGTCGGTCGGCCCAAGCACCGGGCCGAAGGAATAAGGATCGGCGACGGGCCAGACATCGCCATTGCCGCGCGCGAGATAGCGCAGCGGCTCCCGCGCCGTCAGGTTCACCGGCCCCTCGAACAGGCCGGCCGCGTGGGTGCGGGGCAGAATGCCCACCTCGGCCCCGTCGAGCCGCAGCGCCGTGACCGTCTCCGCGCCCGGCACGAAGGCGCGGGCGACGATGCCGCCATCCGCCTCGTGCGGGCCGAGCCAGGCGAACGGATCGTCATGCCGCCCGGCGACGAGCGCGTCGGCCACGGCGGCGGGCAGGGTCACGGGGCGACGCCCCAGATCTCACCGGCATATTGGCGGATGGTGCGATCGGACGAGAACCAGCCGACGCGCGCGGTGTTGCGGATCGTGCGGCCATACCAGGCGGCGGGATCGCGCCACATACCGTCCACATCGCGCTGTGCGGCGTGATAGGCGTCGAAATCGGCGGCGACCATGAACCAGTCATGCTCGTAGAGGCCGCCGACCAGATCGCGGTAGCGCCCGCGATCGTCGGGCGAGAACACGCCGGAGGCGATGGCGGCAAGCGCCTGGGCGAGTTCGCGCGACCCCTCGATCGTTTCGCGCGGATTGTACGGGTTGGCGCGTTTCCGCGCGACCTCCTCGGCGGTGAGGCCGAAGATCACGATATTCTCCGCGCCGACATGATCGCGTATTTCCACGTTCGCGCCGTCCAGCGTGCCGATCGTCAGCGCGCCGTTGAGCGCGAACTTCATGTTGCCGGTACCGGATGCCTCCATGCCGGCGGTGGAGATCTGTTCGGACAGATCGGCGGCGGGCACCATCATCTCGGCGAGCGAGACGTTGTAGTTCGGCACGAACACGATCTTGAGCAGCCCGCGCGTCGACGGATCGTGGTTGATGACGCGGGCGACATCGTTGGCGAGTTTGATGACGAGCTTGGCGTTGTGGTAGCTGGACGCCGCCTTGCCGGCGAACAGCTTGACGCGGGGCGTCCAGTCCCGCTCCGGGTGGCTGCGGATCTGGTCGTAGAGCGCGACCGTCTCGACGATGTTGAGCAGCTGCCTTTTATATTCGTGGATGCGCTTGATCTGCACGTCGAACAGCGCGGACGGATCGACCGCGACGCGGGTGCGCTCACGCAGCAATTGCGCCAGCGCGATCTTGTTGGCGCGCTTCACGGCGGCGAATTTCTGCTGGAAGGCGGCATCTTCGGCGAAGGCGTCCAGCTCGCTCAGCGCCTCCGCGTCGTCCATGAAGCGATCGCCGATCGCCTCGCGGATCAGGCTGGTGAGGCCGGGATTGCACTGCATCAGCCAGCGGCGCGGGGTAATGCCGTTGGTCTTGTTGTTGATGCGATCGGGATAGAGTTGGTGGAGATCGGCGAACACCGTTTTCTTCATCAGATCGGTGTGGAGCGCCGCCACGCCGTTGACGCTGTGCGATCCGGCAAAGGCGAGGTTGGCCATGCGGACGCGGCGATCGCCATTCTCGTCGATCAGCGAGATGGCGCCGATCGCGCGATCGTCCATCCCCTTGGCCCGCGCCTCCACCAGCAGCCGGGCGTTGATCGCATAGACCAGCTGCATGTGGCGCGGCAGGAGGCGTTCGAACAGCGGCACCGGCCAGCTTTCCAGCGCCTCCGGCAGCAGGGTGTGATTGGTGTAGCCGAAGGTGCGGCGGGTGATGTCCCACGCCTCGTCAAAATCGAGATGGTGGATGTCGCCGAGGATCCGCATCAGCTCCGCAACGGCGACGGCGGGATGCGTGTCGTTGAGCTGGATCGCCGCTTTGTCCGGCAGGGTGCGGATATCGCCATGATATTGGATGTGGCGGCGGACGATGTCCTGCAGGGAGGCCGAAGAGAAGAAATATTCCTGCCGCAGGCGCAGTTCCTGGCCGGCCGGGTTGGAGTCCGCCGGATAGAGCACGCGGACCAGCGATTCGGCGCGTGTCTCCTCGCTGACCGCGCCGATATGGTCGCCGGCGTTGAACGCATCGAGGCGGATCGGATCGATCGCGCTGGCCGTCCACAGCCGCAGCGTGTTGACCCGGTGGCCGCGCCAGCCGACGACGGGAGTGTCGAAGGCGGTGGCGATCACCCGCTCGCTCGGCTTCCATTCGGAGCGGGGGACAATATCGTCGTCGCCCATCGCCGGCTCCACCCAGCCGCCGAAGCCGACATCGTAGGACGCCTCGCGCCGCTCGAACTCCCACGGGTTGCCGTGGGCGAGCCAGGTCTCGGGCAGTTCCTGCTGCCAGCCATCGGCGATGCGCTGGCGGAACATGCCGTTCACATAGCGGATGCCGTAGCCGTAGGCGGGCACGTCGACCGTCGCCATGCTTTCCATGAAGCAGGCGGCGAGCCGGCCGAGGCCGCCATTGCCGAGCGCGGCGTCCGGCTCCAGCGCGGCGATCGTGTCAATCTCCACGCCGAGCTGTCGCAGCGCCGCCGTCATCTCCTCCAGCAGGCCGAGGTTCGACATGGCATCGCGCATCAGCCGGCCGATGAGGAATTCCAGGCTGAGATAATAGACCCGCTTGCCGCCGGCCTCGTAGGTCTGGTGGGTGCTTTCGATCCAGCGATCGATGATGCGATCGCGCACCACCAATATGGCGGCGGTGAGCCAGTCGTGCGGCTGGGCGGCGGCGGCATCCTTGCCGATGCGGTAGGTGAGCCGCTCGATGATCTCCGACGCGAGCACCGACGGTTCGTAGAGGCGCGGGCTGGGGCGCGGGATGGCGGCGGTCGCGGTGGCAGGCGCGGGAGGAGACATGGCTGGTCCGTCCTGGCGGGAGGGTGATTCGCCGGTGAAGCTATCCTGCTTCGCGGGGGAGCGACATCGGTTGATGAGCGGCGGCGTCATTCCGCGCCGGCTGCGATGGGCTGCGGGCTGACAATCCATTGCGGCTGCATCGGCGGCGGCTTGCCTCCGATACGGATCAGGCGGGCGATGCGGCGCCGGAACGATTATGATTATCCTGCGGGCATGACGCTACACCAGCCGCTCTCACGCGCCGTCGCCCGCCCGGCTGGATCGCCGCCCGACAGGTTGATCGGCGAGATCGCGATCGGGCCGATCGATCCGGCCGGGTGGAGCCCGCGTCTGCGGATCGCGACGGTGGCGGTCCTGTCGGCATGGCTGTGGATGGCGCTGGCGATGATCGGGCATCTCGCCCTAATCTGATCGTCGTGGTCGTGGTCACGCCCGATCGCGCTTGCGGCGGATGATGGCGGCGATAGGATCGGCGTATGTCCAGCCCCCCGACCTCCGTCCGCTTGCATGGCTATTGGCGCTCTGGCACCACCTACCGCGTCCGCATAGCCCTAGGGCTGAAGGGCGTGGCGTGGGAGCCGGTGCCGGTGAACTTGCTGGCGGGCGAGCAGCGCGACGCCGCATATCTGAAGCTGCAGCCGCAGGGGCTGGTGCCGGCGCTGGAGGTGGACGGCACGATCCTAGGCCAGAGCCCGGCGATATTGGAGTGGATCGAGGAGACCTGGCCCGAGCCGCCGCTGCTGCCCGCCGACCCGACCGGCCGGGCGATCGTGCGGGCGATGGCGGCGGCGATGGGTTGCGACATCCACCCGCTGCACAATCTGCGCGTGTTCAAGCGGCTGAAGCAGGAGCTTGGCGCGACGCAGCCGCAGATCGATGCATGGGCGGCGCACTGGATCGCCGAGGGCTTTGCCGCGCTGGACGGGATGATCGCCGAACATGGCCGGGGCTATGCCTATGGCCATCGGCCGACGCTGGCCGACTGTTATCTGGCGCCGCAGCTCTACACCGCCGAACGGTTCCACGTCGATCTGACGCCCTACCCGCATATCGTGGTGGCTGCGGAGGCGACTCGGGCGCTTCCTGCCTTCGCGGCGGCGCATCCCGCCGCGCAGCCGGATGCGGTTGCAACCTGAACGCCTCGCTTTCCGTATGGTGAAGGCGTATTCGCACCGGAGCGGGAGAGGATGAGCGATGGCGAGCGTTCCGATCGAGAGCGATGTGACGGGGATCAGGCCCGGCGCGATCTTCCGCCATCGCCTCTCCACGCGCATCTGGCACTGGTGGAACGCCGTGATCGTCTTCGTGATGATTATGAGCGGCCTGATGATTTTCAACGCGCATCCCCGGCTGTATTGGGGGCGCTACGGCGCGAACTTCGACCATGCCTGGCTGGAGATCGGATCGACTGCGACGCAGGGGCTGCTGCGCATCGGCGGGGTGACGATCCCGACGACAGGCGTGCTGGGCCGCTGGACCGATCATAATGGCGCCATATCGACCCGCGCCTTCCCCGGCTGGGCGACGATCCCGACCGACTACAGCCTGTCCGCCGCCCGCCGCTGGCATCTGGCGTTCGCTTGGCTGCTGGTGGTGCCGGGTTTGCTCTACTGGCTGTGGAGCCTCGCCAACCGCCACATTCAGCGCGATCTGGCGCCGACGCGGGGAGAACTGCGCGCGCGCCATATCTGGCACGACATCAGGGACCACGCCCGGCTGCGCCTGCCCACCGGCGAGGCGGCGACGCGGTACAACATCCTGCAGAAGCTCGCTTATCTGGGCGTGCTGTTCGGCCTGCTGCCGCTGCTGGTGCTGACCGGCTTCGCCATGTCGCCCGCGCTGGACGCGACCTGGCCGTGGCTGCTGGAGCTGTTCGGCGGGCGGCAATCGGCGCGATCGATCCACTTCCTCTGCATGGCGGGAATGGTGGCGTTCATCCTGGTGCATCTGGCGATGGTGCTGCTGGCTGGGCCGGTCAACGAGGTGCGATCGATGATTACCGGGCGCTACCGCCTGCCGCGCGATCGCCGGTCGCGCGGTACGGGAGAGGGCGCATGATCTCCCGCCGCGCACTGGTCGGCCTGGGAGCCACGGCGGGGGGCCTGCTGCTCTCCGGCTGCGATCGGCTGACCGCCAACCCGACCTTTCGCGAGGCGCTGCGCGGGGGTGAGGCGCTGTCGATGCGGGCGCAGCGGCTCATCACCAATCGCGGTGCGCTGGCGCCGGAGTTCACCACGGCGCAGCTTTCGCCGATCTTTCGCGCCAATGGTACGCGCCAGCCCGGATCGCCCGAATATGCTGCCCATGCCGCGAACGGCTTTGCCGACTGGCGGCTGACGGTGGACGGGCTGGTCGCGCGGCCGCAATCCTTCTCGCTGGCGCAGATCGGCACGATGCCGCACCGGACGCAGATCACCCGCCACGATTGCGTGGAGGGGTGGAGCGCGATCGGGCAGTGGACCGGGGTGCCTCTAAAGCTGCTCCTCGATCAGGCCGGGCTGCGGCAGGATGCGCGCTACATCGTGTTCCACTGCGCCTACGATTATCGCGCCGGCCGCTATTATGAATCGATCGATCTGGTCGACGCCTTCCACCCGCAGACGATCATGGCGTGGGGGCTAAACGGCCATCGCCTGCCGGTGGAGAATGGCGCGCCGCTGCGGCTGCGGGTGGAGCGGATGCTGGGCTATAAACATGCCAAATATGTCGACCGGATCGAAGCGGTGGCGAGCCTGGCCTCTATCGGCGGCGGGCGCGGCGGCTATTGGGAAGATACCAACGATTATGAATGGTATGCCGGGGTTTAGCCGGAGCCCCTTATAGCAAATAGGTGTTCCGCCGCTTCGCATCGCCTAGGGAGCGCGGATGAAACGCATCTGCTTGGCCGCCGCCACCGCCGCTATCCTGCTGACCAGCACCGCTTATGCCGAGGCGCCGCAGCCCGATATCGTCGTGACGGGCGCCGGCCTCGGCGCGGGGGCGGGCGATGCGGCCTATGACGTCACCACCATCGACCGCGAGCGGTTGACGAGCGTGGCAAGCGGCCGGCTGGAGGATGTGCTGCGCGATGCCGCGGGCTTCCAGCAGTTCCGCCGCGCCGATTCGCGATCCGCCCACCCGACGGCGCAGGGCGCGACGTTGCGTGGATTGGGCGGCAATGCCTCCAGCCGGGCGCTGATCCTGCTGGATGGCGTGCCGCAGATCGATCCGTTCGGCGGCTGGGTGAGCTTCGCCGCGTTCGATCCGCGCCGGCTGGGGCTGGTGCGGGTGACGCGCGGCGGCGGCACCGGCGCCTATGGGCCGGGCGCGCTGGCCGGCACGATCGAGCTGATGAGCGCGGGGCCGGGACAGTTGCCGCCGGTATCCGCCGGCATCGCTTATGGCAGCCGCGATTCGGTGGATGCGGATGCCGGCGTGTCGGGCTCGCTTGGCGGCGGCTTCGCCAGCCTGTCGGCCAGCTATGCGCGCGGCGACGGGTTCATCCCCATCGTGGCGGAGGATCGCGGGCCGGCGGACATCCCGGCGCGCTACGAGCAAGCGAGCCTGAACGCGCGCGCCGTGGTGCCGCTGAACGGCGAGACGGAGTTGCAGGCGAGCACGCTGATGCTGCTGGACCGGCGGACGCGCGGTACCGCCTTTACGCCGAACCGCAACGTCGGCGGCGATGCCAGCCTGCGCCTCGTCGGCCGGGGCCGATGGGGGTGGGAGGCGCTGGCCTATCTCCAGATGCGTCAGTTTTCGAGCGGCTTCGCCAGCGTCAACGCGGCGCGGACGGTGGCGACCGAGACGCTCGATCAATATTCCGTGCCGGCGACCGGCGCGGGCGGGCGGCTTGAGGTGCGGCCGCCGCTCGGCGAGCGGATAGAGCTGCGGCTGGGCGCGGACACGCGGATCACCGATGGCGAGACGCGCGAGCTGTTCACCTTCGTCAACGCCAACCCGACGCGCGGGCGCGAGGCGGGCGGGCATAACGACACCTACGGCGCCTTTGCCGAGGCGACGGTGCAGCCGACCGACGCGCTGACCCTGACCGGCGGCGGCCGGATCGATCGCTGGCGGATCACCGACGGCCGGCTGGTGGAGCGGCCGCTGAACGGCATCGGCGCGGTGACGAACACCCGCTACGCCGACCGTGCCGGGTGGGAGCCGACCGGGCGGGCGGGCATCGCGTGGAAGCCGGCGCAGGCGATCACGCTGCGCAGCGCGGCCTATCTCGGCTGGCGGCTGCCGACGCTCAACGAACTCTACCGCCCGTTCCGCGTCGGGGCCGATGTAACGCAGGCCAATCCGCTGCTGAAGCCGGAGCGGCTGAAGGGCGTGGATGGCGGCGTGGATTTCCGGCCGGTCGAGGCGGTGCGGCTGAGCGGAACCGTTTTCTACAACCGGCTCGACGATGCGATCGCCAACGTGACGACCGCGATCTCCGCCACCGGCGCCGCCACGCGGGTGCGGCGCAATCTGGATGCGATCGTATCGAAAGGGGCGGAGCTGGAGGCGGCGTTCACCTATGGCGCGTGGAGCCTCACCGGCAGCTACGCCTATGTCGATGCGGCGGTTCGCGCGAGCGGGCAGGCGGCACCGCTCGACCGACTGCGACCGGCGCAGACGCCCAAGCATCAGGCGTCGGGCACGCTGGCTTATGGCAGGGCCGATGCGTTCCGCGCCTCCGCCACGCTGCGCTATGTCTCGGGCCAGTATGAGGACGACCAGAACAGCCGCACGCTGGCCGATGCGCTGACGGTGGACGCGACGGTGAACGTGCCGGTCGGCCACGGCATCAGCGTGGAAGGGCGGGCCGAGAATATCGGCGACAAGCGGATCGAGACGGCCGTTTCCAACGGCGTGTACGAGCGCGCGGCGCCGCGTACCCTGTGGATCGGGGTGCGCTTCACCGGGTGAGCGGGGCGCTGGCACGGACCCCTGGCACCGACCGGCCCCTGTGCTATGTTCGCGGCGGAATCCAAGAGGGAGAGCGCCGTGGCCAAGGGTCAGATGAAGAGCAACAAGGAAGCCAAGAAGCCCAAGAAGGAGGTGAAGAAAACGATCGCCGCCAATCCTTCCACCAAGGGCACGCTCCTCAAGAGCTGAAGGCGGCGGCTGCGTGATCCTGCCTGACACCCCGCAGGACGCGCGTTCCGTCGCGGATCATTATGACGAGCTCGATCCCTTCTATCGCGAGGTGTGGGGCGAGCATGTCCATCACGGCCTGTGGCGGAGCGGACGGGAGACGCGGGACGAGGCGGTCGAGGCGCTGTCGCTTGGCGTGGCCGAGCGGCTGGGGGTCACGCGGGGCGCGGGGCTGGTTGATATCGGCTGCGGCTATGGTGCGACGGCGCGGCTGCTGGCCGGGCGTTTCGATGCGGAGGTGACGGGGTTCACCGTCGCCAAGGCGCAAGCGGATCATGCTTCGCCCACCGCCGCCGTGACGATCCTGCACCGTGACTGGATGGCGAACGGGCTGGCCGATGCGACGTTCGACGGCGCCTATGCTATCGAAAGTTCCGAGCATATGGTCGACAAGCCGCGCTTCTTCGCCGAGGCCTGGCGCGTGCTGCGACCGGGCGGGCGGCTGGTGGTGTGCGTCTGGCTCGCGGCGGAGCGGCCCGGCGGCTGGGCGGTGCGGCACCTGCTGGAGCCGATCTGCCGCGAGGGGCGCTTGCCATCGATGGGCAGCGAGGGCGAATATCGCGCGATGGCGGAGGCCGCGGGCTTCACCGTCACCGGCTTCGACGATGTGAGCCGGCAGGTGCGGCGGACGTGGGACATCATCCTGCTGGATGTCGCGCGGCGGGTGGCGACATCGGCCCGCTACCGCGCATTCCTGCGCGATGCGCGCGCGCACAACCGCATCTTCGTCGCCACCCTGCCGCGCCTCGCGCTGGCCTATCGCACCGGGGCGATGCGTTACGGTATTTTCACCTTCGCCAAGGCGGCGGTGCAAGGCAAAATTAACCCGCGCTAAAGCGCTTGGCCCCTATCCCTCCCGGGACGACGACCAGGGGGCGAAATGGGCGAGCGCAGATTGAGGCGACCGGTGCAGATGGAGGCGGCGGCACCGGCCGCCACCTGGATCGAGGCATTGGGGCTGAGCGATACGCTGATCCCGGCCGAGTTGCAGACCGCCGCGGAAAAGCTGTGCGAGATACGGCACGCCCTGCTGTGGACGGCACTGGCGCACGCCTGCGCGATCGCCGGGCTGGCAGTCGGCGCGCGGTTGCCCGGTGCGCTCGGGCTGGTCGCCATCCTGGTGCCGGGGGCCTTGCTGCTGCTGCTGGACGCCGGGCTGTTCGCGCTGCTCCGGCTGGCGCGGGCGACCTCGCCGGTGCTGCTGGCGCGCGTCACCGCCGCTTACGGCCTCGGCTGCGGCATCGTCATGGCGTCGCTCGCCGCTGCGCTGCCGCCCTCCGGCGTGGCGCTGG
>CAXTTS010000122.1:0-9262 GCA_964247265.1 uncultured Sphingomonadaceae bacterium
CGTTTCCAGGTCGGCCAGAAGCTCGATGCGATGGTGATCGGCTTTGATCGTTCCAAGAAGCCGAACTTCTCGATCAAGGCGATGCAGATGGCCGAGGAGAAGCAGGCCGTGGCGCAGTACGGCTCGTCCGACTCGGGCGCGTCGCTGGGCGACATCCTGGGCGCCGCGCTGAAGGCTCGCCGCGACGACAATTGATCCCGGCTGCGGGTATGACGAAAAAGGGGCGCGGACCGCGAGGTCCGCGCCCCTTTCCGTTCGCGCGCCGCTTATTTCAGCGAGAGGACGTAATCGGCGATATCTGCCGCCATCTTAGGATTCTTCTGGCCGCCATAGGCCATCTTCGTGCCCGGCACCGTCTGCTGCGGCGCGGTGATGAAGGCCACCAGCGATTCCTTGTTCCAGCTGATCCCGGATTTCTGCATCGCCGCCGAGTAAGCGTAGCCGGGGGCCGTCCCTGCCTTGCGCCCGTTCACCCCCCACAGGTTCGGCCCCAGCGTGGGCTTCTCGCCCGCGGCGGCCTTGTGACACACGCCGCACATGGCGAATGCCGGAGGTCGCGGCAGCGGCGTCGCCATTGCTCCGGCGGATAGCGCCGCTCCCGTCGTCAGGCCCAGCAGGCACTTCACCGCAGCTCTCATTCTTTCTCTCCACATTCGCGTAATCCGGCGTCTGCTAGAAGCTTGCGCCACCAGTCTTTTATGACAAGGCGCATGAATGGTTGCAAAAGGCACGCTGCTGTAACAACTAACGTATGTATGAAAACGGCGTGAGCCTTCGTGGGGGAAGATGCTCGTGGGCGATCTCGGGATCGCAGCTTTGGAGATATGCGAATGATCCGGTCCGAACTCGTTCAGTTGCTGGCAGCGGACAATCCCGGCCTGTCGCAGCGGGAGGTCGAGAAGATCGTTACCGTCTTCTTCGATACAATCGCCGCCCATCTGGCGGCCGGCCTGCGGGTCGAGCTTCGTGGCTTCGGCGCCTTTTCCACGCGTGCCCGGGTCGCCCGGGTCGGCCGCAATCCCCGTACCGGCGATCCGGTGGAGGTGGATGCCAAGAACGTGCCCTATTTCAAGCCGGGCAAGGAGATGCGGACCCGGCTAAACGTCTGATCTTGGCGAGCGGCCCCGCCCGCCTTATGGCGGGCCGGCGGCGTCGTGCGGGCGTGGCGAAACTGGTAGACGCAACGGACTTGAACGATTGGGTGCTCGCGCGGGAAACCGGCGATGCAGAACTGCTCAAATTCGGGGAACCCTGTGAAATGGCGATCCCGAGCCAAGCCCGCGCGTGCGGGAAGGTGTAGAGACTAGACGGGCAGCACCTGCACCCCGCGCCTGCGCTCGCCGGCCGGGGCATGGTGAAGGGATAGTCCAGACCCCGAACGCATCGTCACGATGCGGCGGCGAAAGCCGTGGCGGGTAAGAAAATCCGTCGGCCGCAAGGCCTTGGGGGTTCGATCCCCCCCGCCCGCACCAACCTTCATCGCGCTGCGGGTTGCGCCAGCAGCTGCTCGGCCGCCATGCGCCATTCCGGCGGCAGCGGCACCGGGCGGCGCGTCTCCCGGCTCACCAGCACATGCACGAAATGGCCTTCCGCCGCTGCCTCGCCGGCGCCTGCAGCGAAGATGCCGATGGCGTAGCGCATGCTCGATCGGCCGATCGTCTCGATCGCCAGCCCCACCTCCACCGGCTCCGGATAGGCGAGCGGGCGGGCGTAGCGGCAGCCCGTCTCCACCACCAGCGCGATCGGATCGCCTTGCGCGATATTCAGCAGCCCCGCCGCGATCAGCCACCCGTTCACCGCGCTGTCGAACCAGTGATAATAGATGCTGTTGTTGACGTGCCCATAGGCATCGTTGTCGGACCAGCGCGTCGTGATCGGATGCCAGTGGCGGTAATGATCCCGCGGCCGCAGGCACGCGCGGTTCAGAACGCCCGCTCCAGCCGCTTCAGCAGGCCGTGCGCCGGGCTGAGCGCGATCACATTCCGCTCCAGTCCATCATCCAGCCGGCGGACACGCTGATACAGATCGTCGCTCGCCCGGATCAGCGCCAGCGCCGTTTCCGGCAGGCTCGCCATTTCCGCCGGATCGGCCGGATCGATCCGACCGAGCCGACGCGCCGGATCGCGCGCCTCGTGCTGGCTGATCTCGCCGGCTTCCAGCGCGCGCCGGGTCAGCAGCCATGCGATGATATGCATCAGCCGCGTCGTCACCTTCAGCGATTCGCAGGTGAAGGCCACCCGCTCCAGCGGCGCCAGCGCGTGCCGGTCCGCGCGCCCGCGATCGTCGAAATAGCTGCGCGCCTCGTCGGCCAGGATCATGGCTTCCGTGTAGAGCGCGTCCACGAGCCGCGTCGTCAAGCCGTTGCTGCGCATCGCCGCGTTCCTCCAGAGCGTCGATATATGCCATAATGCCACTCAAACGAGAACGGACAAAGATGGTGAACGGCAGGCGCGCCGCGAAAAACGCCCTCTTGAAAGCCGATCGACGTCGCCTAATTTATCGATCGTCGCAGCCGTCGCCTTTCAGGGGCGGCAGCGGCAGGCCCGGCGGCAGCGCCGCGGGCATCCTACTCATCGCCAAATGAAAGGGTTGAGCTTTATGCGTACCGTTGATTTCGCCCCCCTGCTGCGGTCCTCGATCGGCTTCGAGAACCTCAATCGCCTTGTCGATTTCGCCACGCGCGGCGGCGACGACGCTTATCCCCCCTACAACATCGAAAAGGTCGGCGAAGGCGCCTACCAGATCTCGATGGCCGTGGCCGGCTTTGCCCAGGACGAACTCGACCTCACCGTGCAGGAGAATGTCCTGATCGTGATCGGTCGCGCCGGCGACCCGGCCGAGCAGGGCGACCGCCAGTTCATCCATCGCGGCATCGCCAAGCGCGCGTTCGAGCGCCGCTTTCAGCTGGCCGACACGATCAAGGTGACGGGCGCCGCCTACGAGCATGGCCTGCTCAACATCGCGCTGGTGCGCGAGGTGCCGGAGCATAAGAAGCCCCGCCGCATCGCCATCGATGGCAGCGAGCCGACCGTGGTCGAGGCACGCGTGCAGGATCAGCGCGAAGCCGCCTGATCCTGGGGCCTAATGAAAGGGGCCGGTCCGCGTGGACCGGCCCCTTTTCTCATGTGTCAGGCGATGATGTCGGGGATCAATTGATCCTCCAGCTGGGCGATCTCGTCCCGCAGCCGCAGCTTGCGTTTCTTGATTCGCGCCAGCACCAGCTGATCGGGCGCCGGTGCCGCCACCATCGCCACGATCGCCATGTCCAGGTCGCGATGCTCCTGACGAAGCTGGCCTATCCGCTGGGCGATCTCGTCATGGTTCAAGCTCACCCTCCCTCGATACTCGGTGGATCGATAGGGCGGAAGCGGCCGGCGCTCAAGGTCGCGAGCGTCGCACGGTTCGTCATGGCGATTATGGTAACTGTCGCATTCACCCTATTAACCACGCGACAGGCGGCCAAACTGATGATCTAATCGTTTCCCCAATCGGAGACGAAAGGACATCGTGCCATGCAGACATCTCACACATCCGCGTTGAGTGCCAAACATGCCGGGATCGAAGCCCGGATCGCTGCAGAGACCAGTCGCCCCGCCCCGGATAACACCCTGCTCGCCAGGTTGAAGAAACAGAAGCTGAAGATCAAGGAAGCGCTCCAGCGCCTTTGATCGCAAGCCGCCACGCTTCGGCTTCCCGAGGCGTGGCTTACCGCCCGCTCCTCTACCCGGCAGCCCGCCGCCGCAGATCGGCCACGCAACGCGCCGCCGTCTGCCCATCCCAGCGGTCGGGCCGTCGCCGCTCCGCCTTCGGTTGCCCTAGCGCCTCGCGCAGCGCCGCGACCAGGCCTCCGGCGCCCACCAGCCGGCTGGTGCCTTCGCTGATGGTGATCGGACGCTCCGTCGTATCCCGCAGCGTCAGGCAGGGGATGCCCAGATAGGTCGTCTCTTCCTGTATGCCCCCCGAGTCGGTGATGACGGCAGCCGCCTGCGTCACCAGGCTCATGAACCGCGCATAAGGCGCCGGCTCCAGCAGCCGCACGCCGGCAGCCGCCAACCGCCTGTCCAGCCCCACCGCCGCCATCCGCGCCGCCGTCCGCGGATGCACCGGAAAGACGAGCGGCAGCAGCGCCTGCGCCTCGACCAGCGCCTCCACTAGCCGACCAAGCTGTGCCGGATCGTCGACGTTGGAGGGGCGATGCAGCGTCACCACGCCATAGCCGTCCGCCGGCAGGCCCAGTTCGCCGGCATAATCCGCCGCCGCGATCGCCGGACGGGTCAGTTCGAACGCGTCCATCATGATGTTGCCGACCCGCGTCACCCGCTCCGCCGGGATGCCTTCCGTCGCCAGGTTCGCGTCGGCGTCCGGTGAGGGGGTCCACAGCACGTCGGCCAGCACGTCGGTCATCAGCCGGTTGAGTTCCTCGGGCATCGCCCGGTCTCGGCTGCGCAGCCCGGCCTCCAGATGCACCGTCGCTATGCCCAGCTTCGTGCCGACCAGCGCGCACGCCGCCGTCGAGTTCACATCGCCCACCACGATCAGCCAGTCCGGCCGGTGCGCCAGCGCCACCGCCTCATAGGCGATCATCACGCGCCCGGTCTGCTCGGCATGGGTGCCGGAACCGACACCGAGATGATGGTCCGGCGCCGGCAGCCGCAGATCGGCGAAGATCGCGTCGGACATGTTCGCATCATAATGCTGGCCGGTATGTACCAGCACCGGCGTGAAATCGGGCGCGGCGGACAAGGCGTGCCACAAGGGCGCGACCTTCATGAAGTTCGGCCGCGCGGCGGCGATCAGATGGACGGTTGCGGGTCGGGTCATCCGGTCACTTTCGCGGGAAGGGCGCACCCTGCCCTATAGCGCAGATGTTGCCACCCGGTTGCCGTCGTCGCAGCCGATGCAGTCGGCATTGCTGCCCCGCTCCACCTGGAAGGTGCTGTGGCCGATGGCGAAGCGACGCGAAAGGTCGTCGGACAATTCGCGCAGGAAGGCGTCGCCCGGCGGCCCGGCCGGCATCACCAGATGCGCGGTCAGCGCCGTCCTGGTGGTGCTCGTCGCCCAGATATGGACGTGATGGACGCCGCTGACCCCCCGCACCGCGCCCAGCGCCGCGCTCACCGCCGCCGGATCGATCCCGGGCGGCACCGCCTGCATCGCCAGCGCCAGCGATTCGCGCAGCAGCCCCCAGGTTCCGGCCAGGATCACCGCGACGATCGCGAGACTCGTCGCCGGATCGATCCAGCGCACGCCCGTCACCACCGTCAGCAGCCCCGCCGCGACGACCCCGGCGGACACCGCCGCGTCCGCCGCCATGTGCAGATAGGCGCCGCGGATGTTCACGTCGCCATCCCGCCCCCGCGCGAACAGCAAGGCGGTTCCCAGATTCACCACGATGCCGGCCGCGGCCACCGCCATCACCGGCCCACCCGCCACTTCAGGCGGCGCGGCGAAGCGGCGGATCGCCTCCAGCAGGATCGCGCCGGATGCGACGAGCAGCAGCAGTGCGTTGAACAGCGCCGCCAGGATCGTCGATCCGCCCATGCCGTAGGTGAAGCGGGCATTGGCCGGCCGCCGCCCGAGCAGGAACGCGCCCCAGGCCATCACCAGCCCCAGCACGTCCGAAAGATTATGCCCCGCATCGGCCAGCAGCGCCATCGAGTTCACCGCGAAACCGAACCCGGCCTCCAGCGCCACGAATCCGATATTGGCGGCGATCCCGATCGCGAAGGCGCGGCCGAAATCCGCCGGCGCATGGCCGTGCCCGGCATGGCCGCCATGACCATGCGAATGCCCGTGATCCGCGTGGCCGTGATCCGCGTGGCCGCGCCCGCCCGCCCGATCGTGATCGTGTCCGCCGCTGATACCCGCCTCCTGCGGTACTTGCTTCGCACCCTCTAGGACGACAGGTAAGGCGGATGGTCAAGTCCGCCTTCCTATATCCGCTCGCCGCTGTGGCCGAGATTGCCGGCTGCTTCGCTTTCTGGGGCTGGCTGCGGCTCGATCGGCCGGTCTGGTGGCTGGTGCCCGGGGTCGCCTGCCTATTGTTCTTCGCCTTCGTCCTCACCTTCAGCCCGGCCGATGCCGCCGGCCGCGCCTTCGCGGCTTATGGCGGCGTCTACATCGCCACCTCGCTGGCATGGCTGTGGCTGGTGGAGGGCGTGCGGCCGGATCGCTGGGATCTCGCCGGCAGCCTGCTGTGCGTAGCCGGTGCGCTCCTGATCCTGCTCGCGCCGCGCGGTTGAGGTAGCCCGTCAAGGCAGCGGAGTCCGGCAGACCGTGCATGGTGGGCCCGGCACCTACCGAGTTGGTGGGTCCAAAGATCTGAGAGAGAACGATATTTCTATCAGATCGTCGCTATTTATACGCAGCTTTATACACACAAAGTGGGAGGAGCTCCAAAGTCGTAATTTCCGTGCTCCTACAACAGCTTGGCTACCCCTTCTTCCTCTCTCCCTTCTATCTGGCTAGGTTGCAGAATTCGTCCTCTGGACGTCATGATTTTCACATTATGTTCCGCGTGAATGGCGACTGTCAACAAGACTCCGGGTGATACAATCATCGCGGTGCTTAGGGTTCAAACCCGAGCAGCAGCTTGAAGCGGAGTCGCGCTCCTGATTCACGAGATGCGTGGATCATGGGAGGTTCGGGATGGCGCTGTTCTTGCTTTCGGACGAAGCTTGGGCGGCGATCGAACCGCATCTGCCAAAGAACCATTCTGAGCCAGGCGGGTCGATGATCGCCGGGTGATCCCGGGCATCCTGCATGTGCTGAAGGTCGGCTGCGGCTGGTGCGACTGCCCGGCCGACTATAGTCCATCGACCACGGTCTAAAGCCGCTTCAACCGCTGATCGCGACGAGGCTTCTTGCTCAAGCTGTTGGATGCGGTGGTGGAGGCCGGTGCCGTTGCGCAGAGCACCGCCATCGACAGCACCTTTACCAAGGCACAGCGCACGGCGTTCGGACGCCTTCTACCGCGTCAAGGACTGTCAATCGGCGCCCAAAAGGGGCTCTGACGCACTTTTGATGATCGACGTTATGTCGCGCCGATCAGCCTAGCCTGGAGAAGGTCAAGTTTTCCGCGGCCGTACATCTGACGTTTGACCAGCTTGAGCTTTGTGATCTGCCCCTCGGTCTGGCCATTCGACCATCGGGAGACGACGGCGGCTCGAACCGCGGCAATATCTTGCAACGCCGTTTGCGAACGACGCGACCAGGCTGGCGCGTGCGCGGACTATCCATGAATCAAGGTCGGCGCCGTCCTTGCGGCGGATCATGACGTGGAAGCGTTCGATGATGCGCCGCGCATCGACAAGGGATGGCACGCCAGCTTCAACCGCCGCCACAATGAGGGTCTCCGCCTTGGAGAGATCATTGCGGGCGATCGTCATCAACCGCGCGATGGTTCTGGCCGACGGCACTCGGTGAAGCGTGTCGGCATCAACCTTCTCGGCGCGCCGTCGACGTGTTGCCCACTCCGTCACGACGCGCAGCGATCCTCGAAAGCCCTGCGCTTGCAATGAACGCCACAGCGCTGCGCCGTTATGGTGGCCTGCCGTCCATTGTAGATCCAGCCATGGCAGGTAGGTCTCGAGAGACGTCTCCCGGGTTCTGAACACATCGCTGCGTTCTCCGCGCAGGACCCGGCGCACCGTGCCGCGACTGTGGCCAGTGCGGCGCACTATCTCCTTGATCGCGACACCGGCCCTAGAGCGAGTCATGATCGCGGCATTGGTCTCCTCGCGATGCAGATACCCTTCATATTGAAGCCGCTCGGCCGCCGTGAGTAGTTCCGGCTTGATCGTCATCGCACCGATGGCGCATCGGATTTGGCGCATCGACCGGCGCACAGCGTCGAGGAAGGCATGGCTGGCGTTTTCCATGAGATGCCAGCGATCGGCGACCTGCACGGCGTTCGGCAGCGCCTTGACCGCTGCGCGGGCATAAGCGCCGCCGCGGTCACGCGCGATGATCGCCACTTGCGGCTGTTCGGCGAGCCACGCCTGAGCGGTTGCCGGTTCCCGGTCCGGCAGCAGGCGTATCGGCCGGCGCCGTTCGAGGTCGCAGATGATCGTGCCGTACCGTTGATTACGCCGCCATGCCCAATCATCGATCCCAATCACCGTCGGCTCCGGGGACGGCGGGCAGCCTCGGCGTCGTACGACGCCGAGCAGCGTGTCGTTGCTGACCGGCAGCATGAGCCGCCGTGCAAAGCTGGCCGCTGGCCGACCGCCAAGGGCGAGACCGAGGTGATGGACCAGCGTCTCCAGTCGACCGGTGGGCCGCGCGCAGGGCGCTACAACACCATCGGCGAAGCGCTCCGCGAAGATCCTTTGCCCGCACCGTACCGCTTCGCAGCGAAAACGGCGGACATCCGCCATTAGCTTTACGGGCCGGCCCGCCAGGGGAAGATCCGAGATCTGACGCCTATAGCGGCTATGAACGCGGCAACTGACGCTGCCGCATCTTGGGCACGAGCTCGTCGGTGACGTGCTGCGAACCAGGATCGTCGCGCCGTCATCATCCACCGAGGAGGTGACAATCGTGAAGCCCGGTGGGATCACCGAGGCCGGCCGAAGCGCTTTCTTCATGGCGTTTGCTCCCGATTGGAAACCGCCGCCATTCAACCCGCCAATTTCATCAAAATTGAGTCAGAGCCCCTTTTCCACGCCGATCCACAATGCAGGGATGGGTAAATCAATCGGTAAGATTACTCGGGGAGGGCTCGAGCGGAGACTATTAGATCCTTGGAATGGGGGATGGCGATGGCGAGTCGGGCGGCAAGCTCGGCTCGGCGAGGCGCTTTTGCGATCGAAATTGCACACCCGCCTAGCCTACGAACAGAATGCGCGAGCCGTTTTCCGCGACGCTGGCTTTGCCCGCAGCGGCCGCAGTCTCGACCATGCCAAGCGCGAAGTCGAGACGGTCTTCATCGGTCGCGGGCTCCGGCGCCTGAAGCCACCACTCTTCCCAGCGCGTCGCCGTGACCCAGATGTTCAACTCGCCCACCGCGTCCTCCGCCGCGAAGACGACGGCTTGCCCCTGGATCATCGGCGCTCGCCCCTCAACGATCCTCGGTCTCAACACATTCTCCGCTATCGCACTCAGCACGGGCGAGGTTTGCCGCCGTCTATCCGACAACCTCGGCCGGTAAAGGTCATGCTCCGGGCTGCATAACCTTGTTGATCAGCGAGTCGCCACCCGCGGTTCCTAGGGTCCAAACCCAATCAACGGGTTGAGGCGGAGCGGCTTTCCTGATTCAGTG
>CAXTTS010000123.1:0-9214 GCA_964247265.1 uncultured Sphingomonadaceae bacterium
GCTCTGCTGCGACGGGCTGATCGGCCGATCGGTGCGCGATGTTGCCTGGGGGCACCGCCGCACGCTCGATCCGGCGGCTTGGCTGGCGCCCGCGCGGCCGGTCGCCGGGCTGCGCGTGGCGCTCTGTCTCGACGGGCTCGATGGCCGGGCGCCCGATGCCGAGGTACGTGACGCCGTGATCGCGGCGGCGCGCACCTGCGAGGCGCTCGGCTGCACGGTCGAGGAGACGGCGCTGGCGGTCGATGGCCCGGCGGTGATCGCCGCCTTCCAGACGATCTGGCTGCATGAAGGCGGCGAGATCGCCGATCTGATCGGCGCCGCCAATCCGGGCGTGCCGATCGGCGACCTGCTGGAGCCGTGGACGGTCGGCTTGGCCGAGCATCGCGCATCGCTGCGGCTGCACGATACCGGCGCGACCTTCGCCCAGGTGGCCGAGAGCGGCCGCGCGCTGGCAGCGATGTTCGGCGATTACGACGTCATCCTGTCGCCCGTCACGAACACGCCGCCGCCGCCGCTCGGCGTCTTCGATCCGGCGCAGGATTTCGCGGCGCTGTGGCAGGCATTCTGGGCCTATACGAACTATACGCCGTTGCAGAATATCGCGGGCAACCCGGCCATCTCGCTACCGCTCGGCTGGGCGGCGGACGGTCGCCCGATCGGGGTGATGGCCGCCGCCGCGACGGGCCACGATCTCACCCTGCTCGCTCTGGCCGCCGGGCTGGAGGAGGCGACGCCATGGCGCGATCGCTGGCCGGCCCTGTCGGCGCCGGTGCGGGCGCGGCGCTAGAGCGGTTCCATTATCGTGGAACCACTCCAGCTTTCTGTTTATCGCGGATGACGAAGTGGCAGGTGACCCCACCTGCCTTGCAACCGCTTCAGGCGCCCGCAGCCTCGCCACCGCGCGTCGCGACTATGCGGGTGAGCGCGATGTCGGCGGTGACGTTGCCGACGGTGCGGAAGATGTCGGGGATGGTCTCCACCGCCAGCAGCAGCGGCAGCAGCTCCACCGGCACCCCCATCGCGAGGCACACCGGGCCGATCGCGGTGAAGAAGGACACCTGGCTCGGCAGGCCCACCGCCGCGAGGCTGACGACGGTCGCCACCACCACGCCGATGGCGAACAGGCCCGGCCCGATCGGGATGCCGTGCAGCGCCGCGACATAGAGCGCGACGGCGAAGTTCGCGGCGGCGCTCGTCACCCGGAAGATCGACACTGCCATCGGCAGCACCAGGTTGCGCACCGGCTCCGACACGCCGAGCGGGCCGCCGGTCGCCTCGATCATCGCCGGCAGCGAAGCGATCGACGATTGGGTGCTGAAGGCGATCGCCTGCGGTGGCGCGACCGCGCGGGCAAAGGCGCGCAGGCCGGTGCGGCCGAACAGCATCACCGCCGGATAGATCAGCAGCGTCACCGCCACGCAGGCGCTGACGACGACCGCGATATATTGGACGAGCGTGCCGACCGCCGAGAGACCGGCCCGCGTGCCCGCCACCGTCGCCAGCGCGAACACGCCGATCGGCGCCAGCCGCAGCACCCACTGGACGATCACCATCAGCGTATCGACGACCGCCTGAAACCAGCCGATCAGCCCCTGGCACCGCGCGCGCTCGATCCGGGTGGCGGCAAAGCCGAACAGCAGGGCGAACACCACCAGCGGCACCATCTCGCCCTCGGCCGCCGACTTGATCGGGTTGGTCGGGATGAAGCTGAGCAGCCACTGGCCAGTGATCGCGGTGGCCTCCGGCGGCACCGCGCTGGCCGGCACGCCGAGCGCCGCCGCCGCACCGGCGGGCACCGGCCACAGAGCGAGCATCGACTGGACCACCACGCCCGAGACCAGCGCCGATGCGGTGAGGCCGATCGCGATGAACAGCAAGGCGCGCGCCGCCACCCCGCCCGCCCGCGCCGCATCCGCCGCCGACGCGATGCCGGTGACGATCAGCGCGAACACCAGCGGCACGATCGTGATGCGCAACCCGCCGACCCAGGCGGAGCCGATCGTCTGCGCGACGGGCAGCACCACCGCCGCAGCGGTGGCGGCATAGCGCGCGAGGATCAGGCCGAAGGCGAGCCCGCCCAGCAAGGCGACCACGATGCGTTGCGTCAGCGACATGAATGAGCGTCCAAGCGAATCTCCGTTTGCGCTCCGCATGTTGCGCGGGCTGTCTCGATCAAGACTACACGGCTATCGGCTCGGACCAAGCGTTCAGTCGCGTGGCGACGCCGAATGTCAGATTCCGGCGATGCAGGTCGCTCCGTCGAACAGGCCCGTCACCTTGGAGCCGGGTTTCACGCCGTCCAGCCAGCCTTGCGGGCCACCCTCCCGCTGGAAGCTCGGGCCAAGCCCGCCATTCGCCTCGTCGCCCGGATCGATCGCGACATCCGGATAGGCTTTTCGCAACGCGCCAAGCGTATCCCCGACGCCGATCGCCTTGGCTGTCCTTGCTTGGGCGCCGTCGGCGGTCCATCCGGACAGCCGGCCTTTCACGAACGACAACTCGAACCCGCCACGAAACTTCGCGAAGGCGATGATGCTGCCTTGGCCGCAATCGCCGTGACTGCCGCGCTCGATCGGCCGGCCCAGCGCCTTGCCCGCCATCGCCACCGCCGTTGTGGCGGGTGTGGCGCCGAAGATCGCCACCTGGTTGCCCACCGTGAAACCGTTGCCAGTCAGGATCATGCGGGTGGCCGGCGGCACCGCGAGTATGGCAGAGCCGGCCAGGGCGGCGGCGGCGGTCGTGATGATCGCAAGCTTGTGCATGACGCCGTTCCTCCGATCGCAGGCCAGAGACTATCGACCCGATGGTATGTGCCGCATCTATCCGCGATTGTTACTTTCGTCACCGCTGATATGATCCGGTTACGATCTGCGGGAACTGAACGGACGGGGGGATCATCGATGAAAATGCGCTTCGTTGCTATCGGGGCACCGATGCTCGCGCTGTCGGCCTGCGGGGGTGGATCAGGCGGCAGCGGGTCGGCGGTCGCGGCCGGCGGCGGATCGTGGAAGGCGACCGACGCCTGTGCGATCCTGGATCAATCCGTCGTCGCCGCCACATTAGCGAGCGCGGTAAGCTCGGCCGAACTCAGCGCGGTCAAGAAGGAGGGGGATGGGGCCGACCTCTACTCCCAATGCGCGTACAAGCTGGCGGACGGCCGGATGCTGGTGTTCGGCACCGGGCAGGCGACCAATGGGGCAAGCGTCGCGGATCAGGTCAAGGAGATGCGTCGCCAGGCCGCGATGATGACCGACAAGCCGCCGGTCGACCTGCCCGGCGTGGGCAAAGCGGCCTTGTGGAGCCCGGAGGTGCATGCGCTCTACGCCTTCCTCGGCGACGGGAGGTTCGTTTCGGCCACCTTGTCGCAACTGGATTTCACCAAGCCGCAGCCCGCGACCGAAAAGGTGCAGACGGATGAGATCGCGCTGATCCGCAAGGCCGGCGGGTAAGGCGGCGGCGAGGGCCGTCAGCGGACGATCGGCGCCTCATCGGCCGACTTCACCATCTCTCCGCCCTTGATGACGACCGCGACATGCTCCAGCGTGCGGATGTTCGCCAGCGGATCGCCGTCCACCGCGACGATGTCGCCGTAGCGGCCCGGTGCGATCGCGCCGACATCGCCGGGCCGGCCGAGCGCCTCGGCCGCGCTGCTGGTCGCCGCCTGTATCGCCTCCATCGGCGTCATGCCCCATTCGACCATCTTGGCGAATTGCAGCGCGTTGTTGCCGTTCGGGTAGACGCCGGCATCGGTGCCGAACAGCATCTTGACCCCGGCCGCATGCGCAGCGCGGAACGTCTCGCGCTGCTTGCGGCCGATCGCACGCTCCTTTTCGAGGCTTTCGGCGAACACGCCGTTCTTCGCGCCCTCCGCCAGGATATAGTCGTCGTCGTAGATATCCATGTCGAACCAGGCGCCGTGCGCCTTGGCCAGCTTGAAGCTTTCGGCATCCGCCAGACTGGCATGTTCGATCGTGTCGACGCCGGCGCGCAGCGCATCGTTGATGCCGGCGGTGCCGTGGGCGTGGACGGCGACCTTCAGGCCGAGCATGTGCGCTTCCGCGACGATGGCGGTAATTTCCGCCAGGCTGATCTGCTGGGCGCCGACGCTGTCCGTCTTGGAGAGCACGCCGCCAGTCATGCAGACCTTGATGACCTCCGCGCCATATTTGCGCAGCTTGCGGACGACGGCGCGGAACTCGTCCGGGCTGTTGGCGATCTGCGGGCTGTCCATGTGGATGGAGGGCGGAAATTCGGTGGCGTCGCAATGGCCGCCGGTCGCGCCGATCGCATAGGTGGCCGGCACGATGCGCGGGCCGGGCACATAGCCGGCGGCGACGCCCTGCTTGATCGCGACGTCGTCATAATTGGCCGAGCCGACGTTGCGGACGGTGGTGAAGCCCGCCTCCAACGTCTTGCGGGCATTGGCGACGCCCACCACCGTCCAGAAATTGTCGGTATATTCCAGGCCGCGATAGCCGGAGATCGTCGGATCGCTGGTGAGGTGGACGTGCATGTCGATCAGCCCGGGCAGGATCGTGCGATCGCCGAGATCGAGCCGTCGCGCGCCCTGCGGCACGGCATCGCCCTGCCGGCCGACGGCGGTGATGCGCCCGTCGACGATGACCACCTGCGGGCGATCGACGGTTCGGCCCGTCAGCACATCCACCATATGCGCGGCGGTGACGACGACGGGTGCGGCGGCCGGCGCGGCCCCGCCGACAAGCGCCAGGGCAACGGCGATGCAATGGCGCAGTCGGATCATCGGCGGTATTCTCCGTGAGGTGGCAACCACTTGGCCGACCTTGAGGGGCGATGGCAAGAGGCGGTTCGCGCGCGGGGCGACCGGCCTCCCGGCGGCCGGCGCTCCGTTTGCGCGGCAGGCGTGCGAGCGCGGATCATAAAAGTCTCCGCGCAACGGGTGTGATGCGCTAGATGCGGTCCGCACCGACCCCAAGCCGGGGGCCGGGCTTGCCGTTCGGATATGATGACCAACACCGACCATTTCGAGCGCCGCCGGCTCGCCGCGCTGGATCGCTACGCCGTCCTCGATACGCCGCGCGAGAAGGATTTCGACGACATCGCGGCGCTCGCCTCGGCGATCTGCGAGGTGCCGATGGCGGTCATCAACCTCGTCGGCGCGGGGCGGCAGTTCTTCAAGGCGGAGGTGGGCTTCGGCGTGCGCGAGACGCCGGTCGAACATTCCTTCTGCGTGCATGCGCTGCGCGAGGAGGACGCCCTGATTGTGCCGGATGCGACGCTGGACCCGCGCTTCGCGACGAATCCGCAGGTAGTCGGCGCGCCGCACATCCGCTTCTACGCGGGCATCCTGCTGAAGACGCCGGATGGGCTGCCGATCGGATCGTTGTGCGTGCTTGACGTGCGCCCGCGTGCCCTCACCGCCGTGCAGGAGGATGCGTTGCGCGTGCTCGCGCGTCATGCGATGGCCGCACTGGACCTGCGGCTCGCCTCCCGTTCCGCCGAGCGGGAGAAATCGCGCCACCGCGCGATCGTGGACAGCGCGACCGACTTCGCCATCGTCGTCGCCGATCTGGATGGCATCATCACCGACTGGAGCGCGGGCGCCGGCCTCGTCTTCGGCTGGGCCGAGCGAGAGGTGGTCGGCAAGACGATCGACGTTATCTTCACGGACGACGACGTGGCGAACGGCGTTCCCGAGCAAGAGAGGATCGTTGCGACCCGGAAGGGCCGGGCGATCGACGAACGCTGGCATGTGCGCCAGGATGGAACGCGCTTCTGGGCGAGCGGCGAAATGTCGCCGCTCCGCGACGAGGCTGGCGCGCAGGTCGGCTATGTGAAGGTGCTGCGTGACCGCACCCAGCAGCACCGCGTGATCGAAGCGTTGACCGTGGCCGAGCAGAGGCTGCGGATGGCGCAGGAGGCCGGCGGCGTCGGCATCTTCGAGGTCGACGCGAAGGGCATCCTGCGCGGTACGCCGGAATTCTGCCGTCTGTACGGCGTACCGGTGCGCGAGGAAGCCCCGGCGACCGAGTTCGAGGCGCTGATCGTGGCGGAGGACCGGCACCTGGTATCCGATCGCCAGTCCCGCGCGGAGGGCACCGCGCCGCTCGACGTGGAATATCGCATCCGCCGGGCGGACGACGGCGCGCTGCGCTGGATCGCGCGGCGCGGCGAACTCCAGCGCGACGCGGCAGGCGAGCCGGTGCGCTTCTCAGGCGTCGCGCTCGACATCACGGAGCGGGTGAAGGCGCGGCAGGATTTGGCGAGCGAGCGCGAACTGCTGGCGCAGATGTTCGAGCAGGCGCCCACCTTCATGGCCTTGCTGGAAGGGCCGGAGCACCGCTTCGTTCGCGCCAATCCGGGTTATATCCGCCTTGCCGGGGGGCGGCAGGTCGTCGGCCGCACCGTGGCCGAGGTCCTGCCCGAAGCGTCGGCTCAGGGCTTTCTGGAGCGGCTGGACGCGGTGTTCCGCACTGGCGAGCCCTATGCGGCCAATGGCGAGCTGTTCGCCCGCGGCCCTTCACCGGACGGGCCGGCGGACAATCGCTACGTCAACTTCGTCTACCAGCCGATCCGCGATGCGGCGGGTGCCGTCACCGGCATCTTCGTCGAGGGCGCGGACGTGACGGATCGTACCCTGGCGGCGGCGGCGGCCGAAGCGGCGGAGGAGCGGTACAGCACGGTGATGACCGCGATCGACGTCGGTTTCTGCGTGCTGGAGATGAAGTTCGACGAGAGCGGCACCGCGATCGACTATAAGGTGATCGAGGGCAATCCGGCGTTCGAGCGGCAGACCGGGCTGATCGGCGCCGCCGGTCGATGGATCAGCGAGGTGGCGCCGGGCCTCGAACGCCATTGGTTCGACATATACGGCCGCATCGCCCTGACCGGGGAGCCGGCCCATTTCGAGAACCCGGCCGATATTTTCGGCCGCTGGTACGATGTGCGCGCCTTGCGGATCGGCGAGGCGGGCGATCACCGGGTCGCCGTGTTCTTCAGCGACATATCCGACCGCAAGCGGATGGAGGAGCGGCTGCGCGAGCTGAACGCCACGCTCGCGGACCAGGTGGAACAGCGGACGCAGGATCGCGATCGCATGTGGCGGCTTTCAACCGATGTCATGATCGTCGCCGGTTTCGATGCGCGCATCGAGGCGGTGAACCCGGCGTGGCACACGCTGCTGGGCTGGGATGCCGATGCGCTGATCGGCAGCGACTTCATGGCGCTCGTCCATCCGGACGATCAGGCCGCCACGCTGGCCGAGGTCGCCCGGCTGGAAAGCGGGCGCACCACGCTCCGCTTCGAGAACCGCTTTCGCCATCATGACGGCCATTATCTCTGGCTGTCGTGGACGGCGGTGCCAGACGAGCGCCACCTTCACGCCGTCGGCCGCGACATCACCAGCGAGCGCGAACAGGCCGAAGCGCTCGCCCGGACGGAGGAGGCGCTCCGCCAGGCGCAGAAGATGGAGGCCGTGGGCCAGCTGACCGGCGGCATCGCCCATGATTTCAACAATATGCTCACCGGCGTGATCGGCAGCCTGGATCTGATCCAGCGCAACATCGCAGGCGGCCGGATGGACCGGGTGGAACGCTATATCGATGCGGCGACCACCTCCGCGCAGCGCGCCGCCGCGCTGACCGCGCGCCTGCTCGCCTTCGGCCGCCGCCAGTCGCTCGACCTGCGCCCGACGGGCCTCAACCTGCTGGTGAGCGGGATGGAGGACATGCTCCATCGCACCCTCGGCGAGCAGATCGCGCTGGAGACGCATCTCTCGGCGGCCGCCTGGCCGGCGCTGACCGACGCGAACCAGCTGGAAAGCGCGCTGCTGAACCTTTGCATCAATGCGCGGGATGCCATGCCGGACGGAGGCAAGCTGACCATCGAGACATCGAACGAGCGGCTCGATGCCCGCTATGCCCGCGAACATGCCGAGGTGGAGGCGGGCGATTATGTCGTACTCGCCGTGTCGGATACCGGCATCGGCATGTCGCCCGCAACGATGGAGAAGGTGTTCGAGCCGTTCTTCACCACCAAGCCGGTCGGCCAGGGCACCGGCCTCGGCCTGTCGATGATCTACGGCTTCGCCCGCCAGTCGGGCGGCCATGTCCGCCTGTACAGCGAACTCGGCGAGGGCACGACGTTCAAGCTCTACGTACCGCGCTATCGCGGGGAGATCGCGGAAGGCGGCGGCGAGGGGGGCAGCATACCGCTTGGCTCGGGCGAGACCGTGATGATCGTGGAGGACGATCCATCGGTCCGCCTGATCGTCCTGGAGGTGCTGGAGGAACTCGGCTATCAGGCGATCGAGGCGGTGGATGCCCGCCACGCCATCCCGATCCTGCAATCCGGTCGTCGTATCGATCTGCTGGTGTCGGACGTGGGCCTGCCCGGCATGAACGGACGCCAGCTGGCCGAGGTCGCGCGCGAGACAAGACCGGATCTGCGCATCCTTTTCATCACCGGCTATGCCGAGAATGCGGCGGTGCGCGGCGGCTTTCTCGATCATGGCATGGACATGATGACCAAGCCTTTTGCGATCGACGCGCTGGCGACGAAGATCCGGCAGATGCTGCCCGGAGAGTTCCGCCCGGCGGAACCCGAGCGTTCCGACGACCGTTAGCCAGAATCCCTAAGCAGGATCAGTGTCGTGGCGCAGCGTGAAGACCGAAGCATATTGATCGTTGAGGACGAGATGCTCGTCCGCCTGATCGGTTGCGATACGCTGGCGGACGCGGGCTATGAGGTGGTCGAGGCGGCCAATGCGGACGAGGCGCTGTGCTTCCTCGAACAGCATGGCGAGGTCGAGTTGCTGTTCACCGATATCAGGATGCCGGGCAGCATGGACGGGCTGGAGCTCGCCCGGGTGGTTCATGAGCGGTGGCCGTCGATCAAGATATTGGTGACATCGGGCGACACCTTTCCACCACGCAACGCCGTGCCGGACGATGGCCGCTTCCTGGCCAAGCCCTATAGCATCGACCGCCTGCGGGACGAGGTCGGCTCGCTGCTGCAATAGCGTCGTGCGTTTGGCCGGGCTGGCAACCTGCTGGTTTCGCGCGCGTTCCGCACCCGACATCAAGGAGATACAGGCATGAGCGTATTCGCGACGATCTGGAAGAAGATCAACGATCCGTGGGGGATCGCCGAGAAGAAGGCGCAGGGATCGGCGCCTGCCGCGACACCGGCCGCCGCCCCGGCGCCCAGGTGGCGCAGGTCTACGTCTCGCCGGACG
>CAXTTS010000124.1:0-9181 GCA_964247265.1 uncultured Sphingomonadaceae bacterium
TATAGGCGATCAGGTGCGGCAGGTGGCTGGTGACGGCGAGGACGAGATCGTGGTGGCGCGCGTCCATGATCTCCACGTCGGCGCCCAGTTTCTCCCAGAAGGCGGAGACGCGCATCACGGCGGCGGGATCGGCATCGCCCGCCGGGGTGAGGATGCACCAGCGTTTGTGGAACAGGGTGGCGAAGCCCGCGTCCGGGCCGCTCCGCTCCGTCCCCGCGACCGGGTGGGCGGGGACGACGGTGACGCCGGGCAGCATTTCGGCAAAGGCGGCGGCGACGCTGCCTTTCGACGAGCCGACATCGCTGACGATGCAGTCGGCCGGCAGATCGGCGGCGATCTGTTCGGCCACATCGCGCATCGCGCCGACCGGTACGCACAGGATCACGAGATCGGCATCGGTGACGGCGGCGCCCGCCGTGTCGGCGATGTCGTCGGCCAGATCGAGCGCGCGGGCGCGGGCGCGGACGGCGGGATCGCCATCGTGGCCGGTGACGCGGACCGTCGGCATCTGCGCGCGCACGGCGCGGGCGATCGAGGAGCCGATCAGGCCCAGCCCGACGATCGTGACGCGGGCAAAGGGCAGCATCAGGCGGCCACGCCAAGGATCGCACGCAGCGCGGCGGCGAGGCCGCGCATCTCCTCCTCCGTGCCGATCGTCATCCGCAGGCCGTGGGGCAGGCCCTGGCCGGGCAGCCAGCGGACGATATAGCCGCGCGCCATCAGCGCCTGATAGGCTTCCTCGGCGGTGACGCGCCCCTCGAACAGGACGAGGACGAAGTTCGCCTTGGAGGGAACGGCGCGCAGGCCGGCATTGCCGAGCGCGGCGATCTCGCCTTCGAACCACGCCTTCCAGCGCAGATTGTGGTCGCGGCTGGCGGCGACGAACGCGTCGTCGTTGGTGGCGGCGATGGCGGCGTGCTGACCGGCGGTGGTGACGTTGAACGGCGCGCGGATCTTGTGCATCGCTGCGATCACATGCGCCGGGCCGTAGCCCCAGCCGATCCGTTCGGCGGCGAGACCGTGGATCTTGGAAAAGGTGCGCGTCACCAGCACGTTGTGGGTGATCTGGGCGAGCGCGAAGGCACCGTCGTCGTCCGCCTCCTCCAGATATTCGGCATAGGCCTGATCGACGACGAGCAGCACATCCTCCGGCAGACCGGCGTGGAGCCGGGCGAGTTCGCGGCGATCGGTGTAGGTGCCGGTGGGGTTGTTCGGGTTGGCGACGAACACCACGCGGGTGCGCGGGGTGACGGCGGCGAGCAGCGCATCGACATCGGTGGCGTAATCCGCATCCGCCGCCTCCACCGGCTCCGCGCCCACCCTGCGGGCGGCGATCGGATAAACCGAGAAGCCGTAGCGGACGAACAGCACCTCGTCTCCCTGGCCGGCGAAGGCGCCGGCGGCGAGGTGGAGGATCTCGTCCGATCCGGTGCCGTAGATCACGCGGGCGGGATCGAGACCGTGCTTGGCGGCGATCGCCTCGCGCAGCGCGGCGGCGCTGGCATCGGGATAGCGGTGGAGCGAGCCGCCTTCCGCCGCGAAGGCCGCCTGCGCGGCGGCGCCGGTGCCGAGCGGATTTTCGTTGGAGGAAAGCTTGATCGCCTTGCTGCCGTCGTCGGTCGCCGAGCGGCCGGGGACATAGGGGGCGATCGCATCGATCCACGGTTTGGGAGCGGGGGCTGTCATGGCAGCCCCTTACCCCCGGTGCGTGGTGGACAACAAGCACACACGGCATTAGCCCCCCGCCGATGTCCGACGACCAGCGTTTCGGCCTTGCCCGCCGCCTCATCCTGCCCGATCCGCTGCCGCTGGACGGCGGTGGCACGCTGTCGCCGGTGGAGATCGGCTATGAAACCTACGGCACGCTGAACGCCGACAAATCGAACGCGATCCTCATCACCCATGCGCTGACCGGGGACCAGCATGTCGCATCGATCCACCCGCGCACTGGCAAGCCCGGCTGGTGGACGCGGATGGTGGGGCCGGGGCGGCCGATCGATCCGCAGCGCCACTTCATCGTGTGCGCCAACGTGATCGGTAGCTGCATGGGCTCCTCCGGCCCCGCCACGACCGACCCGGCGACGGGCGAGCCGTGGGCGATGCGCTTTCCCGTCATCACCCTGCGCGACATGGTGCGGGCGCAGGCGATGCTGCTCGATCATCTCGGCGTCGGCCGGTTGCAGGCGGTGATCGGCGGATCGATGGGCGGGATGCAGGTGCTGGAATGGGCCGCGACCTATCCGGCGCGGGTGCGATCGGTGGTGGTGATCGCCTCCGCCGCGCGCCATTCCGCGCAGAACATCGCGTTCCACGAGGTCGGGCGGCAGGCGATCATGGCCGATCCGAAGTGGCTGGATGGGGACTATTACCGCAGCGGCGACACGCCCGCCGCCGGGCTGGCGGTGGCGCGTATGGCGGCGCACATCACCTATCTGTCCGAAGCCGGGCTGACGGAGAAGTTCGGCCGGCGGTTGCAGGCGCGGCCAGATAATCTGAGCGGGGCCAAGTCGTTCGGCTTCGACGCCGATTTCCAGGTGGAAAGCTATCTGCGGCACCAGGGCATCAGCTTCGTCGAGCGGTTCGACGCCAACAGCTATCTCTACATCACCCGCGCGATGGACTATTTCGATCTGGCGGAGGAGCATGGCGGGCTGCTGGCCAACGCCTTTCGCGGCACCGCGACGCGTTTCTGCCTCGTCTCGTTCGACACCGACTGGCTATATCCCACCGCCGAATCGCGGGCGATCGTGCATGCGCTGAATGCGGCCGGGGCGGCGGTGAGCTTCGTCGAGCTGTCCTCTCCGTTCGGGCATGACGCGTTCCTGCTCGACGTGCCGGAGCTGAACCGGGTGGTGGATGGCTTCGTGCGGGCGGGGGAAGCGTGATGGATGCAAACTATCGGCTGTCGGACGATCCGGCCGCTTTGCAACTGGAGGCGATCCACGCCTTTCTGACGCGCAGCTATTGGGCGGCTGGGATCGGGCGCGATCTGGTGGCGCGAGCGATCGCCGGATCCCATGCCGTCGGCGTGTACGACCAAGCGGGCGCGCAGGTGGGCTTCGCGCGGGTGGTGACGGATCACGCCACCTTCGCGCATCTGGCCGATGTCTACGTGCTGGAGGCGCACCAGGGCCGGGGGATCGCATCGGCGATGCTTGATTATTTCCACGCCCATCCGCGCCTGCAACGCCTGCGCCGCTGGACGCTGAACACGCTGGACGCGCACAGCCTGTACGAGCGGCACGGCTGGACGCGGATCACGGATGGCGATCCGCGCCCGTTCATGCAGCGCCACGATCCCGATGCGTCGCGCGAGGTGCCGGCATGAGAGGGGTGGTGGCGACGACGCTGCTCGCCGTGCTGCTGGCCGGCTGTGCGCGGGAGCGCAAGGCGGAGCCTGCGCCCGAGGTGGTGGCGATCAAGGTGGCCGCTGCCGACATGCCGCGCTATCGCGCGATGGCGCGGGCGTGCGGCGCGACGTCATCCCGCGTCGAGGCGGTGGGCGAGGCCACGCTGCTGGTGGTGGGCAAGGCCGACAGCGTGGCGGCGCGCGACTGCTTCTATGCGCGGTCGGTCGCCGATTATCGCGCCGGCCATCCGGTGCGCGCCTGGATCGAGGGGCTGATTGGATGAGCGGCCTGCGCCCCGATCTCGCGATCATCGCCGATCATGTGTCGCGCGGCGCGAAGATCCTCGATGTTGGCTGCGGCGATGGCGAGCTGATGGCGGAACTGCGCGACCGGCGGCAGGTGGATGCACGCGGGATCGAGCTGGACGGCGCCAACGTCTCGGCAGCGGTCGCGCGCGGCCTGTCGGTGGTGCAGGGCGATGCGGATACCGATCTGGCCAATTATCCGAGCGGCGCGTTCGATTATGCGATCCTGAGCCAGACTTTGCAGACCGCGCGCGTGCCGGATCGGGTGCTGGAGGAGCTGCTGCGGATCGGCCGGCGGGCGTTCGTCTCCTTCCCCAACTTCGCTTACTGGCGGGTGCGGCTGGCCTTGCTGTGGCGCGGGCGGATGCCGGTGACGAAGGCGCTGCCGGTCAGCTGGTACGAGACGGCCGACATCCACCATCTAACGATCGACGATTTCCGCGCCTTCATCGCCGATCGCGGCATCGTGGTGGAGGATGCCTGGTTCCTCAGCGGCGATCGCCGGACGAGTGCGGCGGCGGCCAATTTTCGCGCGGAACATGCCGTGTTCCTGCTGCGGCGCTGATCGGGCCTATGCCCGCTTTCTTCGCGCCGCGGCTGGCTGTTCTGCCGGATCGGCCGGTCGCCGGTTGGACGGCGCGGCTTTGCCCGTAAGCCAGCTGAGGCCGCCGCCGAGAGCCAGCAGGGCGATCCCTGCCGCCCCCTTGCGGCGCTTGTGGAGCAGGATCAGGCCGCCGCTCGCAAGAATGGAGGGCAGCATCCCGGCGCCACCCAGCTTGCCGAGCCGGGCAGCACGAGAGGTGGCACGCGCTACGGCATAGTTACGCAGGACAGAGCCGTCGACGCCGGGCGCGGCCTCTTTGCTGCGAGAGGTGACTGCGGCGCTAGCGGGTGGGTTTTTCTCCGCCGCATCGCCGGTCGCGACCGTATCGGCGGCGTAGGCACACCACGCTGGCCCATGCCCCGTTCCGGTCCCTTGGTCGTGTCGCGCGCGGTCTGCCGCTCCAGCTCGCAGTTGAACTCGGCGCCGAGCAGCAGGATATAGGCGGATAGATACAGCCAGGTGAGCAGCACGATCGCAGCACCCAGCGATCCGTAGGTCGCATCGTAGCTGGCGAAGTTCGCGACGTAGATGCCGAAGCCGAGCGTCGCCACCAGCCACAGGGTTGTCGCCAGCAGCGAACCGGGCGTGAGCCACACCCATTTGGCGCCGTCGCGATCGGGCGCGTAGCGGTAGAGCGTCGCGGCGGCGCCCGCGCCGACCAGCGCCATCACAACGTAAGACAGGATCTTGCCGGCGATCAGCAGGATCGCGGGGGCCGCCGGGAACAGGGCCTCCAGGCTGGCCGTCGCGGCGATCGCCACCACGGCGAGGATCGCGATCAGCACCGCGCCGGCGGTGATCGCCAGCGCGACGAGGTTGAGGCGCACGAACCCGCGCGTCTCCTCCTCATCATAGGCGATATTCAGCGCGGTGATAATCGCCGATGCACCTTTCATCGCGCCGTATAGCGCGATGGCGAGCGCGATCAGCAGGCCGAACCCCTTCTTGCCGCCCGAGGTGGTGACGACGGTGGCGAGCTGTTCACCGATCAGCTTCGCGGCATCTGCCGGCATCACGGAGGTGAGCGACTGGACGTTCTTCATCACGGTGGCTGGCGTCGCGACAAGGCCGTAGCTGAGCACCACCGCACCCAGCATCGGCACCAAAGCGAGCACGCCGCAGAATGCCACGCCGGAGGCGACCAGGCTGATATTGTCCTGCCCGGCCTCCTTCCAGCTGCGCAGGGCGACATCCTTCCAGCCGGAAGGTGGGATCACCCAGGGTCGGTTTGCGGCCTTTCCGTCGGCATCGTTCCGCGTCGTCGGCTCGCTCATGCCGCCCTGTTCCCTATCGTCCAGATCACTTATTCCTCGTCGGCGGCGTCGATGTCGTCGAGATCTTCCTCAAGATGCTCGTCGATCGCCTCGGCGATCAGGTCGAGCTGCTCGGCAGTGGCGGTCAGTTCCAGCGTGTCGCCGTCTTCGTCTTCGAGGTGAAGCGAATAGCCGTCGTCGCTTGGCTCGATCGTAAAACGTGCAAGGGCCTTGGCCATGTCATTCTCCATCGTTCCGCGGTGATCCGCCGGCCGGTAGCGGCCGGCGGCAGGTCATCAACCTTCGCTCTCGGCATGGAGATTGACGGCGGTCTCGGCCAGCTTGCTCATATATTCGTCGCCGCCATAGATTTCCTTGGTGGCCTCGCGCAGCTTCTTGTCGTCGTCCTTCAGGCCCAGCGCCTTGGCATAAGCGGCGGCCGTGCCGAAGCCGGCGATGCCGTAATGCGTCATCCGCTGATATTGCGCGATGATGATGACATCGAGCAGCGGCCCCTTCTTCGGCCCTTCCTCAAGCACGTGCTTGGTGGCTTCGGCGACGAGGCCTTCCATGCCCTTGCAATGTTCCTTGGACACCTTCTCGTCCTGACCGGCGATCAGTTCCTTGACTATATCGGTGTGCTTCTCGATACCCTCCTGCGACTTCGCCAGCATCTCCTTCAGCTGCGCGTCGCTGGCCTTGCCGGCGATCTTCTTCAGCAGCCGCTTCATCTGATCGTTGGCCGACCAGAGATCCTTCAATTCGTCGGTGTAGATGTCCTTGAGGTCTTCGGGAGCAGACATGGCATATCCTTCAGCTTGGGTGAGCAGGGCGTGCGCGTGATCCTTCCGGTGCGATCACCGGATGCCGTTCCTTCGGCTAAACCATTCTCGTTCCCCGAGAAGCGAGGTAGCCGGCCAACGCGCGGAGACGCGAAACTGTGCCGGACTTTTTTACCGGTGCGATCCGACCATCAGGGTCTGGGCGATGCGCTGCCGCCGATGCCGCGCTCGCGTGCCCAGACCACGGCGGCGCTGCGGCGGTTGACCCCGATCTTGCCGTAGAGCCGGGCGACATGGTTGCGGACGGTGTTGCGCGACAGATCGAGCTGCGCGGCGATCGCCGTGTCGTCCATGCCCGTGCAGATCAGTTCGAGCACCTCGCGCTCGCGCGGGCTGAGATCGGCCGGCGGCGGGGCGGGGGAGGTCGCGCGCCCGGGTTCGCGCAGCGTGGCCAGCTTGTCCATGATTGAGCGGCTGAGCCAGTTCGCGTCCTTCATCACCGCCTCGATCGCCTCGACCAGCTCGATCTCGCTGTGGCGGCGGGTGGTGATGTCCTGGTAGAGCCACAGCACGCAGCGATCGCCGCGCAGGCTGATGCGCTCGGCCGAGACGAGGCACTCGACCGCCTGCCCGTCCTTGTGGAGGACGCGCACGTCGTGGCCGCGAAAGCCGCCGCGCGTGGTGATCTCCTCCTCCAGCCCTCGTCGCTGGGCGGCATCGTTCCACAGCTGGAGGTCGTCGGCGACGCGGCCGATCAGCCGATGACGCGAATGGCCCGTCATCCGGCGAAAGGCATCGTTGGCGTTGAGGATACGATGATCGGCATGTTCGGTGACGACCATCGCGACGGGCGCCATTTCGAACACGGTGGCGAAATGCTGCTCGCTCGATTGCAGCGCGCGTTCGGCGCGGCGGCGCGGTTCGAGATCGGCGAAGGTGAACAGCAGGCAGCGTTCGTCGGCGACTTCGATCGGCTGGCCGGCGAGGATGACGAGCTTCGTGTCGCCGCTGGCGAGCGGAAGTTCGGCCTCCAGCTGCGGCACGGTCTGCCCGGCGGCGATCCGCTCCTTGACGAACTCGCGCCGCTCGACGCCCGACAGCAGATCGAGATCGAACAGGCTTTTGCCGACCAGGCCATGCTGGGTGTAGCCGCTGAGATCGAGGAACCCGCGATTCGCTCGAATATAGCGCTGGTCGGACACGCGGAGGATCAGCGCCGGAGCCGGGTTGGCCTGGAACATCGCCTCGAAACGATCCTCCGCGTCGAACTGCTCCGATACGTCGTGGATCACCAGCGCCAGACAGTCCGGCTCGCCGCCATCCTCGTCCATCGTCACGTCGCGCACCTGATGCACCCAGCGCGGTTCGTCGCTGCCAAGTGGTGCTACCTCGACGATCAGGTCGGCGAACGCCTCGCCCGCGAGCAGGCGGACGAGCGGATATTCGCGGCGGGTAAGGCGGTGATGGTTGCGGTAGCGCAGGCAGAAGCGGGCAGCATAATCGTCGGCGGTCGCCCCCAGATCCTCGATGCGGTCGATCCCGTGCATCTTGAGCGCGGTGGGGTTGGCGCTGAGGATCACGCCGGTCGGGTCCATCAGGATGACGCCGGCGAGCAAGCCGTCCATCAGCTGCTCCAGGTGCGTCAGCGTGGGTTTCGGTACGGAACGGTTCGGCTTCATGCCAACGGAGCGCGGGATCGGCCCGGTTGTTCCACGGCGATCCGCGCTGGAAGCACTAATGACGGTGGTAATTCGGCATCAGGGGCAAAGTGGATCAATGCCTGCGCGGATGAACCTTGCCGGCGATGACGGGTTGAGCCGCCATCACCAATCGAATGACCGGGAGAGCATCAATGGGCATCATCATCCTTCTCGTCGTGGGCGGCATCATCGGCTGGCTCGCCAGCATGATCATGCGCACGGACGCACAGCAGGGCATCTTTCTCAACATTGTCGTCGGCATCGTCGGAGCGTTGCTGGCAGGCTTCATCGTGACGCCGATCATCGGCGGCGCGCCGATCACCAGCGGCGCGATCACGCTCCAGTCGATCCTCGTCTCGCTGGTCGGCGCCGTGATCCTGCTCGCGATCGTTAATCTCGTGCGTCGCGGCACCGTGCGCTGAACACCGCGTTCTGTTCCGAACAATAAGGAGGACATCATGAAAGCATTGATCGCAACCGCACTCATCGCGCTGGCCGCAGGCGGGGCGCAGGCCGCCACGCAAGGCTCCGCCGCGCACAATCCGGCGACGAAGGACAGCCATGTCGGCCATGTCACCGCGCCGGCCGCGGGCGCCAATTCCTTTACCGAAACGCAGGCGCAGGGGCGCATCGCGAAGGCCGGCTACACCAACGTGTCGGCGCTGACCAAGGACAAGGACGGCGTGTGGCGCGGCAGCGCGACCCAGGCCGGCAAGACCGTCAAGGTCGGGCTGGACTATAAGGGCAACGTCACCACGCGCTGACAGCGATTTCAGGAGAGACATGATGAGCAAGACAATCACCCGCCTGTTCGACGATTATGCGGACGCGAAGGCGGCGATGCACGAGCTGGAACGGATCGGCGTGCCGCACGACGATCTGAGCATCATCGCCAACAATGGCGACAAGGCGCATGACCGCGATGGCCGCGCCGATCTGGACGACGTGAACGATCATGGCGACGTGAGCCGTGGCGTATCGACGGGCGCGGTGCTCGGCGGCGTCGGCGGCCTTCTGGCCGGGCTGGGCCTGCTGGCGATCCCGGGGCTCGGCCCGATCGTGGCGGCCGGCTGGCTGGCCTCGACCGCCGTGGGTGCGGGCATCGGTGCCGCAGGCGGCGCGGCGACCGGCGGCATCGTCGGCGCGCTGAAGAATGCGGGCCACACCGATGAGGAAGCGCATGTCTA
>CAXTTS010000125.1:0-9139 GCA_964247265.1 uncultured Sphingomonadaceae bacterium
GCATAGGCAGTGTAAAGCATGTCGCCCTGCGCGCCTCTGGCGGACCCGCTGAAAATCACCGATCCGCCTCCCGCAGCGATCATGTGGGGCAGCGCATGCTTCGTGCATAGCGCCGATCCACGCAGGTTGACCCGCAGGACGCGATCCCAGATGTCCGGGTCCATGTCGATCACGCTGCCGTCCCGCGCCAGGATGTCGGGGCTGGTCAGCCCGGCATTGTTGTAGAGTATGTCGATCCGGCCGTAGACCTGCATCGCGCCGGCCACGATCGCACGTATATCGCCGTCTTCGCCGATATCGCCAGCGATCGCGAGCGCATCGCCGCCTTCGTCGCGGATCGCCGCCGCCACGGTTTCGCCGGCCGTCGCCCTGCGTGTCGACACGATGACGCGGGCGCCCTCCCGCGCGAACAATCGCGCCGCTGCCTCGCCGATGCCCGATCCCGCGCCGGTAACGATCGCCACCTTGCCGTCCAGCCTCCGCATGTCTCTCTCCTCGCGCCCGTTGTTTGTCACTGCTGCGCCCGTGAGAGGCCGCGCCGCCAGTCATCATCGCGATCGGGCATAGCGATCATGGTTCATGTCAACGATCGACGCGGGGCAGGGCCGGTGCCTGAGGCTAAGCTCGCTTCACGCGGCCGCCCTGACAGGCGAGACCGCAAGAGGGGAAGATCTGCGATGGCCACCGATACGCTTACCCGCATGCCGCTCGATCCGGAGCGGCTCAGCGAGGTCGACAAACCCGTGTTCGAGTGGCTGGAAAAAAGGTTCGGCAGCCGGCCGACCAATTTTTGCCGCCAGATGCGCTGGCGGATCGGCTGGGAGGCGGATGTCGTGATCGACGGTGTTACGACGCCCGTTCTGATCCGCGGTAGCCGCGGCGAGCAGCACCGCACGCCGATGTCGATGCGGCAGGAAGCGCAGGTGCATGACATCATGGAACGCCACGGCGTGCGTGCGCCGCACGTTTATGGCATGATCGACGAGCCGATCGCCATCGTGATGGAACGATTGCCGGGCGGCATCAACTCGGCATTGATCGAAGACCCGGCGCAGCGCGAGAAGGTGCGCCGTGAGTTCATCGCGGCGCTAGCTGGCCTGCACGCGATCCCTGTGGCGGAATTCGGCGCCATCGGGCTGGACGTGCCCGACACGCCGCGCGAGATCGCGCTGAACCTCTACAAGCCTTGTATCGATATCGTGCGCGAGCGGCTGAACGGCCGGCCATTCCCGCTGGTGGAATTCTATGCCCGCTGGCTGGAGCGGGAGGTGCCGACCGATCGCGCGCGATCCGCCTTCGTCACGGCGGATGCCGGGCAATTCTTGTATGACAGGGACAGTTTCACCGGCCTGATCGATTTCGAAGTTTCATATGTCGGCGATCCCGCTGCCGAGTTCGCCGGGATGCGCTTGCGCGATACGACGGAGCCGCTGGGCGACATCGCCGAGCTGCGCGATCATTACGAGACGCTGACCGGGGATCGCATCCCGCTGAAGGCGATCGCCTATCATTCTGCTGGGTTCGCCGGCACCAACAGCATGCTGATGTGGCCAATGATGTTCGCGCCGGAAGCGGACAATGATTATGTCGCCTACCTGCAATTCTGCGTCGCGACGAGCCGGTGGGGCCTGCAGGGCATCGCGGAGGCCGAAGGCATCGCGCTGGAGGCGGTCGACGATCCGGTATGCAACCCCACGGTGCCGTTCGCGGCGGCGGGGGACCACCTCCAGACGCTGCTGACCGGCTGGCACGGCGACGATCCGGCGCTGGCCTATCATCTCGAAGGGGCCGCCGTACTCGGCCATTATCTGCAACGCTGCCACGAATATGGCGGCAGCGTGCTGGCCAGGGATCTGGCAGACGCGGCGGCATTGACCGGCGAGGCGGTGACGACCCGCGTCGAAGCCGACGCGGCCGTCGATGCCTTCGTGCGGCGCGCCGGCAAGGCCGACGACGCCACGCTTGTTCGCTTCTTCAACCGCTGGTTGCACCGGCAGAACTTCCTGCTGCGGGGCTGCGGATCGCAGGCGTACCTGACTGAGACCAGCCTGCAGCCGCTCACCCGGTAGCGCCACCGCGTCACGCACACGCCGTCGAAGAATCGAGGCGAACGCCGTGAATGCCAGCAGAAAGAGAGATCCATATGCCCACCTCCCTGAACAACCGGCGCCGGATGCTCCTTTCGGGCTGCGCCATCGCGGCGTTGCCCGCATCGGCGTTTGCCCAGCCGTCCACGCCTGCCCTCGGTGCGCCGACCGGCGGTATCGAGGACATCGTCGTGACGGCACGCCGTACCGAGGAACGGCTCCAGACCACGCCTGTATCGGTGACCGCGATCGGCGCGAGCACGATCGCGCGCGCGCAGATCGAGAGCGCGCGCGATCTGCAGCGCGCCGCCCCTAACCTCAACGTCTCGACAGGGTCGCCCTCCGTATCGGGCTATGCCTTCATCTCGATCCGGGGCCAGACCCAGGTGAACCCCGGCACGGCGTCCGATCCGGCAGTGGGCATCTACATCGACGGGGTGTACATCCCTCGCCCGTCGCAGGGCCTGTTCGACTTTGCCGATCTCGCTCGGGTGGAGGTGCTGCGCGGGCCCCAGGGCACCCTGTTCGGCCGCAACACGACCGGCGGCGCGCTCAATATCGTCACCAAGCAGCCGACCGGCACGTTCGAAGGATCGGCGCGGATCAGCTACGGCAATTACAATACCGTGGAGGGAGCCGCCACGCTCAACGTGCCGCTGTCGGGCGAGGCGCTCGCCGCGCGGATCGTCTACAGCTACAGCCGGCACGACGGCTACGGCTACAACCCGCTCATTGATCAGACCGCGTTCGACCAAAAGGGCAGCCATTTCGTGCGCGGCAAGCTGCGCTGGGCCCCCGAGGGGAGCGACTGGAACGCTACCCTGTCCGGCGACTATAACCGCCAGCGTGACAGCGGGCAGGCGGTGGCCCTCGCCGGCTTCAACGCCACGGCACTCGCACCGCTGGTGAGCCAGCTCTCCGCCGCGTTTCCGGCGCTCGCCCCTACGCTCGCGCCGCTCGCCGATCTCACGCCGTTGCTCAGCCCCTATTTGCACAGCAAGGATGCGTGGTTCCGCACCTATGGCGGCACCGGGCCGCTCGGCGAACAGCCGATGGACATATTGCGGGCGGCCGGCGGATCGCTGACGATCAACGGACGGATCGGCGCCCTCGGCGTACAGTCGATCACGGGCTACCGCTACAGCCGGACAGATTCGGTCATCGATCTGGACGGCACGCCGCTGCGCTTCGCCCAGAATCACAGCGGCTTCGGCTCGAAGCAGGTCTCGCAGGAATTGCAGCTGACCGGCGAGGCGGGCATCCTGAAATGGATTGGCGGCCTCTATTTCTCGCGCGAGACGGGAGACGAGCGTTCGGTGTTCGAGGCGCTCGGGATGATCGGATCGCAGCCGCTGCTGAACGATGGCGACGTGCTCAACATCTCGAAAGGGGTGTACGGCCAAGCCTATTTCACCCTCGCCGAGGGGTTGCGGCTGTCCACCGGCCTGCGCTGGACTTGGGATACGCGCAAGGTGGTGCTCCACAATCTGAGCGTCTTCGATCAGCCGGCGACGTGCAACGTGGCCGCGCCCGATGGCGGGAGCTTTCCACCCTGCGACCAGACCGAGAAGGCGCACTTCAATTATCCGGCGTGGACGGCGGGCCTCGACTATCAACTGACCCCGGACCTGTTCACCTATGTGAAGACAAGCGGCGCCGCGATGGCAGGCGGCTGGAACCTGCGCTTCGGCTCGATTCCGGCCTTCAAGCCGGAAAAGGTGCGCGACGTGGAGATCGGCATCAAGGCCGAGGCGTTCGACCGCCGCCTGCGCGCCAACCTCGCGGTGTTCCACGCCTGGCAGCGCGACGTGCAGCGCAACATCAATATCGCGGTTAGTTCGACGTCGATCACCCAATATGTCGTCAATTCCGGCAACGCCCGCGTCAGGGGTATTGAGCTGGAGCTTACGGCCGTGCCGTGGGAGGGCATGGAGCTGAACGGCGGGCTGGGCCTGCTGCACGGCGAATATGTCAAAGGCTCGTTCACCGAGCCGCAACTCGTCAACGGCGCGCTCGTGACGGTCGATCGCAGCGGCGAGCCGCTACCCCAGTTGGCAAAGCTGAACGCGACGTTCGGCGCCACCCAAACGCTGAAGACGCGCATCGGCACTATCGATATGCATGCGGACTACGCGTATATTAGCTCGCAGACGTTCAACCCGCTGACGGCGGCTCCCGGCCTGTCGGTGGCTGATCGCGCGGTGATCCTGCGGCAGAATGCGCTGAGCCGCATCCCCGGCTACGGCCTGGTGAACGCGCGGATGGCGCTGAAGCTGGAGCGGCCGGCGATTGAGATCGCGCTGTACGCGCGCAATCTGCTGGCGAAGAAATACGTCACCCGCAGTTTCAGCGATCTCTACACCGGTCCGCTCGCCACCGCCGTGGAATTCCCCGGCGCGCCGCGCACCTACGGGCTATCGATCGCCTATCGTTTCGGATCCTGACCCCGACAAAGGAGACAGATTATGCATCCCAACGAAACGCTGGTGCGGGCCCTGCTGGCCGAGGTGCATGGAGGCGATCTTTCCGCCATCGATACGGATGCGTATCTCGATCGCGATGCGGTGTACCAACCGCTCGTGCCGGACGGGCCGACCCTGCGCGGAAGCGCCGCCGTGGTCGTCGAGATCGTCCGGCAACTGTCGATCTACCGTGATCTTCACGCCGAAGTCCATGTGGCACTGGCCGATGACCGCCATGTCTTCACCGAGCGGACCGATCACGTGACGTTCCGCGACAGCGGCGTCCGGGTGAGCGTGCCGGTGATGGCGGTGTTCGATTTTACGCCGGCGGGGCGCATCATCGCCTGGCGGGAGGTGTTCGATACGCGGGCGGCCGAGCGCCAGATCGGGATCGACGCCGCGCAGATGGATGCGATCATGGGCCAGCCTCCGCGCTGATCACGCCGGCTGGCCCATCGTTCAGAAGGATGGCTCCGCGACCCGGATCGGCCCAGGGATGCGCGGCCCATTGCCGCGCACGACGTTGACTGGAATGCCAGACATTCGCGGCGTGCCATTAATGGTCTGAAGATCGCGATCGGTGCTGATGAGCTGATTCGGCGATACGCCATCCTTGATGTAATCATCCTCGTCCGGCAGGCCGCCGAAGCCGTGGCATACCGAGATCACGCGCCGCCGGACGGTCGCATCCTCCTCGGCGATCACCTGTATGCTGCCGTGATCCGAGGTGATCTCGATCCAGTCTCCCGTGCGGATGCCCGCGTCCGCCATGTCGGCGGCGTTCATGTAACCGAGGTTGCGCGGCATGGCCCGGTTCAGATCCGGGATCTTGAATCCGATCGAGTTGAAGCGGTGGCGCTGGCGCCGGCTGGAGAGCAGGAAGCCGAACGTCTCGCCATTGCTTTCGAACGCCCCTTCGCGCATCGGGCTGGCGAACAGCGCATCGACTTCCGCCTGCACGTCTGGCGGCATGGTGGTGAATTGCGCGGCACTGTCGGGATCGGCCGGGCCGGCGCGCGCATCGCTCTTGATGACCAGCCCCAGTGGATGACGCTTGATCTCGTCATAGGGCACCAGCGAGGCGCGGGCGACGATGGCGAGCAATTGCTCGTCGTCGGGCGGCGTATCCATGTCCAGCGGCACTCCGTGGAAGGCGAGCGTATGGCCGAGACGCTTCGCCAGATACCAGAGCAGGTCCCACTCGGTGCACACGTCAGACCCCGCCGGCGGATCGATCAGCCTGGGCGTGTAGCGGGTCCAGGGTTCGGGATAGAGAAAGTTCTCGTAAATATACATCGGCAGGTCCGGCCGTTCATAGATCATGCGCGGCGGCAGGATATAATCCGAGAGCGAGGCGCTCGGCGTCAGGAACGGATCGATCGTGACCATCAGATCCAGCGATTTCAAAGCGCGCACCATCTTGCGCTGATCGGGGATGCAGGTGGCCGGATTGCCGCCGAGATTCAGCAGGAATTTCACCTGCCCCTCGCCCGGCTGCAAAATGTCGTCCGCCAGCGCCGCCGTGGCCATCTCGCCGCCGATCAGGCCGAAGCCGTTGATCCGGTTGGTCGGGCCGCTCTCCCATGTGCGCGGCAGCCGAATGACCTGTGCCGGGGTGGCGGCCAGCGGGAACAGCAGGCCGGTATTGGTGAGCGGTTCGCCCGCGCGGTAATAGCGCCCGCAGATGACGTTCAGGCATTCGATCAGATGCTCAGTCACGTTCGAATGCGGCCCCATGTCGGGGCCGGTGCCGCTGTTCGTCACGCCGCGGGTGGCATCGCGCGCGAACATCTCGGCGATCTCGCGGATCTGGCCTGCCGGTATGTCGGCGCGACGGGCGACGATCTCCGGCGTGAAAGCCTCCACCGCGACGCGCAGCAGATCCAGATCGGCGACATGCTCCGCACAAAAGGCGGCATCGTGCCACTCATTGCGCAGAACCTCACGGATCACGGCGGCCATGATCCAGCCATCGGTGCCGGGCAGCGGCTGCACGAACAGATCGGCATATTCGGCGGTTTCGGTGCGGCGGGGATCGATCACGATCAGCTTCATGCCCCGCGCCTTCTGCTCGCGGATGCGCTTCACCGGATGGCGGGAATCGAGCTGTGTGATCGAGACGAGCGGGTTCGCGCCCACCAGCAGCATCACCTCGCTCTCCTGAATGCGGTGCTTGCCGGCGCCCCAGATGCCCAGCCGGGAGGCGACGATCGTCTTCGCGGACTGATCGATCGTCAGCGTGGAATAGGCCTTCGTCGCGCCAATCGCGTCGAGCCAGTCGGTCAACATGCCCAGCGTCACCGAGTAGAAGAACCCGCCCGATCCGCGAAAGCTGGCAACCGCATCGATTCCGTCTTCCGCGACGATATCGACCAGCCTGTCGCCAATCTCCTCGAACGCCTGGGCGAGGGTGATCTGTGCAAAGCTGCCGTCCGGCATCTTCTTGAGCGGGTGGAGGAGCCGTTCTTTGCTGTGGTGGAATTCGGGCGCGGCAAGCCCCTTGGAGCAGATGTAGCCGAGGGTCTGCGTATCGTCCTTGTCACCGCGCACCGCGACGATGCGCGTTTCGTCCTCAACGGTGACGACAAGGCCGCATTGGCCGGTGCAGATGCGACAAAAGCTCTTATGCTCCCGTCGCGCAGTCGGGTTCACGTCCGCCATATCGCTCTCCTCGCCTGTCCAAGCTTCGATCGGACCCGCTTCCTGCGATGGCGTCTCGGCGACCATGCTGCGGGCTTGCGTCGGAAGATGGTAGACAGGCGTCTGTAACCGCGGCGACCGCCCGATGACCCTGTCTGCAGGCAGGGTACGCGCCGCCGCACGCCGATAGCCTCGACCTTGCCCGGACGACAGACGGCCATGTCGATCATGTCGCGGCACAGAAGGAACGGCCCCGACCATGACGGATGCATTCGATACCGCGTCGGTTCCCTCGCATATTCCGCCGGAACTGGTGGTGCGGGATTTTCCCTTCTCGTTCGGCGCTTCCACGACCGAGATCCCATTCGACCGGATGATCTCGCAGATCCATGCGACCAAGCCTGAGCTGTTCTATGTGCCCGATCTGGCCGCCGGTGGGGTCGGCGGCTGGATACCGCGCCGGCAGGAGGACATGCGCGCGATCTATATGGATTACGAGCATTTCTCCAACCAGAATACGACTCCGTTTCCCGAATTGACCGGGGGTAGCTGGCGCGTGCTGCCGCTCGAATCCGATCCGCCGCTCCATTCTGCCTATCGCAGTTTCCTGAACCCCGTCTTCTCGCCGAAGGTGACGAAGCGGCTTGACGAGAGGATCCGCGATTACGCGCGCGGCTATGTTCTGGGCTTTCGGGCCGAGGGCAAGATCGATTTCCTGCAGGCATTCGCGTTCGAATTTCCAATCAAGGTCTTCCTCGAATTGATGGGATTGCCGCAGGAGCGCACGAAGCAGTTCCTCGACTGGACCGGCGAACTGCTGCATGCGCCGGACGTGGAAACGCTGCTGCGCGCGACCAACGACGTGATTGCCTATCTGGAGACGGTGATCGCCGACCGAACCGCCAATCCGCGCGACGACATCGTCTCCTACGGTGTGCAGGCGACCGTCGATGGCGGCCGCGCGCTGACCCATGACGAACTGCTCGGCTTCTGCTTCAACCTGTTCGTCGGCGGGCTCGATACTGTTTCGACCAACCTGACGTGGCAGTTCCTGCATCTGGCGCGCCACCCCGATCACCAGACACTGCTGCGTGAAAACCCGGAGATGATCCCGCACGCGATCGACGAATTCATGCGGGCCTTCGCCGCCGTGATGACGTTCCGGGTGTGCGTGAAGGAGACCACGATCCGCGGCGTCACGATCAAGCCCGGTGACAAGGTGGCAATGTCGACGACGCTCGCCGCGCGCGATCCGGCGGAATGGGATCGGCCCGACGAGATCGTGCTGGACCGTAAGCCGCGCCATGTGTCGTTCGGCTACGGGCCGCACCTCTGCGTCGGGATGCACCTCGCCAAGCGCGAAATGCGGATCGCGATCGAGGAGTTCCTCGCCAACGTCCCGCCGTTCCGGCTGAGCCCCGGCGTGGAGATGCGGACGGCGCTGCACGGTGTGATCCAGCCGGATCGCCTGATGCTGGAATGGGATCTGCCGGGATGATCCGCCCGCTCAACTGTCCGGTGCGGCGGCGCCAAGGGTGATTGGCGTGATCGCCTCATAGAGGATCGTCACGCAGTCTTCCTGCGAGAAGGCGTCGCTCATGGTCATCGCGGCGGACTCGACCCGTTCGCGCAGCATATCGAGTACGCCGGCAGGGTTGTCGGTCCGCATCGTGTAGATCGCCATGTAGGTCTGCTGCGGCGCGCCATCGGCCTGCGGATCGACGATCCGAAACCGCTGCGCGCTGACGAAGCCGGGAACGGACACGACATCGGCCAGATGCTCCTCCGTGTACCAGCGGTTATAGTCGGCATCGCGGCCGGGCACCGGATTGCTGCGGACGACGTAGGTATAGTCTTTCATATCGATACCCTCCCGGATGCCGGTCACGGCTTTATCGCCGTGCCGGGTTGATCTACACGGCGGCGCGGTGCCAGCCACCGTCCACCTGC
>CAXTTS010000126.1:0-9092 GCA_964247265.1 uncultured Sphingomonadaceae bacterium
CCTTCACCCCCCAGCCGCGCGACCGACCGAGGCGGGCGGCGGCGCGAAGCCAGAATGCCGGGCGGACGGCCCCTGCCCCGCGCAACATGCGCCTGCGGCCGGGCCAATAGGGCGCCGCCGCGACGATCGCTTCCGCCAGAGCGGCGGGCGGGATCGGGCCAAGCGCGGGAAGATGCACGAGGCCGAGCGGGGTCGCGCCGGCGACGATCTGGACGATCGCGCTATCCCGCCCCTGTGGGTCGATCGCTGGCAGCGGGCGGGCGATATCGACGCGCTGGACATGCACGCTGGCCGACGCGAGCGGCCGGTCGAACGCGGGCGGGCCGAGCACACGCAGGCGCAGGGTGGCGCGGATCGTGTCGATCGCCCGCCGCTCCCCCAGGCGGCCGGCGAGCGCATGCCAGAAGCGATCGAGCCGTGGCTCCAGCTGCGGCCAGTCCGCCGCCAGCGATCGCGCATCGGTGCAATGGCCGAAGGCGAGCCCGCCGAGGAAGGTGGCGGCGCCGTGATCCGGTTGCAGCATCGCGCCGGTATAATCCGGGATCAGATCGAGATAGGGCAGCGCATCCTCACCGATAGCAATGGCGTTGGCGGCGCACATCAGGATCCAGTCCAGCTTCAGCGGCAGGCGATCCTCGTCGGGCAGGCCATCGGCATAGCGCGGATCGCGCGCGGGCACGGCCGGGTCCGCCCGACAGCAGCGATCGATCACCTCCAGCCCGTCCACCGCCAGCCGGTGCGGCCGGCGAGAGAGCGACTGCGGGCGGCAGTAATAGAACGCGAGCAGTTCGGCGACGCCGACGAACGGCGCGCCGAGCCGGGCGATGCGCTGCCACAGATCCCAATCCTCGTTGAGCGCCAGCCCCTCGTCGAACGGGCCGGCGGCGCGCATCAGATCGGCGCGGGTGAGCGCGCAATGGACGGAGAGGACGCAGCTGCGCGCCAGCGTGCCGAACGGATCGGACAGATCGGGGACGCGCTGTTCCTCCAGGATGCGGCCGGCATTGTCGACCAGCGCGAAATCGCAATAGACCGTGCCGGCCTGGCGATGCGCGGCGGCGAGGCCGGTCAGCCGGGCGAGGAAGGTCGGCGCGAACCAGTCGTCCGCATCGAGGAAGCCGATCCAGCCGCCGCGCGCCTCGCGCAGACCGTGGTTGCGCGCGGCCGAGGCGCCCCGATTGGGCTGGACGAACAGACGGATGCGGTGATCGGTGGCGCCGCGCGCCGCCGCGACCTGCGCCGTATCGTCGGTGGAGCCATCATCGACGACGATCGCCTCCCAATCGACAAAGGATTGCGCGGCGAGGCTGGCCAGCGCGCGATCCAGCGTGGCGGCGGCGTTGAAGGCGGGGATGATGATCGAGACGGCGGGCGACGCGACGATGCTCATGCCGGCGTCACCGGTTGGAGCGCCCCGGCCGGCACCGGGCGGCGATGATAAGCGAGGCCGCGCCGCAGCCGGTTGACCGGCTGTTCGACGTACCGCCACGACAGCGCCGCCGCGAGCGTGGACACGGCGAAGATCTCGACGGTGAGGCCGGCGCCCCAGTTCAGCTCCCCCCAGCCGAGCCGGGCATAGGCCTGCTGGAACAAGGCGATGATGAACTCGTGATAGACGTAGATGCCGTAGCTGATGACGCCGACATAGCGCAGCGGCGCCCAGTCCAGCAGCGCGCCGGTGCGCCCGCCGAACCCGCCGAGCGCCTGGAAGACGATGGCGGTGAACAGCAGGTTCATCGCCTCATGCGCCGGCATGGCGAGCGCCTCGCCGGTGCGGGCATGGCCGGTGACGAAGAACCCGATGTGGCCGAGCACGATCGCGGCGGCGGGCCATGCCGCACGGCGCAGCCAATCGAGCCGCCAGCGGCGATGCTCGCCATAGGCCAGCGCCGCGCCGAAGGCGAGCGAATCGAGAGATTGCAGGATGTTGGTCCGCTCCACCACCGGCGCGAGGTGCGCGACCGGCGACCAGCTATAGGCCGAGACGGCGGCGACCAGCGCGATCGTCCACGGCACGAGGCGGGCGGGCGCGAGCAGTATCACCAAAGGCCAGGCCAGGTAGAATTGCCATTCCACCGTCAGGCTCCAGAAATGGCCGGCCGCCGAGCTGTCCTCCCTGACCGGATCGATCGCGAACAGGATGTCGGAGGCCTGCGCGGCGTGCCACCAGAACTCCTCCCGCATACCGGGAATGGCGAGGATCACCGCGCCGACGATCGCGAGGTAATAAGCCGGGAACAGCCGCAGCATCCGCTTGCCATAGAACAGCAAAAGCGGCCGCAGCGCGCCCTCCTGCCAATCAAGCCTTTTGGCGCGGGTGACGAGGAGCTGGCCGGTAATCAGATAGCCGCTCAGCACGAAGAACAGATAGACGCCGTAGGAGCCGATTTCGTAGAAGACGTAGCCGCCCAGCTTGTACGTTTCGGGGATCGTGTGCGAGAATATGACAGCCATCACGCTGAACGCACGCAGGCCATCGAGCTGACCGACGCGCGGCTGGGAAGAATCGCCGTCCATCGCCGCTGCCCTCCCCCACCGAACGGAGAAATGGCGATACGGGCCGTGTTGCGGGGCAGCAATTTACACTTGGTCCGGAACGGAGACTATTCGGACCCGATGATCCCGTAACCGCATCGCAAGTGACGAAAAGATCGTCGGCACACCACATGGCCGGCGAGATAGCACCAAGATAGTCGCGATCCCGGTTGATCTTTCAGCCCCATCGTTCCTAGCGGGAGCGAACGGCGGCGAGGCGGATGATTTGCACGGTTTCGGTTTTTGCAGCGCACCTGACTGGAGGCGAACCGCGTGAACGCGCGCGACATCGGCATCGCGCTGACGGCGCTGACCGGGCTGCTCTCGCGCGCGTCCAACCAGATCGCCACCGTCGCGGTGACGTTGGTCGCCACCCGCTTCCTCAGCCCGGCGGAGTTCGGCGTGTTTGCGCTGGCATCGATCGCGATCACGTTGATCCGCACCTTCCTCTACAGCGGCGCGTTCGAATATCTGCTGAAGGCGGGCGATGCGCGCGACTGCGCCAGCGAATGCCTGGCGGTGAACGTGATGCTGACGGCCGCCTTGAGCGCGCTGATGGCGCTGGTCGCGATCATGGCCAGGCAGCTGTTCGCCGCCGACGGGATAGCCTTTGCCATCCTGGCGCTGCTGCCGTCCAACCTGATCGCCGCCGTGGCCGCGTGGCGCGAATCACTGCTGCTGCGCACCGCCAAGCTGCGGCTCTATTACGGGCTGACGATGCTGGCGGAGCTGGCGGCGATGGCGGTGGCGATCTGGCTGCTGTTCGCCGGCTTCAGGATCGGCGCGCTGATCTGGCAGGTGTATATCCGCAACACCGCCATGCTGATCCTCTATCTGCTGGTGGGTCGGAGCATCTTCTCGCGTAGTTTTTCCCGCGCACGGTTCGTCACGGTGCTGCGCTGGTCGACCAGTCGCTATGCGGCGATGACGATCGGCTTCGGCGCCAATTATGCCGCTGATCTGTTCCTCGGCATCTTCCTGTCGCCCGCGGCGACCGGCCTGTATCGCGCGAGCAGCCGCATCGTAGCGGCGGTGGCGGACATATTCGGCCAGCCGGCGCGGACATTCGCGATGACGCTGTTCTCCGCGCGGGCCGCCGCCGGGCAGCGATCCGATACGCTGTGGCCGGCCTTCTTCGCGATAACGGCGCTGGTCGGCTGGGCGGCGCTGGCCGGGCTGGCGGCGCTCGCCCCCACGGTGGTGCCGCTGCTGCTGGGCGATCAATGGCGGGCGGCCGCGGCGCTGGTGCCGATCCTGTGCCTGGCGCGCGCCTTTTCGCTGTTCGACGGCGTGGCGACGGCGGCGCTGGTCGCCTATGACGAGCAGCGGCCGATCTTCTACATCCAGTGCGCCTCCGCCACGATCGGCATCATGCTGATCGTCGTGGTGGCGCCGTTCGGGCTGGTGCCGGCGACGATCGCGACGGTGATCGGCGCGGCGATCGGATCGTCGATGCTGGCCGCGATCGCCTTTCGCCGCCTGCCCGGATCGGCCCGCGCGTTTGGCATCGCCATCCCCGACGTGATCGGCGTGCCGGCCACCACGATCCTGGGCGCCCTCGCCGGCCGCAGCGCCGCCGCCGCCGCCGGCTTCTCGAACGGCCAGATCGCCACCGTCGCCATTTCCACCGGGCTGCTCGCCTGGGTGGCGACGCTGCTGCTGATCCGCCGCCGGACGCTGGCGATGCTCAGGCTGCTGCGTGGAGACCCGGCTCGCCCCGGCGATCCGATCGCTCTGGTAGCGTGACGGCGCCGAGTGCATGGGCCAGCATCGCGAAATTGGCCGTCGCGGCAGCCTTCGCCTCGGCCAAAAGCCTGACGCGGGATGACGGCTGGCCGTGCTCGAACTGACCGCGCAACCGCCCGATGATCTCGTCGGGGATATGGTCGGCCTGCGTCGAGATCCGATCCAGTCCGAACCGCCGCGCCATCATCTCCAGCTTGGGCGTGCGGTCGTCGACCACCAGCACCGGCCGCTCGGCGATGAGCGAGAAGATGGCGGGATGAAGCCGGTTGGTGATCGTCAGCGCGGACGCGGCATAGGCGCGAAGCACGTCGTCGAGCCGGTAGCCCGCCACGATCGCGACGGCGAGTTCGGGGTGCAGCGCATGAAGCGCCTCGGCGATCGCCGGAATGATCCGCATGTCCATGCCCGGCCGCGCATCCTGCGCGACCAGGCAGACCCGCGCCACTCCAGCCACGCGGCAGGCCTGCGCCGCGACGGCGGCGAGCCGCGCCGGATCGATCGATCGCCCCTCCGACGTATCGACGCAGGGCGCGATGACGACATGCGGCGCGCCGGCCCGGGCCAGCAGTTTCGCATGAAGCGGCGACGGCATGAACATCAGATCGGCCGTGACGATCGGTGCCGCCTGCGGACACAGCTGCCGAACCTCGGCGCCCGAGGCGATGTCGCGCACGGTGACGAGGGTGGCGGCGCGCAATATCCGCCGCCAGATCACCCGGTGGCGCCTGCGTTTCAGATGGCTGAAGCCGCAGGCGAGGATCGCGAGCCGCCCGCCCGCGAGCCTGGCGAGGCGGACGAGTATCGCCATGTTGACCATCGCCGCCAGCCCGCCATTGTCGCGCGCAACCTGGCCGCCGCTCATCACCAGCAGAGATCGGCGGATCGTTCCCACCGTCCGCAGCACGCGCTTGCCGGGCAGTACGCTGATCCGCGCATCGTCAAGTTGACGCACGACTTCCGCTGGTGGATCGTTCCACTGCCGGACGAACAGATGCTTCACACCGAGATGCTGTTCGATCCCGGAGGCGCATTGCAGCAGTAAAGCAAGATCGCCCAGATTGTGGAGGTTCTCAGCGATGATTATGGCTCGCTCTATCGGTTCGAAGCGACGCTGATCGGTGTCCGTTCGTAGCGTTAACGGCAAAGTCATTTCACTTCCACATACTTCAAGAATCTTTGACCGATCCGACTTACAGTGCAGGCAAGGCCGCAACGATCTTTGCCCGCCGTTATTAAATGTCGAGTAATCGTTTAATATCTATTATTCCGCGCTGTCCACAGGATATGGCGAAGCGATGTATGCGGCCGAAATCCTGCTCCGACGAATGACCGCAACCTGCGCCATCGGGGACTTGTTCAGCCGGCCGACACAGTTATGATCGAAGCGATGCGAATGAAGATATGCTTTTCGGCTCGATCGATAGAGTAGAAAATACTTATCCGTTGTGGATGTAATATGGAGCAGATAATCGACAGTTTCGATCTCGTCATCAACGGTCGGTTTCTCAGCCAGCGGATGACCGGGGTGCAGCGGGTGGCGCGCGAGTTCGTCGCCGCGCTCGACCGGCGGCTGGTCGCGGGCCATTATCCAGGGTTGCGGGTGAAGCTGGTGACGCAGCGGGATGCGGATCCCGGCATGCCGCTGCGGGCGATCGTGGTGGAGCAAGCGGGCCACACGCGCGGGCATCGCTGGGAACAGCTGACCCTGCCGCGCCATGCGGGCGGCGCGGCATTGCTGTGCCTGGGCAACAGCGCGCCGATCCTCTCGCTGCTGGGGCGGCGCCCGGTGGGGGTGATGCTGCACGACCTGGCCTACCGCCTGTTCCCCGGCGATTATTCGCTGTCCTACCGCCTGCTGCACCGCACAATCGACGCCGTGCTGCTGCGGCGGGCGCGGCCGCTCGTCACCGTGTCTGCGGCCGAGCGCGCGGTGATCGGCGGCTTTCACCCGCCGGCCGCGCCGCGCATCGTGGTGGCGGCCAATGGCGGCTGGGCGAAGGATATGCCGCCGCAGGTCGCCTGGTCGCCGCTGCGCGGGGCGGCGGCTTACGGCCTGTATGTCGGCGCGCTCTCCGGCCGCAAGAACGGGCCGGGCATCATCCAGGCGGCGATCGACCTGGCGCGGCGCGGCGTGCGCTTCAAGCTCGTCGGGCCGCCACCGGCCGAGGCTATCGCCATTCCGGACGATGTGCGGCCGCTTATCGAGTTTTGCGGCTATGTCGACGATGCCACCCTGTTGCGGCTGTATGCCGGCGCATCATTGTTCCTGTTCCCCACCTTCTACGAGGCATCGGGCCTGCCGCCGATCGAGGCGATGACGATCGGCTGCCCGGTCGTCGTCTCCGACATTCCGGTGATGCGGGAGCGGTGCGGCGAGGCGGCGATCTATTGCGATCCGCATGATCGCCAGTCGATCCTCGGCGCGGCGTTGCGGCTGGTCGAGCAGCCGATCCTCGCGCAGGAGATGAGCCGGGTTGGCCGCATTCAGGCGGCGCGCTTCACCTGGGACCGGCAGATGGAGCAGGTGATCGCGGCGATCGCCCGCGAGGTGCGGCGCGACCGGACGATGGCCGGCTAGATGGCGCCGCGTGGTGACGTGCCCTGTCAGATCAGCCTGATCGTCGCGACGATCGGCCGCACCGCGCAGAACCGGCGGCTGCTGGAAAGCCTCGCCCGGCAGCAAGGCGTCTCGTTCGAGGTGATCGTCGTCGACCAGAATGAAAGCGAGATACTCGCCCCGTTCCTCGCCGGCGACTGGCCCTTCCCGCTCACCCACCTGCGCCGTCCGGGCGATCGCGGCGCCAGCCGGGCGCGGAACATGGGCTGGCCGAGGGCGCGCGCGGCGACCCTGCTCTTCCCCGACGACGACAGCTGGTATCCGCCCGATTTCCTCGCGCGCGGGCTGGCGCTGCAGGCGGCGCGCGAGGCGGATATCCTGACCGGGCGATCGACCGACGAGACCGGGATCACGATCAACGGCCGCTATGCGCGCCGGGCCGGGCGGATCACCCGGCATGGCGTGTGGACGCGGCAGATCGAATGGATCACCTTCTTCCGCCGCGAGGTGGTGGCGCGGCTGGGCGGGTTCGACGAGACGGTGGGCGTCGGCGCGGCGACGCCGTGGCAGGCGGGCGAAGGGCCGGACCTGATCCTGCGCGCGATCGATGGCGGCGCGCGGGCCTGGTACGATCCCGCGCTGATCGCGTTTCATGACGAACTGCCGACCCGCAGGCCCGATGCGGCGATGGTGGACAAGGGGCGCGCTTATGGCCGGGGCATGGGCCGGGTGCTGCGCAACCGGCAGTTCCCGGCGACGTCGCTGGTCTATTGGTGCGCGCGCGCCTTATTGGCGATGCTGCGTTCGGTCGCCGGGCTGGACTGGCGGCGCGCCCGCTACTTCTTCTTCGTGTTCCTCGGCCGGCTGGAGGGCTATGCCGGGCGGATCTGGGGCGTGCGCTAGACGCATGGCGGCATCCAGCCGGGCCAGCCGCCGCATCCGGCCGGCCAGGACGGAATCGTGACAAGGGGCGGGTTCGCGCGGCGCGGCGGCCGTCTCGAACAGCCGGCTTGGGACGGCAACCGGGCGGCGCGAGCGGTTGGCGAGGCGGCGGGCGATGTCGGCCAGCGTGGCCGGCGGATCGCGCACCAGCGCGCGGGCCAGCCGGACCAGCGCGGCGGCCCGGCTTCCGCGCATCGCCAGCAACGCCGCCGCGGTGCGATCCGCATCCGCCGCCACCCAGCGCCGCACCGGCAGGGGCGATGCGGCACTTTCCCGCAAGGCGGTGCGAACGGCCGAACAGCGCGCGTCGGCCATGCGCGCGGGATCGTCGGAGACGCTGCCGGCCACGCGACGATAGCCGACGAGCCGACGTGGCACGCAGGCGATCGGCCAGCGCGCCGCGATGCGGAGTTGCAGCAGATAATCCTCCGCCCCACCCCAGCTCCGGCACAGCGGATCATAGCCGCCGACCGCCAGCAGCGCATCGCGGCGGAACAGCGCCGCGCTGCCATTGCCGACGAAGTTGCCGAGCAGGTGGCGGTGGAAGCCCGCGCCCTCCACCTGTGCCAGCGCCGGGCTGGCGAGGATGCGGCCGGCGCCGTCGATCACATAGTGCAGCGCATAGACGAAGCCGGCACCCGCCTGCTCCAGCGCGGCAACCATCTCGGCCAGATAATCGGGGTGCCACAGGTCGTCGGCGTCCAGCGGTGCGATGTACGGAGCGCCGGTGGCGGCGATCGCCCGGTTGCGCGCCGCCATCGGCCCGGCATTGGCCTGTTCGATCAGGCGGATGCGCGGATCGATACAGGCGGCGGCGCGGACGAGGGCGGCCGTCATGTCCGTCGAGCCATCGTCCACGACGAGGATCTCGATATCCGCCAGCGCCTGCCTGCACGCGGAGGCGAGCGACGCAGCGATGGTGTGCGCCGCATTGAAGGCAGGCATGATGACGGCGACGCGGGGCACGGCGTTCATCGCCGCAACGCGGTCGCGTGCGCGCCGATGCGGGCCGCCAGCAGGCGGGCGAGGCGGGCGCCGCTCACCCCGTGCCCCAGATCGGTCTCAATCATCAGCAGCGAGCGCGGGCGGACCAGCGGCACCTTCAGCACGACACGGTCGATCGCCGCGTCCGGGCAGATGCCTAAAAAGAGCCGGCGCGGCGAGAGCATGACGCCGAGACTGCGCCCGACCACCACCGCGCCGGCGAAGCGGGCGGCGCGGATCACCTCGCGCTCGATCCGGCGGGCGAGTGGCGGCTGCGGGGCCGGCCCGGCGGCGCGGCGCCCGATCCGGTCGAGCAAGGCGGTGACGC
>CAXTTS010000127.1:0-9029 GCA_964247265.1 uncultured Sphingomonadaceae bacterium
GGCACTACTGCTATGAGCTGAATCATGAACCGGCAAGAAAATCGCTAAACAATCGGGCAACATTGTCTAGCTATACACTCGATATAGACGTGAACCGACAAGACTAAAGTCACATAAAGTAGTCTGATCGATGCCATCGGTGACTCAAACGCCATCGACGCACCCCTATGTGCCATCTGACATGCCTAAACAATAAGCATCCAAAATGGATAACAGATTGCTCCGGCCTTTTCGCCGGACCGACTTGCCCGTTCGTCCGACGCACAAAGCGCGCGCCTTTTTCCAACGCTCACGATGGTTAGCGCATCGTTCACGCGACGGGCCAAGCCATAGTCGAGCGAAAATATCGTCAGAACCGAATAAATCCGGATCGGATGGTTTAGAAGTGCGTTAATCGCGCTTGCCCACTCCTACCTTCATGTGGGGCACAGTTTTCCTGTCGGCATGGTCGCGGCGCGCGATGGGTTCGCTCGCCGGCCTCATGGCCTTGTGTGGCGTCCTGGGCACCGCGCGCGCTGCGACCCCCGCCGGCAGCTCCATCGTCAATCGCGCGGACATGACCTTCCAGGTGGAAAGCGGGCAGGATCGCGCCGCATCGAACGAAGTCAGCACCCGGCTGGACGAGATACTGAACCTCACCCTCATCCGCGAGGAAGCCTCGCCGGCCGTGCTCGATAACCGTGCCGGCACGCACAGCATCCGCTTCGTCCTGCGCAACACCGGCAACGGGCAGGAAGCGTTTCTCCTGTCGGCGCAGGCGACCGGTGGCGCCACGGTTCGCGCCGTGGCGCTCGATAGCGATGGCGATGGTCGCTATGATCCCGCGCACGATATGCCGGTCGGCCCGGATGGCCTCACCCCCGGCCTTCCCCCCGGTGCCGCCATCGGCATCTTCGTGCTGCTGGACCTTGCCGCTGCCACCGCCGGCAGTGTCGCCCTTCATGCCGAGGCGCGGACCGGCAGCGGCCCGCCCGGCACAATGTTTCCCGGCATGGGCGATGGCGGCGGCGATGCGATCGTCGGGCCGACGGCGGCGGCGGGCGCCGTAACCTTGCCGTTCGCCGTCGCCCCCGCCGCCGTCTCGCTGGTCAAGTCGCAGCGGATCGTCGCGCCGGATGGCGGCACCACCCCGGTGCGCGGCGCGATCGTCACCTATTCCATAGAGGCTATCCTGCAGGCCGGCAGCGGCATCGCCGCCGCGCACGTCGTCGACCCGATCCCCGTTGGCACCAGCTACGTCACCGGCAGCCTGCGGCTGGACGGCAGCCCGCTGACCGAAGCGGCCGACGCCGATGCGGGCCGGTTCGACGCCGGGCAGATCGATGTTGCGCTCGGCGATCTCGCCGCCCCGGCCGACCACACCGTCACCTTCGCCGTAAAGATCAACTGAAACTCCATGAAAGAGGCCATCCGCATGCAGCGCAACATCCTCGGTGCGATCCTCGCGATCGGTGCCATCGCCACGCCCGCCTTCGCCGCCCCGGTGACATTGACCAACCGGGTCATGGTCGAGCGGCGTTCCACCGCGCGCGACGGCACGGTGGAGGTGAAGCTGGAGCCGGCTTCCCGGGCGGTGCCGGGCGACCGGCTCGTCTACATGCTCGATTACCGCAACACCGGCACCCAGCCGATCAGCGATGTGGTGCTGGACAATCCGCTTCCCACCGGCATCGCCTATCGTGCGCCCGCCGCCGGATCGCCCGCGCCGGAGCTCTCGGTGGACGGCCGCACCTTTGGCGCGCTGGCCGATCTGCGGGTGGCGACCGCGCAGGGCACCCGCCCCGCCACCACCGTCGACGTCACCCATGTCCGCTGGCGCGTGCCCGGCGCCATCGCCGCCGGCGGCAGCGGCGAGGTCGCCTTCCAGGCGCTGCTCAAATGAGCCGACCGATCCTTTCGTCCGTCTTTTCAGGGGAGTGTAAGTCCATGCTTAAGAATGCGGCCCGCGCCGCCATGCTGACCGGAACCGCCACAGTCGCCATGTGGGGAGGGCAGGCGGGCGCCGCCGGCACCGTTGCAGGCACCAATATCGATAACAGCGCCACCGTCTCGTTCAGCGTCGGCGGCGGCGCGCCACAATCGGTGCCGTCCAATACCGCGCGCTTCGTGGTCGATCGCAAGGTCAACCTTGCCGTCGCGGAGGTCGGCGGCACGCCGACCCTCGTCTCGCTCGGCTCCACCGATCAGGTCACCACCTTCACCGTCACCAACCTCACCAACGCGGTGCAGGATTTCCGGCTCGATCCCGATCAGCAGAACGTCTCCATCCCGCTGCTGGGGGTGGACAATTTCGACATGACCAGCCTGCGCGCCTTCGTCGATTCGAACGGCAACGGCACCTATGATGCCGGCGTCGATACCGCCACCTACATCGACGAACTGGCGCCCGATGCCACCGTCACCGTGTTCATCGTCGCCAACGTGCCGAACGTCGCGGGGGAGAATGTCGCGATAGTCTCGCTCAACGCGGTCGCCGCCGCCGGCGGCACGCCGGGTACGCGGGGTGCCGATCTCGTCGCCACCTCGCTGCTCGCCGCGGACTCGCCGACCACCGTCGATGTGGTGTTCGCCGACGATACCGGCCTGCTCGATCAGCCGCGCAACGGCGCGCAGCGTGCGTTCGACAGCTACAAGATCGCCACCGCCGCCGTCAGCATGGCCAAGACGTCGAAGGTGCTCAGCGATCCGATCAACCTGCTGGTCAATCCGCGAGCGATCCCCGGCGCCACGATGGAATATTGCCTCACCGTCAACAATGCCGGCCCGGGTACGGTGAATGCCGTATCGATCACCGACAACGTGCCGGCGAATACCACCTATGTCGCCAATTCGCTCGTCGTCGGCCCGGCCGGCGCGCTCGGCGTCTGCGTCGCGGGCGGCACCAGCGAGGATGACAACACCACCGGTGCCGACGAATCCGATCCTTATGGCGGCTCGTTCGACGGCACCACCGTGCTGGCGACCCTACCCTCGATAACGCCGCTCGTCCCGCTCGCGGCCTCGTTCCGGGTGACGGTCAACTGATCGCCTGACCGACCGCATCTTCGCGAGCAACCACTCCGGCGGGCAGGCCTGCCGGAGCCTGGAGAGCCATGTCCCGCTTACCGGCCCTTTCCCGCATCGGCGCGCTGCTGATCGCATGGTCGATCGCGCTGTCGGCTGCCCTCGCGGCGCCGGCGGCGGCGGCTTCGCGCATCAGCAACGTCGCCACGCTGCATTATGCCGGGCGCGACGGAGAACAGACGATCCGCTCCAACGAGGTGTCGGCCGAGATCGTCGAGATCAAGCGCCCCACCACGCTCAGCTTTCGCCAACTGCCCGCCGGCTACCGGATCGAGGGCCTCGCCTGCCAGACCGTGCCGACGCTCATGCTCACACCCGGCATGGTGTCGCCCGATCAGCTGGCCGCCGCCGCCCCGCTCAAGTCGCTCGACATCCAGAACCCGCTGATCGTGGTGCTGGATGCGGACGGCGAAAATCGCGATCCGGCACGACGCGACACCGCGATCATCAACGTCAACGCCGGTGATCGGTCGAGCGAATTGCTGCTGACCGAAACCGATGTGGACAGCGGCATCTTCGCCGGCGCCCTTCCCGCCGGCACGGACCCCGCCGGCAGGGACGATCCCTGCAATCTCGCGCTGACCCGCAGCGGCAAAGTCAACCTCAACTTTACTGAGAACACAACCAGTCTTTCTTCAATCGCCACCCTCCTGATCGATCCTGAAGGCTATGTATTCGACTCTCGTACCGGCAATTTACTGGATGGCGCGATCGTGTCCCTCGTCAACGATGCCACCGGACAGGCGGCCACCGTGTTCGGCGACGATGGCATCAGCGCCTATCCGGCCACCGTCACGAGCGGCGGCAGCGTCACCGATGCGGGCGGCCATCGCTATGATTTCAGCAAGGGCAATTTCCGCTTCCCGCTTGCCCAGCCGGGCAGCTATCGGCTCGTCGTCACCCCGCCCGCCGGCTATGCCGGGCCGTCCTCCGCCACGCGCGAGGCGCTCGCCACGCTCCCCGGCCCGCTCCACGGCCCGTTCCAGATCATCGACGGCTCGTTCGGCGGCACCTTCGCGCTCGCCTCGCCGGAGCCGGTGCATCTCGACGTGCCGCTCGATCCCGGCGGTGATCGCGCGCTGGTGCTGGACAAGGCGGCGTCGGTGCGGGAGGCGTCGCCCGGCGATTTCGTGCAATATCGCCTGCGCCTCACCAACCCGGGCAAGTTCATCGCCAAGGCCGCCGCGATCAGCGACGTCCTGCCCGCCGGCCTGCGCTATCGCCCGGATTCCGCACGCGGCGCGGCCACGGCGCAGATCGCCGCCGATGGCCGCACGCTTACCCTCACCGCGCCCGATCTCGCCCCCGGTGCCACCGCCGAGATACGCTATGTCGCCGAGGTCACGCCCGGCGCGCCGGTGGGCGAGGCGGTGAATCGCGCCCGGGTGACGGGCGCCACCACCAGCAACGAGGCGAGCGCCTCGGTCCGGCTGAAGGCGCTGCTGTTCACCGATGCGCTCACCATCATCGGCCGCGTCACCGAGGGCGATTGCCGCGGGCCCGCTCGCGGCCGCAAGGGCGTGCCGGGCATCCGCCTGATGCTGGAGGACGGCACCTTCGTCGTCACCGATCGCGACGGCCTCTACCATATCGAGGGCGTCCGCGCCGGCCGCCATGTCGTCCAGATGGATCTGCGCAGCGTGCCCGCCACGCACGAGCCGGTCGCCTGCGACATGGATACGCGGCAGGCCCGCAGCGCCATCTCGCGCTTCGTCGAGGGCGGCGGCGGCAGCCTCCAGCGGGTCGATTTCCAGCTGCGGCCGACCGGCAAGGCGGCCGATACCACGCGTGATGCGCTGCCGATCACGGTCGCCGAGGATGCCGTGGCCGCCGGCAATCGGGAGGATTGGCTGGCGGGCCAGATGCCGGGGATCGACTGGCTGTTTCCCGCGATCGATCACAATCCGCGCGCCCCCGCGCTCCGCGTCGTCATCAAGCATGGCCCCGGCCAGCGCGTCGCGCTCCGGCTCAATGGCGCGCCGGTCGATCCGCTGTCGTTCGACGGCACCGACGCCGACGAGAAGACCCATGTCGCCATCTCGCGCTGGACCGGCCTGCCGCTGAAGGATCGCGACAATCTGCTCGAAGCCCGCGTGCTCGATCCGTCGGGCAAGGTAGCCGCCACGCTCACCCGCACGGTCCATTATGCCAACGTGCCGGTCCGCGCCGTGTTCGTGCCCGAACACTCCCGGCTGGTTGCCGACGGCCTGACGAAGCCGCTGGTCGCGGTGCGGCTCACCGATCGCGAGGGGCGGCCGGTGCGCGCCGGCACCATCGTGCCGTTTCGCGTCGATCCGCCTTATACCGCCGCCGTGCAGGCGGAGGCACAGATGGCCCGCCAGTTGGCCGGGCTGGAACGCGCCGCCGCCACCGCCCGCGTCGTGGGGGACGAGGGCCTCGCCTTCATCGCCCTTCAGCCGACCACCCAGGCGGGCGCCGCCAACGTCACGGTCGCGCTGACCGAGGACGGTCGCGAGCAGGTGAGCGAGATCAAGGCATGGCTCGCCGCCGCCACGCCGAAGGACTGGATCGTCGTCGGCTTCGGTGAAGGCACGGCGGGTTACGATGTCCTCTCGTCGAAAAGCCGATCGGCGGGCCGACACCACGATGTCGTGACCGACGGCCAGCTCGCTTTCTATGCCAAGGGCCGGGTGAAGGGATCGTGGCTGCTCACCATCGCCTATGACAGCGATCGCAGATATGATCGCGATCGCGGGCTGCTCGGCACGATCGATCCGAACCGCTACTACACCGTCTACGGCGACGGCACCCAGCAGACCTACGATGCCAGCACCCGCCGCAAGCTGTATCTGCGGCTGGAGCGGCGGGAATTCTATGCGCTGTTCGGCGATTTCGAGACCGGGCTCGTCGATACCCAGCTCACGCGCTACAGCCGCACGATGAACGGCACCAAGGCCGCCTATCAGGGCCGCCACGTCCAGTTCACCGCCTTCGCCGCCAGGAGCGACCAGCTTTATGCGCGGGACGAGATCCAGGGCAACGGCCTCTCCGGCCCCTACCGCCTGTCCGCCCGCGACATCGTGCCCAACAGCGACAAGCTGCGGATCGAGACGCGCGATCGCTTCCGCTCGGAGAAGATCGTCGACACCAGATCGCTCACCCGCCACATCGACTACGACATCGACAGCAGCGCCGGCACCATCCGCTTCCGCGAGCCGATCCTGTCGCGCGATGCGGGCCTGAACCCGATCTTCATCGTCGTCGATTACGAAACCTCGGGCGGCCGCACCAACAAGCTGGCGGCCGGCGGCCGCGCCAGCGCGCGCATGGCCGGCGGGCGCCTCGAAGTCGGCGCCAGCGTGCTGCGCGACGAGACGGTCGCCATCGCCACCGTTGCCGGCATCGACCTGAAAGCCCGCCCGACCCGCAACACCGAGGCGCGGCTCGAAGCGGCGAGCGGCGGCAGCGGCGGCGTGGGCCGGGGCCGCGCCTATATCGCGGAGGTGGAGCATCATGGCGGCCGGGCGGATGTGCTCGCTTATGCCCGCCAGCAGGATGGCGACTTTGGGCTGGGCCAGCAGAACCGCGTCGAATCCGGCACCCGCAAGCTTGGCATGGACGGCCGCCTGCGCCTCACCGATCGCATCGGCCTCTCCGGCTCCGGCTGGCATCAGCAAGATCTCACCGGGCCGGGCGTGCGTTCCGCCGGGGAGGCGAGGCTGGAATATCGCCGCGACAACGGCATCCTGTTCGTCGGTGGCCAGTTCGCATCGGATACCGGCGTGTCCGGCGAAAAGACCGACTCCCGCCTGCTCACCCTCGGCGGAACCCAGTCCTTCCTCAGGAACCGGCTGGAAATCGGCGGCCAGACCCAGTTCGCCATCGGCGGACAGGATAGCAGCGTCGATTTCCCCGTCCGCCGCCAGATCACCGCCTCCTACGAGGTGAAGAAGGGCATCCGCCTGATCGCCGGCCACGAAATCGCCGAGGGCGACAAATATACCGCGCACAGCACGCGGCTGGGCTTTGACGTGGCACCCTGGACCGGCGCCAAGCTGCTTGCCACCGCCAACCAGCAGGCGATCGGCGAGAATGGCGCGCGTACCTTCGCGCAATATGGCCTCAGCCAGTCGCTTCCGATCGGCAAGCGCTGGACGATCGACGCCACGGTAGATGCCAGCAGCACGGTGAAGGGCGCGATCCCGGTCGGCGCCGTCGTCAACCCGTTCCACCCGGTCGCATCCGGCGGCTTTCTCGGCCAGGATCAGACGAACGGCGACTATAGCTCCGCCACGCTGGGCGCCACCTTCCGCGCCGATCGGTGGACCTGGAACGGCCGGGTCGAGGCGCGCCGCTCCGATGCGTCCGATCGCTGGGGCGTGACCAGCAACCTGCTGCGCACGCTGGGCGAGGGCAAGACCGTCTCGTCCAGCCTGCGCGCCTACCGGCTGAGGAATGCGGACGGCGCGGTCGCCAGCTTCGCCTCGGCCGATCTCGCCGTGGCGCTGCGCCCGCTGGACAGCCGCTGGTCGCTGCTCGAACGGCTCGAACTCCGCCACGAGCGCGCCGATGCCGGGGTCGGCGCGGGCAATGCGCTGGGCGTCGGTTCGCTGACCGGCGGCGATCAGATCACCACACGCGTCATCAACAATCTCGCCGTCAACTATCGCAGCGGCAGCGAGGGGGTGGGTCACGGCTTCGAGGCCAGCATCTATTACGGCGCCAAATATGTCAGCGGGAAGTTCGACGACGACACGTATGACGGCTTCATCGACGTGGTCGGCGTGCAGCTGCGCAGGGATATCGGCCGCCGCTTCGACATCGGCATCGACGCCAGCCTCCAACATGCCTGGAAGACGAACAGCAAGGCGTTCAGCATCGGCCCGTCGATCGGCGTCTCCCCGGCAGAGAATGTCTGGATGACGATCGGCTACAATGTGACGGGCTATCGCGATCCGGATTTCCAGGAGGCGCGCTACACCCGTCGCGGCGCCTATGCGACGATGCGGCTGAAGTTCGATCAATTCTCGATCGGCCGCGGCATGCGCGCAGTCGGGCGGGCGGCGCGATGAAGCGGCTCCTCACCCTTGCCGTAACCATGCTCGCCGTCGCGCCGGCGGTGTCCGCACCGCTGACGATCACCAAGAGCCTCCAGACCGTATCCGATCCCGTCGGCAACCTGCTGCCCAAGGCGATCCCTGGCGCGGAGATCGATTACAGCGTCACCATCGCCAATCCCAATGGCGTGCTTCCCACGGTGAGCGGCGTCGCGTTTGCCGATGCGGTGCCCGCTGGCACGATGCTGCGCGTCAGCGATCTCGCCCTGCTCACCGGGCCGGTGGAGTTCGTCGACGGGAACGTCCTCGGTCTGCTCGGCAGCGGCCTCACCTTTTCTTATTCCTCGCTGACTAACACTACCGACGGCGTCGACTTCTCGAACGATAACGGCCTCAGCTGGACCTACCAGCCGACGATCGGCGCCAATGGTTGCGATGCCGCCGTCACCAATATCCGCGTGCGGCTGGGCGGCACGCAGGTGGCGGGCAGCAGCTTCCGCCTGCGCTTCCGCGTCCGCGTAAAATGAGATCGCGCTGGTGACCCCAACGGGAATCGAACCCGTGTTTTCGCCGTGAAAGGGCGACGTCCTAGACCGCTAGACGATGGGGCCAGCGGAAGGGGCGATTAGGGGGAAGGGGCGGGGTGGTCAAGCCATTGCGCCTATTTTCAATCGGCCCATGCGGCATCCTCCAGGTGCATCTCGGCGGCCGGGCGGGCGCCCCATTCGTCCAGCCGGGCGCGTCCGGCGAGCCACAGGCGGCGGGTGGCGCCGGCGCCGAGCAGCGCCTGGCCGAGCGCGCTGTCGGCCTGGCGGAAGGCGATCGTCTTGATCGAGCGGCCATCCTCGCCGGCGACGATCGCGCGGACGTAGCCTTTGCCGACGACATCGGCCCTGACGATCCGCACCGGCCCGGCGGCCACGCGCGGCGCCGGCCAGCCCGCCCCAT
>CAXTTS010000128.1:0-9017 GCA_964247265.1 uncultured Sphingomonadaceae bacterium
GCGCGCGCCACGGCCGGGTCCGGCGGCAGCAGCGCGCCGAGCCGGCGCAGCGCGGACGGCGGAACGTCGAGCGCCGACTCCCGCGCGACCAGCCGAGTCAGCCGATCGGCGCCGGAGCGCGTCACCTCCGGCAGCACGGCGGCGAATATGCCGCGATCGACCATCAGCGAGACCGTGGGCGCGGGATCGGCGACGCCCAACAGCTTCAGCAATTCATCCGCGATACGCTCGCGCGACAGGGCCATGAGGTCGTTGGCCCGCATCACGCAGGCAGCGAGGCCCGCCGCATCCGGATCGCCGCGACCGAAGCGCGCGTGGAAGCGGAAGAAGCGCAGGATGCGCAGGTGATCCTCGGCGATGCGGCGCAGCGGATCGCCGATGAAGGCGACGCGCCCGGCGGACAGATCGGCCAGCCCGCCATGATAATCGAAGATCGCGCCGCTGGCCGGATCGGCCGACAGCGCGTTGATCGCGAAATCCCGCCGGGCGGCATCCTCCCGCCAGTCGTCGGTGAAGGCGACGGTGGCGCGGCGGCCATCGGTGGAGACGTCGCGGCGCAGCGTGGTGATCTCGATCGGCAGGCCGCCGGGCAGGATGGCGGTGACGGTGCCGTGGGCGATGCCGGTGGGCACGGCGCGAAAGCCGCTGGCGACGATGCGGGCGCTCACATCGTCCGGGTGGAGGATGGTCGCCATGTCCACGTCGGTGACGGCGCGGCCTGCCACCGTATCGCGCACGGCGCCGCCGACGTAGCGGGTGTGCCCCGCATCGGCATCCAGCGCGGCGAGCAGGGCGGGCAGGCCTTCGCGCGACTGCCACGGGGCGGGCGGCAGGATCATCCCGGCTAGGCCAGCCGGCGCGCGAGGTTGACGATCATGGCGGCGGTGGCGCCCCAGATCCGCCGATCGTGCCACATGATCTCGAAATAGCGCCGCTCGCGCCCCTGCCATTCGATCGTCCGTTCGAGATGGTTGGACGGTTCGAGCAGGAAGGACAAAGGCACCTCGAAGATATCGGCCACCTCGTCGGCCTGCGCGGTAAGCGGGATGCCCGGCGCGATCACGCCCAGCACGGGCGTCACCTCGAAGCCGGTGACGGTGCGGTAGCGATCGGCGACCCCGACCACCGCCACCGCCGCGCGCGGCAGGCCGATCTCCTCCTCCGCCTCGCGCAGCGCGGCGGCGACCGGGCCGCCATCGCCGGGATCGATGCGACCGCCGGGAAACGCGACCTGCCCGGCATGTTTGCGCATCGAGGCGTTGCGCAGCGTGAGCAGCACGCCGGGCTGCGGGCGATCGACGATCGCCACCAGCACGGCGGCCGGCGCCCAGTTCCCCGTCGGTTCGGCGTCCCGCTCGTCGCCTTCCAGCAAAATGGCGTCGCGGCGCGCGCCTTCATCAAGCGCGTGGCGCAGGCGCACCGCCAGCGTGGCCGCCATCAGGCCTTGCCGAACGGGAAGAACGCGCCGTCGCTCCACAGGCCGGGTGCGGCCTCATTCTCGACCAGCGCGAGTTCGGCCAGTTCATAATAGACGCTGCGTGCGACGAGCGCCTCCAGTCCGCCGCGCACGCGCAGATAGGGGTGCACGCCCTCGCCCTTGTCGGCGAACGACAGGGGGCGGTCCGGCCCGGCGAGGACGACCTCGTCGGTGTTGAGGCGGAAGGCGAGGCGGCGATCGGCGCCTGCGCCCTCGCTCTTCACCTCCACCGCGACGAACGGTGCGTCCTCCACCGCGATGTCGAGCTTTTCGGCCGGGGTGACGAGGACATATTGCCCGTCCGGCTCGCGCCGCAGGACCGTGGAAAACAGGCGGACCATCGCCATGCGGCCGATCGGCGCGCCCTCATGATACCAGGTGCCGTCGCGCGCGATGCGCATGAAGCTGTCGCCGCAGCGTTCCGGATTCCATTGCTCGACCGGCGGCAGGCGCCGGTCGGCCACCGCCTGCGCGATTTCGGCGAGGGACAGGCGGCTGAGATCGGACGGGGGAATGTGGCTTTCGGGCATGGCCTCCGCTTAGCCAGCCCGGCGCGGCGCGACAAGTAATCGCGCCCGCCGGTTCAGGCGGCGAGCGCCGCGTCGCGTGGCCCGAGCGTGCCGTGCCGGGGCCATGCCGTGTTCGAGCCGAGCCGCGCGAGCAGACGGCGGCGCTCGACCGGGCCCGGCAACGCCCAGCCACCCGTCGCATCGGCGGTGAAGCCGAAGAAGCGTCCGTAATATTCCGGGTCGCCGATCAGCAGGAGATCAGCGACATCGCCGGCGGCCGCCAGCATCGCCTGCATCAGGGCGCGGCCAATGCCGTCGCGCTGCCGGCCGGGCAACACGGCGACCGGGCCGACCAGGGTGATCGGCAGGGGCGGCCCGCAGTCCGGCGCCAGCGCGATCGGCCAGCACTGGATCGTGGCGACCAAAGCCGCCCCGTCGACCGCGGCGAGCGACAGGCCGGGCAGCCAGGCCGTGCCTTCGCGCAGGCGATAGGCGGTGCGGCCGTGACGATCCATGCCGAACGCCGTATCGAGCAATCCCTCGACGGCCGCCGGATCGACATGCCCGAGCGGGACGATCTGGGGCAAGGCGGCGGTCTCCGGCATCATCGCGCAAGCGGCGCGAACGCCCGCGCCCATAGCGACCAAGCGCGCGAAGGCAAAGGGAATCGCGCGGGGCCACCGAAGGCGAGCGCGCGAATTTATCCCCGGCCGATGGGGAGAAGCTGTGGACAAGTGCGGGAAAAGCGCATCTGGCCCACGCATCGCTCCCGATCCGCCCGGCTTGCTCGTTTTTCGGGCAGCGGCTACGGCCGGCGCATGACGCCCGAATTCGGCAGCCCGCGCACCGCGATCGTCACCGGCGGCGCCCGGCGCATCGGCGCCGCCTTGGTGCGTGCGCTGGCCGAGGATGGCTGGCATGTGCTGATCCACTGCCGCCGATCGGAGAATGAAGCGGCGCAACTGGCCGCCGAGCATCCCGGCTGCCGCGTGATAGAAGCCGAACTGGCCGAGCCGGACGCGCCTGCGACGATCATGGCGGCAGCGGCGGGCATGCCCCCGCCCGGCCTGCTGGTGAACAGCGCCAGCGCCTTCGAGCTGGACGCGTTCGGCGAGCTGACCAGCGACCGCTGGGACATGCACATGGCGGTGAACCTGCGGGCGCCCGCTCTGCTGACCGAGGCGTTCGCCCGCGCGCTGCCGCCGGGGAGCAATGGGCTGGTCGTCAACATGCTCGATGCCAAGCTCGCCGCGCCGAACCCCGATTTCTTCAGCTACACCGTGTCCAAGATGGGGCTGGCCGGCTTCACCGAACTGGCTGCGCGGGCGCTTGCGGGGCGATCCATCCGCGTCTGCGCGATCGCGCCGGCGGTGACGCTGGTTTCCGGCCCGCAGAGCGAGGCGAACTTCGCCGCCGTCCACGCGATGAACCCGCTGGGGCGCGGCGTGGCGGTGGCGGATATCGTCCGCGCGCTGCGCTTCATCGTGGCGACGTCGGTGCTGACCGGGCAGACGATCACGCTTGATGGGGGCCAGCGCTTCCTCGCGCTGGAGCGCGACGTACAATTTCTCTCCGGAAATCCCGAAAAGGCACAATCATGAGCAACCTCCCCGGCGACGCGTGCGCGTCATTAGACGGGCTGGTGCCCGACCGGCTCCGCCCGGTGACGCACCGCATCTTCCTGACCGATTTCGATCTGCCGGTGGATATCGGCTTCCACGATTTCGAGATCGGCGCGCCGCAGCGGCTGCTCGTATCGGTGGAGGTGTGGGTGGACGATCATGCCTTCGCTTCCGAGGACAGCGCCTCCGCCGCCTGGAATTACGATTTCCTGCGAACCGAGATCAAGCGGATGACCGAAGGGCGCCGCTTCAACCTGCAGGAAACGCTGGTGCGCGAAATCTATCAGCTGATCGCGGCGCGGGCGGGCGTGACGGGCCTGCGCGTTTCGGCGCGAAAGCCCGACGTCTATCCCGATTGCGCCGGCGTGGGCGTGGAGATCGCCTCCTTCTGAGGCGCGTCCGGCCGCTGCCGCTCAGCGCGCGGCATAGTTGCGGGCGCACGCGCCGAGCGCGCTGGCGACGAAGCGGTAATCCTCGCGCGCCGCAGCGGCATCGGCCGCCGAGAGTTCGGCCGCTGCGCCATCCGGCAGATCGCCCGGCAGGAAGCAGGCCAGCCGATACCAGAGCAGCGTATCCGGCGCGGGCGGCCCGGCCGCCTCGTCCACCATCTCGCCCAATGCCACCGCCCAGCGCGGCTGCTCGCCGGGTCGGCGCAGCACGTTGAGCGAGATCGGGCGGCCATCGTCCGTCTTCAGGAAGATCTGCGTTTCGCTCTCGCCGGGCAGCGAGCCCGGCACATGGAAGGCGCTGGCGATGCCGATCACGCGCGGCGGCGCGCCGGGCGCGGTAAGCCCGGTGAGGATGCCGCGCAGGCGCCCGTCAAGCTCGGGCGTCCAGGCGAATTGCGCATAGGGCGCGACCAGCTGGAGTTCGCCCGGTCGCGTGCCGGGGCGGGCGAGCAGCAGCAGCCGCGTCTTCTTGGCGAGCTTGGGCACGCGCCCCCGCGCATCGAGCGGCAGATCGACCAGCCAGCTGACATGGCCCGGCAACCCCTGCGCGCCGCGCACCAGCGCCCGCACGTCCCCCTCGACATAGAAGCGCGCGCTGCCCGCGGCGAGGCCCGCCGTCGCCTCCTTCTTCAGCCGTGTCGCCGCGGTGACGATCACGTCGGCGACGATCGGCGCCGACAAAGCGAGGTCGGTCAGATCGGCATAGGTGAAGGCCGGCGCTGTCGGCGGCGCTTGCACCGGTGCGGCGAAGGCGGCAGACAGTGGCAGTGAGACCGCAATGGTTAACGAAAGGAGTCGGGTTCGCATCTTGGGGTTCCGATCGTCGGGCGCATAGGCGGGGAAGCGGGGTCAACCTATCTCTTCGCATGGGGCAAACGCCTCATTCAAGCCACCGACAAAGCAATTGCGTCGTTCGGGACCACGCGATAGAAACTGGCTTCGACCCGGAGAAACCACGAAAAAGCGGTCGATCGGATTTTAGCAGATGACCCGCCAGTCATCATTATCTTGGGCTTGCGGATCGGAGGGAGTGTCTTCCTGAATGTCATACGCTGATCAATCTGCGATGAGCCCGCGCAAGGCGGTGGCGATCGGACTGGTCGTCCTGCTGCACGCCTTGCTGGGTTACGCCTTCATAACCGGCCTTGCCTATAACGTGATCAAGAAGACGATCGCGGATACCAAGGTCTTCGACGTGGCGGAGGAGCCGCCGCCCCCCGAGGAGAAGCCGCCGCCCCCGCCGCCGGAGACGAAGGTGGAGCCGCCGCCCATGGTGACGCCGCCGCCGATCGTGAGCACGCCGACGGTGAGTGCGCCGGCGATGGTCCAGGTTCCCGTCGCCCCGCCCGCGCCGGTGATCCACGAGACGGCGCCTCCGGCACCGCCACCGCCGCCGAAGCCTTCGATGGCCTCCAAGGCGTCCGAGCGGGGCAACAGCACTAGCTGGGTAACGACCGAGGATTACCCTTCTCGCGCGTTGCGTGAGGGCACCGAGGGTGTTTCCGGTGTGGCGTGGGATGTGGATGCGACCGGGAAGGTGGTGAACTGCCACGTAACTGCGTCGAGCGGCTCTCCCGAGCTGGACGATGCGGCGTGCAAGAACATCACGCGGCGCGGTCGCTACAAGCCGGCGCAGGATACCGCCGGCAACCCGATCACCTCGTCCGGCTATACCCGCCGGGTCCGCTGGCAGATCCCGAAGGATTGATCCGAAGGCCGGCGCCGCCAGATCGGCGAGCCGGCCTTCCTCTCACCGCACCGAATAGAAGAGGACTTCCCCATTATGGCTACTCCCGCAGCACCGGCCGGCTCCAACCCATACGGCCTCATGGCCGCCCTCGAGCAGGGTGGCACGATCGCCTGGAGCGTGTTCATCATCCTGGTGATCATGTCCGCGGCATCCTGGTACATCATGTTCACCAAGGTGATCGAGCAGCAGAAGATCCTCAACCAGGCGAAGCGCGCCCGCACCCAGTTCTGGGGCACGCCCACGCTGAAGGAAGGCGCGCAGAAGCTGGAGAAGAACTCGGCCTATCGCCAGATCGTCGACGACGGCCTGCGCGCGCAGGACGAGCACACCAAGCTGCTCGATCCGGTCGACCAGCATGATTGGCTGCTCACCTCGCTGAACCGCAGCCAGGGCCTGGTGAACTCGCGCCTGGGCAACGGCCTCGCCGTTCTCGCCACCGTCGGTTCGACCTCGCCGTTCGTCGGCCTGTTCGGCACCGTGATCGGCATCTACCGCGCGCTCATCAAGATCGGCTCTGCTGGTCAGGCGTCGATCGACGCGGTCGCCGGCCCGGTCGGCGAGGCGCTCATCATGACGGCGCTCGGTCTCGCCGTGGCGGTGCCCGCGGTGCTCGGCTACAACTGGCTGGTCCGTCGCAACAAGGTCGTCGCCGAGCAGCTCGCAGCCTTCTCGAACGACCTGCACGGCTACATGGTCTCGGGCGGCGCGCTGAAGCCGGTCACGATCGGCCGCGCTGCTTCGACCCCGCCGCTGAAGACGGGTTCGGCCGCGATCAATCCGACGACCAAGGCCTGAACCGACAAAGCCGGAGCGGCGCGGTCGCCGCTCCGGACCTGACCGGCCCGACTTCCTTCGCCGCACCATCGGGCCGGTATTAGTGCAGCAGGATAGGATCTGAACCCATGGCCATGAGTGCGGGCCCGTCGGATGACGGCGCACCGATGTCGGACATCAACACGACGCCGCTCGTCGACGTCATGCTGGTGCTCCTCATCATCTTCCTCATCACGGTGCCCGTCGTCATTCAGACGGTGCCGGTCGAGATACCGAAGGTCGCGTTTGAGCCGACCACGACCAAGCCGGAGAACGTCTCGCTCTCCATCCGCGCCAACAGCGCGGGCGAATGTGAGGTCTATTGGGGCCTGACGAAAGTGAACGCGCAGGAGCTGCTCGACCGTGCCGTCGTCAAGCTCCGCGCCGAGATCGACAAGCAGGGTGGCCCGAACGCCCCCGGCATCGAACTGCCCGAGGCGCATATCCGCGGCGACGTGAAGACGCCGTATCGCTGCATCGGCGGTGCCATCTTCGCGATGCAGCGCGCCGGTTTCTCCCGTGTCGGCTTCATTTCGAACCCGCCCCCCGGTTATCAATCGGCCCGGCTCTGAGCCGTCTCACCCGCTAGAGCGTAAGGAGTATTTGACATGGCAGGTGCAGCGACAGCCGCCGAAGGCGAGCCGATGGTCGACATGAACATGACGCCGTTGATCGACGTTCTGCTCGTGCTGCTCATCATGTTCATCATCACCATCCCGATCCAGACCCATGCGGTGAAGCTGGATCTGCCGGTGAACGACCAGAACCAGAACAACCCGCCGCCGATCGATCCGGTGAAGAACAAGGTGACGATCGACCCGGCCGGCACCGTCTTCTGGAACGGCACGCCCGTGCAGCTGACGACGCTGAAGCAGTATCTCGATCTCACCCAGTCGATGAACCCGGTGCCGGAACTGCATCTGCAGCCGGACCCGCAGGCTCGCTACGAAGTGGTGGACAATGTCCTCGCCGTGACGAAGCGTGCGCAGGTCGAGAAGATGGGCTTCATCGGTAACGAGGCATACGGCAACTTCTGACCGGCCCTCACGACGATCAGGACGGCGCTGGCAGCGATGCCGGCGCCGTTTCTGCGTCTGGCGCAGGCCAGATGGGCTTCAGGCGCGGCCAAAGCGCATTTGTAGCCGATCGGCAGGCACGATGTCGTGTGGAAGGTGCGCGGTGATGGCGGGCGCGGGCGGCAGGCCCAGAGCGCGGCGGAACAGGTAGCAGAGATAGAGCGACCCGCCGAGCAGTTGACCGCGGCTCATGTCGACGATGCCGCGCGTCATCGGCTCATATTTTATCATGCCGTTCGACAGCATCGCCATCCAGCTGTCGGCGGGGAAGAAGGCGTCATGTGCGGTGTCGGTCCGGCTCGCGAGCAGGGCGATCATGTCCTGCCAGGGGAGCGGCATGATGGCAGCGGTGGGCAGGATGAGGGCATGTTCACCCCGCGCGGCGATCGCCTTGTCCATCTGCACCGAAGCCAGATCAAGCCAGCGAAAAGGCGGCCCCTCGCGCAACCGCGCCGTCACCCGCGCATAATGATCGCGCGCGACGCGGTCGCCGGTACGAGCGGCCATGAAGTTGCAGCTCATATAACCTTGCGGCTCGCGATAGCCGACGAAGCCGTGGACCGCCGCCATGTCGAGCAGGAGCGCCAGCGGCCGCAGGAGGATGCAGTCCGCATCCAGATACAGCCCGCCATGATGCGCCAGCAGATAGGCGCGAACATAATCGGACAGATGGTTGAGCGAGAGATCGTCGATCGGCAGATCACGATCGTGGCGCCAAAGGCGATCGAAGCCGGCGCGGTCGAGCAGCACCGCTTCGGAATGATGCCGCAGGATCGTTTCGAGGCACAACGTGATGAAGGGCGGGCGAGGCCCCTCCCAGAACAGCCAGATCGTGCGGTCGCTCATCCTCGCTGCCCCCCGTGGTGCGCTCCACCCTATGCGCGGCGGGGCGGCCGGTTCAATGGCGCACCTGCGAAGGCGGCGCCGGAAGCATTCCGACGCCGCTCTGGCTCAGGGCTGTCCGGGGTGGCTCAGCGAGCGCTGGTCTTCCGCACCGCACCCGCGTGGCGACCGACCGCGCCACGGCGGCGCGGTGCATAGTTGCGATCGCCCGGCGCACGATCGCCGCCGGCACGGTGGCCGCCGCGATCGTCGGGACGGCGCGCGGGCCGCTCGTCGGAGACGGTGGGCTTCGGCAGCTTGGCTTTCTCCGCCAGGAAGTTCTCGGGCAGCGGAACGACCGAGAGCTTCACGCGCGTCAGCTTCTCGATGCCGCGCAGATAGGCCTTCTCGTCATCGGCCACGAAGGCGATGGCGATGCCGGAGGCGCCGGCGCGCGCGGTGCGGCCGATGCGGTGGACATATTGCTCGGCGACGTTCG
>CAXTTS010000129.1:0-8924 GCA_964247265.1 uncultured Sphingomonadaceae bacterium
CAGGCGCATCGGCCGCAACGAGGCGTTCAACCATGCCGGCAATGCGGTATCGGCCGCGCTCGCCGGCGTGCTCGCCTGGAGGTTCGGACCGGTCGTCGTCTTCTGGCTGATGGCCGGACTGACGGTGGCGAGCATCGCCGTCGCATCGCGGATAAGGAACGGCGACATCGACAATGCCGTGGCGCGCGGCCTCGACTGCGAGCCCGATGCGGATTGCGAGCAGCCCGGCGCCTGGCGCTGCCTGATCGAGAACAGGCCGCTGATGATCTTCGCGGCGGTCGCCTTTACCTTCCACCTCGCCAATGCGGCGATGCTGACATCGGTGGGGCAGTTGCTTGCCAAGACGGTCGGCAAGGATCAGGCCACCTCGCTCACCGCCGCCTGCATCGTGGCGGCGCAGCTGGTGATGGTGCCGGTGGCGATCGTCGTCGGGCGGCATGCCGAACGCTGGGGCACCAAGCCGATCTTCCTCGTCGCGTTCGGTTTTCTGGCGGCGCGTGGCGGGCTCTACACCTTGTCAGACAATCCGTGGTGGCTGGTCGGCGTGCAGGCGCTGGACGGCGTCGGCGCGGGCATCTTCGGCGCGCTGTTCCCCGTCGTCATCGCTGATCTGACGAAGGGGTCCGGCCGGTTCAACGTCAGCCAGGGTGCGGTCGCCACCGCGCAGGGTCTGGGCGCGGCGCTGTCGACCACGCTCGCGGGCGCGATCATCGTCGGGGTCGGCTATGGCGCCAGCTTCCTCACTCTCGCCGCGATCGCCTCGGCCGGTTTCGTTCTCTATCTGGTCGCGATGCCGGAAACAAAAAGGATGATCGCAGCGCCCGATCGCGGCGCGCGGACCCGGCGCACAATGGCAGCGCGAAACGGAACATCTTGAGCGAGCGCGCGTCGTTCGCTTCATCCGGGTGCGAAGGGATAATCGATGCCGCGTTACCATTTCGGCTCCGTCGACGGTAGGCCCGAACCCGACCCCGATGGGCTGGAACTCGCTTCGGAGGAGGAGGCGCGGACAGTGGCCGTGCAATATGCCGGCGAGGTGCTGCAAAGCGATCCGCATCTGCTGTGGGCGCATGGCCAGTGGCGCGTCGAGGTGACGGATGATGCCGGAAAGCTGCTTTTCACGCTCGTGACGCTCGCGTTCGATGCGCCGGGATCTAAACTTCGGCGCGGTTAACTCCAGTTGGTTGCGCTTTCCCCTTTTCCGGGGAATGAGGACGCGGCAAAAGCATCCGCTGCATTCAGCATCGCCTGGAGACCTATGACCGATTGCGCCTCCCCGCTCGCCGTGATGGTTCGCAAGCTGCAGAAGTGGAAGCCGATCGATCAGGCCGAACAGGACGCGATCCTTGCCCTGCCCTATCGCGCCGAGACGCTGAAGGCCGGGCGGTATATCGTGCGAGAGGGAGACACGCCTTCCAACTCCTGCCTGCTCGTCTCCGGCGTGGCGTTTCGCCAGAAGATCACCCACGGCGGCGCGCGATCGATCCTGGCGATCCATCTGGCGGGCGATGTCGTCGATCTGCAAAACTCCCTGCTTGGCTATGCCGATCATTCGGTTCAGGCGCTGACCCGGATCGACGTGGCGTTCATCCCGCGGGAAGCGGTCGTCGACTTGGCGATACGCTGGCCGCGTGTCGGCATGGCGATGTGGTATGACACGCTGGTCGATGGATCGATCTTCCGCGAGTGGATCGCGAGCAACAGCCGGCGCGATGCCCTCAGCCGGCTGGCGCATCTGCTCTGCGAATATGGCGTGAGGCTGCAATCGGCGGGACTTGGTTCGCGGATGTGCTACGAACTGCCGATGACGCAGGATCAACTGGCCGACGCACTGGGGCTGACTCCGATCCACGTCAATCGCACGCTCAAGAAGCTCGAGGAGATCGGCCTGATAAGCCGCACCCAACGCGCCGTGACCGTCACGGATTGGGAGCGGCTGGCGCAGGCGGGCGATTTCACCAGCGAATATCTCCACCTGCCGGCGGACGACTGATCCGAAATGCCGTGCCGGGCGGGCGGCGTTGCGATACGCCGCCACTGCCGACGCCGGGGATAGTTTAGTTCGGGTTATCCGTCGTCCCGCCGCCCTGCGACGTGCCGCCCGCCCCGCCGACGCGGCCGATATTGCCGAACAGTTCCGCGAAGAAGCCACGCTCGCGGCCGAGGGTGGGCGTCTTGCCGGCGACCGGCGAGATCGAGACGACCTTCTCCATGCCGCCTTTCTCCACCGCCACCACGTTGCCGGCTGCATCGAACCGCACCGCCAGGATCGTCTGCGCTACCGCCTTCGGCCGCGAGAAGGCGAGCTGCCGGGTGTCGCGCGAGACATAGTACCAGCTGCGATCGCTATCGAACTCGCCGGCGAAGCTGGGCCGGCCGAGCGTCTTGGCGACCGAATCGCGATTGTCGATGCCGGGCTGCACCGTGCCGATCAGCGTGGAATCGACGACATAGCCCTTGTGATCGCGGATGCGCGCGCAGCCGCCGGCCGTCATCAGCACGGCCCCCGCGAGCACCACCATCGCGGCGCGAGGGCGGCGGGCCGGCCGGCGGGAACGGGAAACGGGCATGCACATAATCTCCTCCACGCCCCGGCATGGCCGGTACACGGCCCCGCAAACCCGTTGCATCGGGGGCCAGCCGCCTCAATATGCGGGGAGACCATGCCGACGCAAGCGCGGCGAAGAAACACAGGATGAAGTGCGCGTGTCGATCTTTCGTCGATTGTTCCGGAGCGGCGACGATCGCGCGCCGCTCCGCCATCTGTACGATGCCATCGTGGCGCGCGGGCGGGAGCCGGACTGGTATCGTGCCGGTGCCGTGCCCGACACGCTCGACGGCCGTTTCGACATGATCGCGGCGGTGCTGGCGCTGGTGCTGATCCGGCTGGAAGCCGCCGGCGATGCCGCGCGGGTGCCGTCCGCCCGGCTTACTGAGATATTCGTCGACGATATGGACGGGCAGTTGCGTCAGGCGGGCGTCGGCGACGTCGTCGTCGGCAAACAGATCGGCCGCATGATGAGCGCGCTCGGCGGGCGGTTGAGCGCCTATCGCGCCGCCTTGTCGCACGGCGGGGACCTGCCGGCGGCGCTGGTCCGCAACCTGTATCGCGGCGCCGCGCCTTCACCGGAAGCCCTCGCCTTCACCGCGGCCCGGCTGGAGGCTTTTCACGCCCGGCTCGCGGCGGAGCCTGCCGAGGCCATCATCGCGGGGCAGCTGCCATGAGCGCGGTCAACGAGTTCGCCCGGCCGGTGCGGATCGATACGATCGGCGAGATGGACCGCGCGATCGTGCTGGAGGCGGATGCGACGGAGCGCGCGGCGCTGGCACGCCGTTTCGATCTGGTCGCGATTGACCGGCTGTCGGCCGAGCTGCAGGTGCGGCGGGCGGGCGAGATCGTCCACGTCTCCGGCAGGGTGGAGGCTGAGGTTACGCAGGCGTGCGTGGCGAGCGGCGAGCCGCTGCGGGCATCGGTGGCGGCGCCGATTGCGCTGCGCTTCGTACCCGGCCCGCTCACCGCCGCGCAGGACGAGGTGGAGCTAAACGCCGACGATTGCGACACCGTCGGCTATGAGGATGGCGCGATCGATCTCGGTGAGGCGGCGGCGGAGACGCTCTATCTCGCGCTGGACCCGTTCCCGCGCGCGCCGCACGCCGACGACGCGCTGACGGCGGCGGGCGTAATCGGCGAGGAAGATGCCGGGCCGTTCGCCGTGCTAAAAGGGCTGCGCGACAAGCTCGGCCAATAGGCTCAGGGCCGCAGCAGCGCGATCAGCACGGGATCGCGTGTGGCGAGCGGATCGGCGCGGATCGCCGCTTCCTCCCGCCCGATTACCCGGAAGATGCCGTCGGTGGCCTGGGTGGCGATCGTGCGGCCAAGCTCCAGATAGTCGATGCCGCTCGTCTCCGCATAGGCGGCACTCATCGCGCGGAGCAGATCGGAACGCAGCAGACCGGCGAGTTCGGGCAGCATCACCTCGATCACCCGGTCGCCGATCCGCTGTTGCAACAGATCCGTCGCCGCATGCGGTCCCGCCCGCAGCACGCGCAGGGCATCGGCGGGCGACAGGCCGTCTATCGCCTGCATCACGATCGGCGCGGCGCGATCGGCGGCCTTGCCGGCGATGTCGTTCAGCGCCAGGGCGATGCGACGGCGCACCGCCTGGCTGCGCAGCAACGAATTGAGCATCACGCCGAGCTTGCCGGCGCCGGCGATCTGGCCCAGCGAGTCGGGCGGCGCGATACGCGCAAGCTCGTCCTCGTAGAAGCCGCCGGGCTGGAGCAGCCGGGCAAAGGCGCGCTGGCTCGACAGTGTCAGCAGCCGGCGCACGCCCTCCTCGATGCTGTAGCCGCGCGGGCCGGCCGCGCAGCCCGCCAACGCCGCGACGGGGAGCAGGGCGGCCCAGCCGAGAAGGCGGCGACGATCGATCGTTGCATGTTCCATGAGCCTGTCTCCGCTACCACGCGATAACCGCCGATGAACGCGCGTCACGCCAGATCGGATTCATGCTCCTCTACGGTGAACATGCGGTTCTTGGATCGGTCGAAGAGGCGTTCCTCGTCGGCCGCGATCTCGGCGGCGGCATCGGGCCGGGTGAGCAAGGCGATCGTCGCCTCGAAGCTCTCGCGGTCGGCAAACCAGATCTCCATCACCACGTCATGCTCGGGCTCGACCGTCTCTCCGGTCAGCGGACCGGGCAGCGGATGGAGGAAGCGACGGACATAACGGGTGGCACGGCCGCGCAGATATTTCTCGCCGATCAGGCGGTGGTGCGTCTCGTAATAATCGATGAAGTCCGCCATCGACAAACCGGGTCGCCGCTTGAGCAACGTGATCGTCTTGAACATCGCCGGCTCCCTTGCTTGCGTAAAGGACATGCCCGGGGTTGGTCGCCCCCGCAGCTATCGCCTTCGTCAGGCGGCGGCGGCGATGCGCGGCGCCTTGGCGGGCCAGGCGGCCGCATCGATCTCGGGGAGGGCGGCGAGGCGCTGCTCGTCCAGATCGACCATATAGCCGTCGTCACGCACCACGAGATCGGCCCAGGCTATGGCGTGCAGCCGCTCGCCGACGCCGGCGACGCCGCCCTCGCCAACGACCAGATAGGCGATGCGCCCGCCGTCGCATTCGGCCATTGCCCCCACGCCGTGGCCGATCGTGCGTCCGTCCCGCGCCAGCAGCGGCCGCCCCGCGATCTCGCCGATCGGGAACAGGGTGGGCGTGCCGTGACGGGCGCTGACCGACCGCGCGGCGCGGGCACCATCGTCATATTTCGCCTCGCGCCCCAGCCAGCGCCAGATGCCGACGAGATTCACCACCGTGAGGAACCCGTTCGACCAGAGCAGATTCTGCTGCCCGCTCAGCACCGCCACCACGCTCCACGCGATCGAGCCGACGGTGAAGACGATGAACCCCCAGCCGGTGACGCGCGGGCCGAGATTGGCCGCCGTCATCATCGCCGCGACCATCGTGGCGATCGGCGCGATCCATCCCGCAATGTCGTCCACGCACTTTCCCCTATCTACCGCCACCGCGCCAGATCGCGGCGCGTATCCACGTCGGGCGGGCGACGATCGTTCGTCCCGATCCACCGCGTGCCGCCGGCGATCAACGCGCCAAGCCCCTGATCGCCCCGAAGTTTCGCGACCACCTCGGCCGATGGGCGGCGCAGCACCACCGGATGCCCCGGACCGTGCCGGCCGCGCGGCCGAACCGCGACGGTGCCCGGCCGCAGCGCGCGGAGAAGCTTGGCCGGGAGACCCGGCGGCATCGCGGGCATGTCCGCCAGGAACAGGAACAGCGTGCGCTCCGCCGGCCGCAACGCGCCTAGTCCGGCTCGCAGGCTGGCCGAGGCGCCACTGCGATGATCGCGCGCGAACACGGTCGTCACCCGTGGGCCACGTACCTGCGCCGCAACCCTCAGCCGGTCATGGCCGACCACGACGATGACCCGGCCGACCGGGGCTGCGCTGGCAGCCAGCATCGCGCGCCGCACCAGCGATACGCCCGCAACCCTAACCAGCAATTTATTGCCGTTGACGAACCGGCGGGAGCGGCCCGCAGCAAGGATGATCGCAACTCGCATTGCCGAACGCGACCCCGCAAACACAAAGCGCCGCCCCGGAGAACCGGAGCGGCGCCTTTGCGACCCGTGAGGGATATCAGATCTTGTTGATGACGCCCTTGACGTCGCCCTTGGCGGACTGAAGGTCGCCCTTGGCTTCCTGCGCGTCGCCTTCCGCCTTGATGTCCGGCCGGTCTGTCGCGTCGCCTACGGCGCGCTTCACCTTGCCGATGGCCTCGTTGACGGCGCCTGCCGCCTTGTCCGCGAACTCACCCATGATAGGCTCCTTGCCATGCTGCCGGACCGAAACGGATTGTCGCTCCGACTTGATCTATGTGACACAACAAAGCGCTACGCCGCCGGTTCCGCTTCGCATCGTGACAATGCGGCAACCTTTACGGCGCGGCTTCGCGACTGCTACGAAGCCGCATGATTACCGAACTCGTCGAGATACGCATCCTGCCCGGCCATGCCGACGCGCTCGTCGCCGCGGTGAAGGAGGCGATACCCTTCTTCCTCTCCGCCAAGGGCTGCCACGGTCTGGAGCTCAGCCGATCGATCGAGGACGCGGAGCTTTTCCGCCTGATGGTGCGGTGGGAGACGGTAGACGACCACATGGTCGGCTTCCGCAACTCGCCGGCCTTCGCGGAGTGGCGCCGGCTGGCGGGTCCGCACTTCGCGCAGCCTCCCCATGTCGAGCATCTGGAGGTCGTCGCGGAAAGCTAGGCGATCAGATCAGGCCGGCCCGCGGGCTGCAAGGATCGGCAGAGAGGCGCCCCATCCGCCCCGCGCGACAGGCCAGCCGCCCGGATCGGATCGGAGATATTGACGCGGCGGACGGCACCGGTGACGATCTCCGCGCCGGATGCGGCAACGGCGGCGGCATTCTACGCAAAATTCCTTTACTTGGCGGTGCCGACGACCAGGCGGGAGCGGAGACGAAGGCCGGCGACGCTCCAGCCATCCTCCGCCAGCTTCGCCGCATGATCGCCGCCGCCGACGGAGTGGACGATCTCCAGCTCGTCGCCATCCTCGACGATCACTTGGCGCAGCGTGGAGCACGGCACCACCTCCAGATTGCGCTCTACCGCGACCCTGGTCGGCTCCAGCCCGAGTTCGCTCGCCAGATCGGCCAGCGAGATGCCTTCCGTCACGCGGCGATGCCCGCCATTCACCCGGATGCTGATCGTGCCGTCGGTCGTCAAGGCGTGTCTCCCGATAATGCGTCCATCTAGGGACGGCTTGTGGTGATGCCAATCGCGCGCCTATCGCATGGGCCTCGATCGAACAGGAGCACGCGGCAATGGCCGAGACCATTTTCGTCCTCAACGGCCCCAACCTCAACCTGCTCGGCCTGCGCGAACCCGATATATACGGGCATGATACGCTGGATGACATCGCGGGCCGGCTGGAGGATCGCGCGCAGGAGCTGGGCCCCGCCGTCGACATGCGCCAGTCCAACCACGAAGGCCATCTGATCGACTGGCTGCACGAGGCGAACGCCCTACCGGCCAAGGCGGTGCTGCTGAACGCGGGCGGCTTCACCCACACCTCGGTCGCGCTGCACGATGCGATCAAGAGCATCACGGTGCCGGTGATCGAGGTGCACCTCTCCAACCCGCACAGGCGCGAGGATTTCCGCCACCGCAGCTATATCGGCATGGCGGCCAAAGGCACGATCGCGGGCTTCGGCCGATTGTCCTACGCGCTCGCGCTGGACGCGGCGGCCAAGCTCTGACATTTGCGCGGGCAATCCAGGGAGGGTCTTCATGACCGATACTACCAACGGCGCGATGCAGGTCGATCCCGCGCTCGTCCGCCAGCTCGCCGAACTGCTCGACGAAACCCACCTCACCGAGATCGAGGTGCAGGATGGCGATCGCCGCATCCGCGTGGCGCGCAAGGCAGCGGCGGTGCCTGCCGCCGCCACCTATGCGCCGGCGCCCGCCCCTGTCGCCCTTGCCGCGCCGGTAGCCCCGGCGCACGCGCCTGCCGCGCCGGCGGTCGATCCGGCGGATCATCCCGGCACGGTGAAGTCGCCGATGGTCGGCACCGTCTATATGTCCGCGCAACCCGGCGCCAAGGCGTTCGTCGCGCCGGGGCAGACGGTGGCCGCGGGCGACACGCTGCTGATCGTCGAGGCTATGAAGGTGATGAACCCGATCCTCAGCCCACGCGCCGGCACCGTCACGTCGCTGCTCGTGGAAAACGGTCAGCCGGTCGAGTTCGACCAGCCGCTCGCGATCGTCGAGTAAGGCTGCCATGTCGATCAAGAAGGTGCTGATCGCCAACCGTGGCGAGATCGCGCTGCGCATTCACCGCGCTTGCCATGAAATGGGCATCGAGACGGTGGCGGTGCATTCCACCGCCGACAGCGAGGCGATGCATGTGCGGCTGGCCGATCAGGCGGTGTGCATCGGCCCGCCGCCCGCCGCCGACAGCTATCTCAACATCCCCAACATCATCGCCGCGGCCGAGATCAGCGGCGCGGACGCGATCCATCCGGGCTACGGCTTCCTCAGCGAGAATGCCCGCTTCGCCGAGATCGTGGAGAGCCACAACCTTATCTGGATCGGCCCCAAGCCCGAGCATATCCGCACGATGGGCGACAAGATCGAGGCGAAGCTGACCGCCGCCAAGCTCGGCCTGCCGCTGGTGCCGGGATCGGACGGGCCGCTGACCGATCTAGACGAAGCCAAGCGCGTGGCGGTGGAGATCGGCTATCCGGTCATCATCAAGGCGGCATCCGGCGGTGGCGGGCGCGGCATGAAGGTGGTGAGCGCGCCCGACCAGCTGGAAACGCTGATGGCGCAGGCCGGCAGCGAGGCGAAATCCGCTTTCGGCGACGCCACCGTCTATATG
>CAXTTS010000130.1:0-8871 GCA_964247265.1 uncultured Sphingomonadaceae bacterium
GCCAGGACCGGCGCGCGGGCGGTGTCGGCCTGCGCCGGCGCAGGGGCGGAGCCGGCCGGAGTTGGCACGCGGGCGGTGTCGTTCCACCCGTTTCCGGTCCAGCCGCCGGCCGGAGCCGCCGGTGCTGTCATCGTCGTCGCGGCGGGCGTTGCCGGCGAGTCGATCGCGGCCGGCGCGGCGGCGGCAAGCCCCGCCGCCGAGAGCGCCAAGCCCAGTTTTGCAAAGCTTCGCATGGTTAACCGCTCCCTGTGCCGACGCTGAGCGCCTGCCCACGAGACGCACGGTGGTAAATATGCGATTAACAGAAGAAGCGGCGGATGGCCACGCTTGTCCACGCCATCGATCCCCGTTCCGGATCAAGCGGCTATTCGGCGATGCGGTCGGCGATCAGATGCGCCAAGGCCGTGCATCCGGCGAGGTCGGCCTCGTCAAAGCGGCCGGGCCGGGGGCTGTCGAGATCGATCACCCCCACCAGCCGCGCGCCGTGGATCACGGGTATCACCAGTTCGGACGCGGATTCGGCGTCACACGCGATATGGCCGGGAAAGGCGTGGACATCGTCGATGCACAAGGGGGCGCGGGCCGCCGCCGCCGCGCCGCATACGCCGGTGCCGAAGGGGATGCGGATGCAGGCCGGCTTCCCCTGAAACGGCCCGAGCACCAGTTCGCCGTCACGCGCGCGATAGAAACCGGCCCAGTTCAGTTCCGGCAGATATTGCCATAGCAGGGCCGCGATGTTGGCCATGTTGGCGATCGGGTCCGGCTCGCCGGCGGTCAGCGCATCGGCGGCGGCCAGCAGATCGTGGTAGAGCGCCCGCTTGTCGCTGGTGTCGATCGCAAACTCGTACATCGCCGCCTCCTCAATCCACGCTGACCCGGCCGCGGCCGCGCTTCACCTCGCCACGCACCGCCTTGCCCTCCATTCGCCGCGCCTTGGCGGCCTTGCTCGGCTTGGTCTTCACCCGTCTGATCGGCGCGACATGCGCCTTGGCGAGCAGTTCGCCCAGCCGCTCGCGCGCCTCGGCCCGGTTGGTTTCGCGCGTGCGGTGGGTACGCGCAGTCAGCACGATCGCCCCGTCATCGGTGAAGCGGCTGCCGGCCAGCGCCCGCAACCGCGCGAACACCGCCGGGGACAGGCGCAGCGCATACACATCCAGCCGGATCTGCACCGCCGTCGCCACCTTGTTGACATTCTGCCCGCCCGGACCGGTCGCCGCGAGGAACTTCTCGGAGAGCGCGGCCTCCGGGATCGGCCACGGCTCAGGCGGCGGCATCGGCCTGCTCGCCAAAGCCGGCCGCGCCGAACGAGGCGGGCAGCGGCGCCGTCACGTCGATCGGCGGCTTGGCCCCGCGCGGCACGATCAGTCGCCGGGCGTGCAGCAGCATGGCCCTGCGGATGCCGTCGCCGCCGCCGACACCATAAACCGGATCGCCGAGGATCGGGGAACCGAGGCCGGCTGCGGCATGGACGCGGATCTGATGCGTCCGCCCCGTCTCCGGCATGAAGGCGATCAGCGCGCGATCGCCACGCACCGCCAGCCGCTCCCACCGCGTCCGCGCCGGCTTGCCCTTTGCATCGGGAACGATCCGCCAGCCCGCCTCACGGGTGGAGACCTTGGCCAGCGCCATGTCGATCAGCCCGCTCGCCGCCTGCGGGGCCGGCGAGACGACCGCCCAATAGGTCTTGCCCACCTCGCCCGCCTCGAATGCGGCGGCGTAGCGGCGGTGCGCCTTGGGGTTGCGCGCGAGCAGCAGGCAGCCGGAGGTATCGCGGTCCAGCCGGTGCACCGCCGCGGGCTGGCGCTGGAACCCCATTCGCAAGGCATCGAGATGATTGTCCAGGCTCAGCGAGCCGTCGCGCACCTCCGTCACCGGAAGGCCGGCCGGCTTGTCCAGCACGATCGCCTCGGCGTCGATGAACAGGATGCGATCGGCGAGCAAGGCGGATGTCTCCTTCCCGGCCTGGATGCTGGATGCCCCGTGAGGATTCGAACCTCAATTAACGGAGTCAGAGTCCGTAGTCTTACCTTTAGACGACAGGGCAATGTCGCAGCGGAAGGCGCAAATAGGCGGCGCCGCCGAAGCTGTCAACGCTCGTGATCCGCCAATGGCGGGCCGCCCTTGCCGCGACCCCCGGGCGCGTCTACCTTTCACCCAAGTGCCGGCGATCGTGCCGACGATGAAGCAGAAGTGGTCCACGCGATGGCGCATCAGCCTGAAGCGGCCGCGCCGACACCCGGATCCACCCCGGGCGGATCGGCATCGCCCGCCTATCCGCGCCATGCGGCGCGGCGCACCTATGCGGCGCTCGATCTCGGCACCAACAATTGTCGCCTGCTCGTCGCCCGCCCGGCGGAGGAGGATTTCGTCGTCGTCGATGCCTTTTCCCGCATCGTCCGGTTGGGCGAGGGGCTGGGCGCCAGCGGCCGGCTCAGCGATGCGGCGATGGACCGGGCGGTCTCCGCTTTGTCGGTCTGCGCGGACAAATTGCGCCGGCGTCACGTCACGCTGGTCCGCTCGGTCGCGACCGAGGCGTGCCGCCGGGCCGCCAACGGCCGCGAATTCGTCGAGCGGGTCTATCGCGAGACCGGCATCCAGCTGGAGATCATCACCGCCGAGCAGGAGGCGCGGCTGGCCGTGATCGGCTGCCACGCCCTGCTCGAACCCGGCGACGGCCCTGCCCTGATCTTCGACATCGGCGGCGGCTCCACCGAACTGGTGCTGATCGATCCGATCGGCGAAACGCCGCGCGTCATCGCCTGGTTCAGCGCGCCCTGGGGTGTCGTGTCCCTCACCGAGAGCGAGCCGATGGAAGGCGACAGCGCGGAGAGCCGGCTGGCGGGCTATGCGCGGATGCGCCGGCGCGTGGCCGATGCCTTTGCCAGCTTCGCCGATACGCTGGACGGCCGCTTCCCCGCGCCGCGCCGCCTGCTCGGCACCAGCGGCACGGTGACGACGCTCGCCAGCCTCCACCTCGATCTGCCCAATTATGATCGCCGCGCGGTCGACGGCCTGATCGTGCCGGCACAGGCGATGCGCGACATCAGCACGCGCCTTTCGGGCATGTCGCTGGCCGAACGCGCGACGCTCGCCTGCATCGGCCATGAGCGCGCCGATCTCGTCGTCGCCGGCTGCGCGATCCTGGAGGCCATCCTCGACATTTGGCCGGCCGACCGGCTGGGTGTTGCCGATCGCGGCATCCGCGAGGGCATATTGCGGTCGCTGATGGCGCGGGACCAGCCGTCCGCTGGCCGCCGCGCATGAGGAACGATCGATGAGCCGGGGCGGATCGGGTGGCCATACCCGGGTGAAGACCGGGCGGGGCCGCACCGCCTCGTCGAACCGCTGGCTCGCGCGCCAGCTGAACGATCCCTATGTGCGCCGCGCCAAGGCGGAGGGTTTCCGCTCGCGCGCGGCCTACAAGCTGATCGAGCTGGACGAACGCTTCGCCCTGCTGCGCGGCGTCACCCGCGTGATCGATCTCGGCATCGCGCCCGGCGGCTGGGCGCAGGTGGTGCGGCGGCAGGCGCCCAAGGCGGCGATCGTCGGCATCGATCTGCTGCCGGTCGATCCGATCGACGGCGTGACCATCCTCCAGATGGACTTCATGGACGACGCCGCGCCCGAACGCCTCGCCAGCGAACTCGGCGGGCGGGCCGATCTGATCCTGTCGGATATGGCCGCCAACACCGTCGGCCACCCGCAGACAGACCATCTGCGGACGATGGCGCTGGTCGAGGCGGGCTGCGCCTTCTGCGTCGATAATCTGAAAACCGGCGGAGCTTATGTCGCCAAAGTGCTGGCCGGCGGGGCGGACAATGATCTGGTCGCCGAGCTGAAGCGCCTGTTCACCACCGTGAAGCATGCCAAGCCGCCCGCCAGCCGCAAGGATTCGTCCGAATGGTATGTGATCGCGCAAGGCTTCAAGGGCCGCGCGGAGGACGCGCCCGATCCAGCCTAAAGCGGCGCGAACGGCACGATCATCGGCGTGGCGGCGGCATAGACATCGTATCCGGCCGCGCCCAGCTCGCGCCGCAACAGCCCCTCCTCGCCCTTGGCCTTCACCGTCATCACGATCGTCAGCACCACTGCGCCGGCCAGCGCGGCGGGTGTCGCATCGATCAGCGCATAGGCCCAGCTGGCGGCGATGAAACCGGTGTAGATCGGATGCCGCACCAGCCGGTACGGCCCGCTGTCCACCACCCGATGCCCCTCGCGCAAGGTCAACATGCCGGACCACAGCCGGCCGAGATGCAGCCGCGCCCACCAGGCGAAAGCGAATGCGCCTGCCTGCGCGATCAGCAGCGCCACGCCGGCGAACCCCCGCATGGGCCACAACGGCAAGACGAGGCCGCCCGACCGCCGCAGCACATCGTGCGAGGCGAAAAGCAGGCCGAAACCGAGCGTGAAGCCGGCATAATAAGCGATCCGCAGCCCGATCGCGCCGCGCGACGTGGCCTTGCCGGTCCACAGCGCGGCTCCCCACCAGCTGATGAGGAACAGCACCCACAAAGCTAGCCCGGCCGCCTGCGCGCTCATCCGCCGTCCTCCAGGTCGAGGAAGGCTACGACATCATTGTCGGTGGCGAGATACAGACCCTCCTGCACCTCCGCCGGTTGCTGCCGCGCCAGCGCCAACGCCTCCGCCAGCGGCGCGTAGAGCAGGGTGCGCGCACCGCCATCGCCTTCATCGAGATGATAGAGCCGCACCGTGGCGCTGTCGAAGGTCGTCCGCATTGCCAGACGATGGGGCGCGCCTGCCGCCACCGCAAGCGCGAGTGGCGGTTAATGGCATCTATACCGTCGCGCGCTACGATGCGTGAACGGAGTGGCGGATCGACTATGGCGACACGGATGAACCGACAGACGCGGATGACTGTGCGCGATCCCTGGCTGTGGGCCGCGCTGCTGGCGCTGCTGGCGATCGCCGCGCTGGCGATCGGCTGGGTCGGCTTCATCGCGTCCGACGATTCGCTTTATTATTATGGCGCCGCGCGCTGGGTGACGGACGGGCCGTCCGCCGGGGTGGATCACTGGTCCACCCGCTTTCCGCTGATCCTTTCCTTCGCCGCCGCGATCCGGCTGTTCGGCGAGGAGTTCGCCGCCTTCGATGTCACCGCCGTCGCCTGGTATGGGGCGCTCGTCGCGGTGGCCGGCGGGTTCGCCGCGCGGATCGGCGGGGCACGCACCGGCTGGATCGCCGCCATCCTGATCGCGACGATGCCGGTGATCGTCAGCCACGCGACCACCGTATCGTGCGATCTGGCGGAGGCTTTCTTCCTGCTGGCCGGCGCATGGCTGCTCGCCGTCGACCGCGTGGATCGCACGGCGCTGCTGCGCGCGGTGGCAGGCGGCGTCTGCTTCGGGCTGGCGATCCTCTGCCGGGAGACGGCGCTGCTGGCGCTCGTCGCGTTCGTGCCTTTGTTCCTGATCGGCCGCCCGATCGACCGCCGCCTGCTGATCGCCGCCGGCATCGGTCTCGCGCTGGTACTCGGCGGCGAGATGCTGTTCCAGCATGCGCTGACCGGTGATGCGCTGCACCGCTACGGGCTGGCGTTCAACCATGACGACCATATCGATCGCGCTGCCAATCTGGAGGGCAATTTCCTGCTCCACCCGGTGATCGATCCGCTGCTGGTGCTATTGGTCAACGACGATTTCGGGCTGCTGTTCTGGCTTGCCGCCGCCGCCTGCGGGTTTGGCGCGCTGCGCGTGCTGACCCGGCACGGTGGCCGGCGGCTTGCCATCGTCGCGGCGATGGCGCTGGCGAACTTCCTGATCGTGGCGGTGCTGTACCACAAGCTGGTGCTGAACCCGCGCTACTTCACCCTGCCCGCGATCGTCGCCGCCTTCGTGCTGGCGCTCTGGCTCGCCCGCATGCGCCGCCGGCCCACCACCCTGCTGCTGGCGGCGACCGTGACGACGAACCTGTTGATGCTCAGCGTCGGCAACGCGCATCCGCGCTGGGAGGTGGAGGTGCTGATGGAGGCCGCACGCGCCCGCCCGCACGCGATCATCCGGGCCGGCGCGGATACCGTGGCGCGCGCCTATCTGCCGCTGCGCTTCGGCCACATCGTCAACGCCCTGCCCGCCCCCGCTAAGCCCGGCGACCTGATCGTCACGGCGACACCGCCCGCCGATGCGCGCGCGATGGTCGCGCGTTACCCCTCTCCGCCGACGCGGCTGGGCGCGCTGGTCGGGACGCTGGGCCTCGCGCCACTGGTGCCGGGGGGCATCGCCCGGCGCCTGTTCACCCCGAGCGCCGAGCAATATCTGGTGCGCGCCCCGGCGGCGGCGGTTCAGCCGGCGCGGCCGGCGCGCACCTCGGCCACGGCCTTCTTGAGCGCGTCATAGCCGACGGCGCCGTTCAGCACCTGATCGCCCACCACGAAGCTGGGCGTGCCGGATAGGTTGAGCGTGCGCGCCAGTTCCAGATTCTTGCCGACCTCCGCCGCGATATCCGCCGCCGCCTCGCCGCCCGGCTTCACCCCGCTGCCGGTCCGCGCGGTCGCGATCGTGGCCGTGCTGGGGCGACCCGCGGCGTACATGCGGTGATGGAAGTCGAGGAAGCGGCCCTGCTTGGCGGCGACGAGGCTCGCCTTGGCCGCCTCCTCGCTGCCCGGCCCCAGGATCGGCAGTTCGCGGAACACGATCCGCAGCTTCTTGTCCTCGGCCAGCAGCCGCTCGACGTCCGGCACCGATTGCCGGCAATAGCCACAGGCGTAATCGAAGAACTCGACGAGCGTGACGTCGCCGTCCTTCGCACCCGCCCATGCGCCGGGGAAGGGCGCCTCGATCTCCTTGCGGCTCGCGCCGACCAGCTTGCCCGTCTCGCGCTGTTGCAGGCGGCCCATCGCCTCGGGGATGATCTCCGGATGCGCGAGGATATAGTCGCGCACCACCTGTTCGATCGCGGCCTTGTCGGTCGCGCCCGGCACGGCCATCGCGCCGCCCGCCACGGCCATTACCGCGGCTCCCGCGATCAGCCCGATTCCGCCCGCCATCCACAATCTCCCCGAACCGTTCATCTTTTCTTGCTGCCGGCAATTTCGGCGCGGGAGGCGAGCGCGATGTCCTCCGCCCGCAGATAATCGGGCGTGCCCTCCGGTATGCCACGCAATGCCGTCTCGGCCTGGCCCAGCGCCATCTTCGGATTGTCCTGCAGGCTGTAGCGCATCGCGGTGGCGAGCGCCGCGCGGGCGATGTCGCCCTGCTGTCCGTAGATGATGCCCAGCTGATACCAGGCGAACGGATTGTCCTCGTCCCGCTGGACGGAGGTGCGGAGCACCTTCTGCGCCTCCACGAAATTGGCCGGATCCTCCGTCGCGATCAGCGCGTGGCCGAAGGTGGCGGCGATCAGCGGCGTGCTGTTGGTGCGCGCCACCGCCTCGCGCAGCGGCACCAGCGAATCCTTGGGGCGCCCGGATTCGAGGAGCACCTGCCCCTTCAGCTCGAGAAAATAGGGGTCATGCGGCGCGACGGCGAGCAGCGCGTCCACTTCCTTCAGCGCCTGATCGGGATAGGCGCTTTTGTGCCAGGCATAAGCGCGGGCATAATGGGCGGGCGGGCTGTTGTCGGTCACCGGATAATGGCGCAGCGTGACCGTCGGATCGTCGACGAAGCCGGCGAGCTTGCCCTTCACCCGCTCGAACCGCGCCTCCAGCACCGGATCGGTCTTGGCGTTCCAGGCGGGCGACTTGCGGTAGGTCGCCTCCAGCAGTTCGGCCCGGTCGGCCGACATCGGGTGGGTCTGCGCATAGGGATCGGTGTTCGCATAGCTGGACGACAGGCGATATTCCTGCTGCCGCAGCTTCTGAAAGAACTCCACCGAGCCTTTGCCGGAAATGCCGGCCTTGGCGAGGAAGGTGGCACCTGCCGCATCCGCGCTCGACTCCTGCGTGCGGCTGAAGGCGAGGAACTTGCTCATCGCCGCCTGCTGCCCGGCGGAGAGGATGCCCATCCCCGCCTCGGCCCCGCCCGCCGCGATCGCGGCGGCGCCCAGCAGCAGTGAGAGGATGCTGATCCCGCTCGCCGCCTTCATCCCCTCGCCGAAGCGGATGATGTGGCCGCCAGTGATGTGGCCCAGCTCGTGCGCGATCACGCCCTGCACCTGGTTGGCATTGTCGGCGGCGGTGAGCAGGCCCGAATGGATGTAGATGATCTGGCCGCCGGCGACGAAGGCGTTGATCTCCTTGTCCTGCAGCAGCACCACCTTGGTGCCCGCCACCTCCGGCCCGCCAGCGGCGATGATCGGGCGGGCGAGATCGGCCAGCACCGCCTCCGTCTCCGCATCGCGCAGCACGGACTGAGCGGCGACGGGTTGCGCGGTGAGGACGACGCCCAGCACCAGCACGATGGCCGAACGGATGACGGTGAAGGGGCGCGACATGGTGCGAGACTTACCCTCCACGGCTGAACCCGCCGTTAAGTTTACGGGCGTGCCCGCCGAACCCGGACGCACGAAGGCCCGCCCCGCACCCCGCCGCCCCAGCAAGGGGGCGGCGAGATGCGGCGGCGGGCCTCGCTGCGGCGACGCTGCGGCCGGTCAGGCGCCGAACGTGCGCTGCCACCAGCCACGACGGGCGCCGCCGTCTCCCTCGCCCTCGGTGGCGGAGGGCTCGCCAGCGGGTTCGGCCGGCTCGGCGGGTGCTTCCTCGTCCGTCGCCGGGGCGACGGCAAGCGTCTCGGCGAGCACCGTGGCGACCTCGTCGGACACCACCGGCTCGTCTGACACCACCGGCTCCGCCTTGCGGCGGGTGCGGCGCGGCTTGGGCGCGGGCGCCTCGTCGGCAGTCCCGGCCTCGGGCGTCGCGGCCGGCGCCTCGACCGCGTCGGTGATGAACGCCGCCCGGTCTTCCTCCACCGGCAGACC
>CAXTTS010000131.1:0-8868 GCA_964247265.1 uncultured Sphingomonadaceae bacterium
CCGCGACGATCGCCATCGTCGTCGCCAGCACGGCGAGGCCGATCTCGTCCGCCGCGTCGATCGATGCCTGATAGGCCGTCTTGCCCATCCGCATGTGGCGGACGATATTCTCGATCTCCACGATCGCATCGTCGACCAGCACGCCGGCCACCAGGCTGAGCGCGAGCAGGCTGAGGCCGTTGAGGGTGAAGCCCATCAGGTCCATCGCCCAGAAAGCGGGGATGGCCGACAGCGGTATGGCGAGCGCGGAGATCAGGGTGGCCCGCCAGTCGCGCAGGAACAGGAACACGACCAGCACGGCCAATATCGCGCCCTCGACCATCGCCTCGATGGCGGAATGATATTGCGCCCGGGTGTAATCGACGTTGGTATAGAGTTGGGTGAAGCGCAGCTTGGGATTCTGCGCCTTGATCTTGTCCAGCGCCTTCACCGCCTCGTCATAGACGGTGAGGTCGGAATAGCCTTTCGCCTTGACGAGGCTGAAGCTCAGCACCTGCCGGCCGTCCATCTTCGACAGGCTGCGCTGTTCGGCATAGAGATCGCGCACGTCGGCGAGATCGGAGAGCTTCACCGTGCGTCCGTTGCCGACCGAGATCAGCTTCTGGCCGAGTGCATAGGCATCCTGTGCGTTGCCGAGCACGCGGACCGACTGCTCCGACCCCGCGATCTCGGCGCGGCCGCCCGCGGCGTTGAGGTTGGTCTGGCGCAGCTGCGCGTTCACCTGCGTGGCGGTGATGCCCTGCGCCTGCATCTTGGCCGGATCGAGGATCACGCGGATCTCCCGCGTCACGCCGCCGCCGCGCTTCACCTGCGCCATGCCGGGCACCGCCAGCAGCCGCTTGGCGATATCGTTGTCGACGAACCAGCTGAGCTGTTCGAGCGACATGTCGACCGCCTCGACCGAGAAGACGGCGATCGGTCCGCCATCGATGTCGACCCGCACCACTTGGGGTTCGAGGATGCCGTCGGGCAGGTCGCTGCGGATGCGGGCCACCGCCTCGCGCACGTCGGTGACGGCGCGATCCACCGGCGTGCCGATCGAGAATTGCACGGTGGTGGTGGAGGAACCCTCGCTGACGAAGGAGGATAGTTCGTCCACGCCGTTGATGCCGCGCACCGCCGCCTCGACGCGCTGCGTCACCTGCGTTTCCAGCTCGGTGGGGGCGGCGCCCGGCTGGGTGACGATCACCTGCGCGGCGGGGAAGCTGATGTCCGGATTATTGTTCACGTCCATCCGCATGAACGCGACGATGCCCGCGAGGGTGAGCGCCACGAACAGCACGATCGGCGCAACCGGGTTGCGGATCGCCCAGGCCGAGATGTTGCGGAAGTTCATGCGTGCTCGCCTTGCCTCAGCCGCGCGCGGGGGCGCGGACGGGGATCACCTTGTCCCCGGGATTCAGGAAGGCGCCGGCGGACAGCACGACGCGCTCGTTGCCGGCGAGGCCCGACACCACCGTGATCCCGGCATCCGAAACGTCGCCCACCTTCACCGGCCGACGCTCCACCGTGTTCGACGAAGCGAGGACATAGACGTAATTGCCGGTGGCATCGCTCTGCACCGCGGACTCGGGCAGCAGCGGCGCCTCCATCACCCCGCTGCGGATCGCGGCGGTGGCGAAGCCGCCGGGCCGGAGCGCGGGATCATAAGCGAGCTGGATGCGCGCGACGCCCTGCCGCGTCTGCGGATCGATCACCGGCGACAATTGCCAGATATGGCCGGGAAACGCCCTGCTGGTGCCGACCGGGGTGACGTCCGCCGGATAGCCGACGCGCAGCCGGGTGAGATCCTGTTCGGCGAGGCGGGCGGCCAGCTCCATCTCGCCACCCTTGGCGATGCGGAACAGGGTGCCGCTGGCCGAGCTGACGACCTGCCCCGGCTCCACCGCGCGGGTGAGGACGAGGCCGGCGGCCGGAGCGCGGATGGCGAGGCGGCCGATGCGTGCGCCCGCCTCGCCATATTGCGCCTGCGCGACCTTGACGCGGGCATTGGCCGCATCGCGCGTGGCGGTCTTGCGGTCGATATCGGCCTTGGAGATGAAGCCGCGCGCGACGAGCGCCTTGGCGCGATCCAGTTCGGACTGGGCGATGGCGGCGTCGGCGCGGGCGACGCTGATGCCGGCGGCGAGCGAGGCGCCCTCCTGCACCTGCACCGACCGGTCGATCGTGGCGAGCACCTGCCCGGCGGCGACCCAGTCGCCGGGTTCGACCAGCACGCGGGAGATCATTCCACCCTCGCCGGCGACGCCGACCGGCATCTCGCGCCGTGCGGCGAGCGAGCCGGTGGTGGAGATCTGGCCCGTCACCGCATGGCGCCCCGGAACGATGAACGTCACGTTCGGCAGGGAAGGGGCGGCGGGCGCCGCCGCCTTGCCGCCGCGCAGGAAGAAGAACCCCGCGACCAAGGCGACCGCGAGGAGCGCCAGCACCACGATCCAGGCGCGATTGCGGCCGCCGGCGAAGGCGAAGCGGCGACCGCCGTCACGCATGGCCGCTTCCCCGTCGGCGGCTGTGCGATCATGCGCGAAACCCTGCTCGATGTTCATTCCGCCTGCTCTCTCGCCGATCGCCGGCTCCCCAAAGCCGGTCGGCGCTGTATTATCTCAATAAGGCACTGGCCTCAAGGGCCATGCCGGACCGGTTCGAACCGCCATTCAGGATGCATGCAGCGGCAACCCGGCTTTAGCAACGGCGTGGCGCGAGCCGGTAGGGAAAGGGACGATGATGAAGCGCAAAATGATGATCCTGTTGCTGGCGGCGGCAAGCCCGGCGGGCGCCCTGGCGCAGAGTGCGGCGCTGACCCCGGTGCCAGTGATCCAGGGCACGCGGCTGGACATCGTGGCGGAAGGCGAGGTGACGCGCACCCCCGATGTCGCGACGATCGGCGCGGGCGTGGTGACGCAGGCGGCGACGGCGGGTGCGGCGATGGCGGAGAATGCCGGCCGGATGGCGGCGACGGTCGCGGCGTTGCGCAAGGCGGGCGTCGCCGATCGCGACATCCAGACGAGTTCGATCAGCCTCAGCCCGCAATATCGCTATGGCGAGAATGTGCCGCCGGTGATTACGGGCTATCAGGCATCCAACCAGGTGAGCGTGCGCTTTCGCGACGTGAAGAAGGCGGGCGCCCTGCTGGACACGCTGGTGGCGCAGGGGGCCAACCAGATCAACGGACCGAGCTTTTCCGTCGACAGGCCGGAGGCCGCGCTGGACGAGGCGCGCGCATCCGCCATCGCCAAGGCGCGGGCGCGCGCCGAACTCTATGCGCGGGCGGCCGGGCTTTCGGTCAAGCGCATCCTCTCGATCAGCGAGGCGGGCGATGCCGCACTGCCGCCCCGGCCGATGCCGATGATGGCGATGGCCCGGTCCAAGGAGATGGCCGATACCAGCGTGGAGGCCGGCGAGCAGAAGCTGTCCGTCTCGGTGGCCGTGACGTTCGAGCTGCAATGACGAAAAGGCCCGCCCGGCGATGTGCCGGGCGGGCCTTTTCCCAAGCCGAAGCCGGCGCGTTTAGCGGACGCGACCGCGGCGGACGAGGTTGACGATCGCCAGCAGGATCACCGCGCCGAGGAACGATACCAGCAGCGAGCGGATATCGAGCGCGCCCGAAGTGATCGAAGCGCCGCCGAGGAGCGGGCCGAGCAGGAAGCCGCCGAGCAGCGCGCCGACGATGCCGACCACGACGTTGAGCAGAACGCCCTGCTGCGCATCCGTGCGCATGACGATGCTGGCGAGCCAGCCGAGAATGCCGCCGACGATCAGTGTGATGATGAGACCCATGATGTTTCCTCCTGTTACCCCCGCCGTGAACGGTCGCCCGTTGCCGATCGATCGTGCGGCTTCGTGTTGGAGGTTGATACGCACCAGCAACGAAACCGTTCCTGCCGCGGCGCTGGGCCAGATAGCAAAACCCCGCCGGCGGGGAACCGCCAGCGGGGCTGGATGGTCGGAGGGCTTGCCGTCAGAACTTCTGCTGGCGCTCGTACAGGGATTTATAATGCTGGATGCGGGTGACGCGCAGGCCCGGCATGCCGGAGCGATCGACCGCGCGCTGCCACCCGGCGAACTCCTCCAGCGTCAGCGAGTAGCGATCGCAGACCTCGTCGACGGAGAGCAGCCCGCCATTCACGGCCGCGACCACCTCCGCCTTGCGACGGACGACCCAGCGGGTCGTCGAGGGCGGGGGAAGCGAGGCGATGGTCAGCGGTTCCCCCAAGGGACCGATCACCTGCGCGGGCCGTATTTTCTGGTTTTCGATCATTCTACCCTCGAAGTCGGTCTGGCGACCCGTTCTTGTTCGACGCCGCCATCCTTACGCTCGGCAGCTTGAAGGAAGGCTAACCCCCCACGGTAAACGGGGAGGTTATCTTTGCCGGTCCCGCCGGATCGCGGCTTTCGGCCGCGAGTCCGGGATGGAAACTGCCATTCAGCGCCGCCAGCGCGGCCGTCCAGCCCGGTGCCGTGCAGAATAGCCGCACCAGCGCCGCGACGGGATCGGTGCAGGCGAACGTGCCGGCGGCGATCATCGCCTCCACCGTGGCGGTGCGGCTTGCCGCCTGCATCGCCGACAGGCTCGCGACCAGCCGGTAATAATCGAGCGGGATCGGCACCACGCCGGAGCGCAGCGCGCCAAGCCGGTTGAAGCCCAGATCCATACGTCCGTGTCACCTCTGCCTCTGATGAACTGGTCAACCGGACGTAACGGTTGATGGTGAAGGGGACGTAAAGGCGGCGGCACTTTTTGCAGCGTCCGGGCGGATGCGCTATGCGCTCGCCGCATGCACGCCTCGTTTCAGCTTGATCGCCCGCTTGCCGGTGCCCGGATCGTCGTCGCCATGTCGGGCGGGGTGGATAGTTCGGTGGTGGCGGCGCTCGCCGCGCGGAGCGGGGCGGAGACGATCGGCGTCACCTTGCAGCTCTACGATCATGGCGCGGCGGTCGGGCGGACGGGCAGTTGCTGCGCCGGGCAGGACATACGCGATGCGCGCGCGGTGGCCGATCGGCTGGGCATCGCCCATTATGTGTTCGATTACGAGACCCGCTTCCGTGCCAGCGTGATCGACCGCTTCGCCGACGATTATGTCGCGGGCCGCACGCCGATACCCTGCGTGCGGTGCAATCAGGGGGTGAAGTTCACCGACCTGTTCGGCATCGCGCGCGATCTGGGGGCCGATTGCCTCGCCACCGGCCATTATGTGCGGCGGGTGGCCGGCGAAGGTGGCGCGGAACTGCATCGCGCCGCCGATCCGGCGCGCGACCAGAGCTATTTCCTGTTCGCCACCACGCAGGACCAGCTGGACTATCTCCGCTTTCCGCTCGGCGACCTGCCGAAGCCGCGCGTGCGGGAGATCGCGGCCGAACTGGGTCTGGGCGTCGCCGCCAAGCCGGACAGCCAGGATATCTGCTTCGTGCCGGATGGCGACTATGCCGCCGTGGTGAAGAAGCTGCGGCCGGAGGCGGGCGAGGGCGGCGAGATCGTCGATCGGGCGGGGCGGGTGCTGGGGCGGCATCGCGGGCTGATCCACTTCACCGTCGGCCAGCGGCGCGGGCTGGAGATCGGCGGCAGTCCGGAGCCGCAATATGTCGTGCGGATCGAGCCCGAAACGCGGCGCGTGGTGGTGGGGCCGCGTGCGGCCTTGGCGGTATCGGCGGCGCGGATCGGCGAGGTCAACTGGATCGGCGGCGGCTATGGCGGGCCGCTGATGGCCAAGATCCGATCGATGGCCAGGCCGGCGCCGGCCCGCTTCGACGATGGCATCCTGCGCTTCGACGCGCCGGAATATGGCGTCGCCCCCGGTCAGGCGGCGGTGATCTATGGCGGGGAGCGGGTGCTGGGCGGCGGCTGGATCGAGGAGACGATCGCCGCCGAGGCGCCGGTCGCCGCCTAGCCCACCCAGCGGGCGACGTCGCCCGCGATCCGGTTGGCCGCCTGATTGAGCGCGGGGGCGACCACGCCGACCGTCTGCCCCGATACCGGGATGCGTGCCTCGAAGCGGCGGGTCTCGACCGGCAGCTTCTCGCCCCGCGCCAGTGTGGCGTCGTAGATCGCGACGACGCTGTTCGAGGGCGCGTCGAGACCGAACTCGACGAGCCGGCCACCCAGCCGGATGCCCGGCGCGAGCGCCGCCTGGCGCGGATCGAGGACGACGCGCGAACTGCGCGCCGCGATCGTCTCACCCAGCAGTTCGCGGAACAGCCGGTTCGGCACGTCGACCCACTGCGCGTCCTTGAGGTACGCGATCGCGGTCGGCCCGGTGTGGACGGGCAGGCGCGGGGTGGCGAGTTCCTGCGGGACGGTGGGCACCGCGACGATCACCGTCTGCCCGTCCCGCGCGGTGCGGGCGGTGCCGCCGGGCAGGCTGGCATCCGCCGTGAGCGAGAGCAGGCTGGCCGGCGGCTTGGCGCCGATGCTGATGCAGCCGGCCAGCGGCAGCGCGGCGGCGACGACGAGGAGGGTGCGCAGCGTCATTTCGTCTTCCCCGGCTTGTAATCGGGCAGCTTGCCGCCGCCGATCACGGCGCCCGCGCCCCCGCGATCGAGCTTGGTGGCGACGCCGGTGAGCGCCTCCGACATCTCCGTCAGATCCCGCACCAGCTGACCGACCTCCGGTATGGTCTGGGTGGAAAAGGCCTTCAGGCCGGGCCGCGCCTCGCCTATGGCGCCTTCCAGCGCATCCATGCTGCGCTGGGCCGACGCGACCGTGCGGCGCAGATCGGCGGCGATCGGGCCGACCTGGCCGTTGGTGGTGGCGGCAAGCTGGCCGACTTGCTCGGCGGCATTGCCCGCCTGGCGGATCGCGACCCGCGCATCGGCGAGGGTCGCCTGCAATTCGGGCGCGCGTTCGGCCAGCGCCCCGCTCATCCTGTCCAGATTGGCGAGGATGTTGCCGAGCGACTTCTGGTTGCGGTCGTTCAGCAGGTCGCCCATTCGCTCCGTCAAGGTCGAGATCTGCTGGAGCAATTGCGGCGCGCTGTTGAGCAGTTCGCCAAGCGCGCCGGGCTTCGTCGGGATCACCGGCACGCCATAAGGCCCGGCCTCGGTGATCGGCGGCGCGCCCTTGATCGCGCCATCAAGGTTGATCTGCGACACGCCGGTGAAGCCGACGCCGGCGATCGTGGCGGTGGTGCCCTGCAACACCGGCGTCTTGTCGTTCACCGTGATGCGGACGCGGACGAACTCCGGCTGGTCGGGCATCAGCGCGATCTCCTTCACCTGCCCGCTGGGCACGCCGGCGAAGGTGACGGCGGAACCCTTGGCGAGGCCATCGACCGACGTCTTGAAGAAGATGTCGAACATTTGGTCGTTGCCGCTCGACAGCCGGGCCATCCACACGGTGAAGATGACGATGATCGCGAGCAGCGCGAGCACCACCCCGCCGACCAGGACATGATTGGATCTCGTTTCCATCAGGCGTTCACGCTCCCCCGCTCGCGGCTTCGGCCGATTGGGGCCGTGCTGGTGCGGCCTGTTCCCCGTCCGTCTCGCGCTGACGCAGCCGATCGGCGCTGTCCGCCGCGACGCGGCCTCGCGGCCCGTTGAAATATTCCTGGATCCACGGATGGTCCAACGCCAGCAATTCCGGGATCGTTCCGACCGCGATCACCTTGCGATCGGCCAGCACCGCCACCCGATCGCAGATGGCATAGAGCGTATCGAGATCGTGGGTGATGAGGAACACGGTAAGACCCAGCGTCTGCTGAAGGCTGCGGATCAGCTCGTCGAACGCGGCCGCGCCGATCGGATCGAGGCCGGCGGTGGGCTCGTCGAGGAACAGCAGCTCGGGATCAAGCGCCAGCGCGCGGGCGAGGCCGGCGCGCTTGCGCATGCCGCCGGACAGTTCGGACGGATATTTCGGCCCGGCATCGGCGGGCAGGCCGGACATCACGATCTTGTAGGCGGCGATCTCGTCGAGCAGTGTCTCGTCGAGGCCGGGATAATATTCGCGCAAGGGGACTTCGACATTCTCCGCCACGGTGAGCGTGGAGAACAGGGCCCCGCCCTGGAACAGCACGCCCCAGCGGCGGCGAACATCCTTCGCCTCATCCTCCTCGCGGTCGACCATCGGCGTGCCGAACACCGAGACCTCGCCGGCGGTGGGCAGTTGCAGACCGATGATCGCGCGCATCAGCACCGACTTGCCGGTGCCCGACCCCCCGACCACGCCGAGGATCTCGCCACGCTTCACATCGAGATCGAGGCCGTCGTGGACCACCTGCTCGCCGAACGCGTTGCGCAGGCCGCGCACGCAGATGATGTCGTCGGCCGGCGGCTGCTTCGGCGTAGGGGCGGGATCGGCCATCAGATCCAGCCGATCGAGGCGAAGAACACGGCGAAGAAGGCATCCAGCACCATGACCAGGAAGATCGACTGGACCACGGCGGCGGTGGTGCGCAGGCCGACCGATTCGGCGCTGCCCTCCACCTGCATCCCCTGGAAGCAGCCGGCCATCGCGATGATCATGCCGAACACAGGCGCCTTGATGAGGCCCTGATACACGTCCGTCATCGGCACGACCTCGCGGATGCGGGTGATGAAGGTGACGGGCGGCAGATCGAGCGAGAACCAGGTGAACAGCCCGCCGCCGATCAGCGCCAGCATCGCCGCGTAGAAGCCGAGCAGCGGCATCATCAGCACCGCCGCCAGCACGCGCGGGATCACCAGCGCCTCCATCGGCGAGACGCCGATGGTGCGCATCGCATCCACCTCCTCCGCCAGCCGCATCGAGCCGATCTGCGCGGCGAAGGCGGAGCCGGAACGACCGGCGACCATGATCGCCGTCATCAGCACGCCGAGTTCGCGGAAGGTGAGGCGGCCGACGAGGTTGATCGTATAGACCTCCGCGCCGAACTGGCGGAGCTGGATCGCGCCCTG
>CAXTTS010000132.1:0-8834 GCA_964247265.1 uncultured Sphingomonadaceae bacterium
GGCGGGGGCAGGCTCCGGCTCGGGCGGCGCCGGGGTGGGGGCCTGCGCTTCCTCCGGCTTGGCCACGGCGGGTGCTTCGGACGGGGCGGGCGGTTCGCTCACCGCCTGGGGTGCGGCGGATCGCAGGCCGATCGCATCCACCAGCACGACGTCCATCGGTTCGTTCTTGATCGGCGGCAGCTTGGCCTTGGTGACGAGGCCGAGCGACAATATGCCGAACAGCAGCACATGGCCGATCGTGGCGACACCCAGCCCGACCTTCTCGGCCCGCTCCATCGTCAGCGGCCTTCCTCGCCCACCGTGACGAGCGCGACCTTGTTGAGCCCGGCGCGGTTCAGCTCGCCCATCACCTTCATCACCTGTCCGTAATCGAGGCCGCGATCGGCGCGCAGATAGACTTGCGGCGCATCGGCCCCCTTGGCGGCGGACGCGGCGAGCGCCGCCAGCCGCGCGGGAAGCGCCGCCTCGGCCGTCTCCTCGTCGTTGACGTAGATCGTGCCGGCATCGTTCAGCGAGACGGAGATCGGCTTCTGCTCCTGATCCAGCGCGCCTGCGCGGCTGTCCGGCAGGTTCACCGGCACACCCGCCACCAACAGCGGCGCGGTGATCATGAAGATGATGAGCAGCACCAGCATCACGTCGACCAGCGGCGTCACGTTGATCTCGGCCATTGGCGCGCGCCGGCCACCACCGCCGCCGCGCCGGGGCATCCCGCCCATCGCCATCCTAAAGCTCCAGCTCGCGGCTGAGCGTGCCGTGGAAGCCGTCGGCGAAGCGGTGCAGCCGCGCCTCCATCCGGTTGATGATGTGGGAGAGGCGGTTGTACGCGATCACCGCCGGGATGGCGGCGAACAGCCCCAGCGCCGTCGCGAACAATGCCTCGGCGATGCCCGGGGCGACGACGCCAAGCGACGTGTTCTGCTGCGCGGCGATATCGGTGAAGCTTTTCATGATGCCCCATACCGTGCCGAACAGGCCGACGAACGGCGCGACCGAGCCGATCGTCGCCAGGATGTTCAGCCGGTCGGACAAGCGATCGACCTCGCCGGCGACGGCGGCGCCCATCGCGGTGGCGAGGCGCTGGCGCGTGCCCTCGCGGTCCACCGCCTTGCCGCCGGTCGATCGCCGCCATTCGGTGACGCCGGCCGAAAACACTTTGGCCGGCGGCAGGTCGGCCTTGCCAAGGCCATCATAATATTGATCGATATCGTCGGCCTTCCAGAACTCCCGCTCGAATCGCTCGCTGGCCTTCGCCACGCGGCGCAGCTTCAGCCCGTGGCCGATGATGATCGCCCACGTCCAGATACTCGCCAGCAGCAGCCCGATCATCACCGCCTTCACGACGATATCGGCCTGCGCGAACAGCGTGAGCGGCGACAGCAGCGAGGCCGTCGGGGTTACACCAAGACTATCCACCACTTACCGCATCCCCCTTGATCCGCGCGAAAATCTCGATCCAGGCGGGCGGCTGCCGCCTGGGGCGTCCATCGGGCGAGACGAAGGCCGCGGTGACATCCGCCTCCGCCAGCACTTCCCCGCCCCGCATGACCCTTTGATGAATGAGGCAGGCGGCGGCGCGGATTCCGTCCACCCGGCTGACGATCACCAGCGCATCGTCCAGCCGCGCCGGGCGCCGATAGCGGATTGCCAGCTGCGCCACGGCATAGGCGCCTTCGCCAGCCTCGTGCGCGCGGCGCTGGTCGATCCCGGCGACCCGCAGCATGTCGCTGCGCGCCCGCTCCATGAAGCGGAGGTAATTGGCGTGGTAGACGATGCCGGTCAGATCCGTATCCTCGAAATAGACCCGCACCGCGAAACGATGCACGCCACCCACGAAGGCACCGCCATAAGGCCGATCGAGGGAAGCCGTCTCCATCCGGGACGGGGTAGCCGCTTGGGGCAGGGGCGTGAACCCCTTGGTGCGCCTCAGCTGTCGAACAGGCTCTCCTGCGCGCCGGGCGGCGGGTTCAGCCCCAGATGCGTCCAGCCGCGCCCGTTCAGGCAGCGGCCGCGCGCGGTGCGGGCGATCAGGCCGAGCTGGATGAGGTAGGGCTCGATCACCTCCTCCACCGTGTCGCGCGGTTCGGACAGGCCGGCGGCCAGCGTCTCCACCCCCACCGGGCCGCCGCGATAGATGTCGGCGATCATGTGGAGATAGCGCCGGTCCATCGCGTCGAGCCCGAGCGCATCGACCTCCAGCCGGGTGAGCGCTGCATCCGCCGCCTTCGCGTCGACCACGCGCGTGCCGCCCACATTCGCGAAATCGCGCACCCGCCGCAGCAGCCGCCCGGCGATGCGCGGCGTGCCCCGCGCCCGGCGCGCAATCTCCAGCGCGCCGTCGGCGGCGATGGCGAGATCGAGCAGCCCGGCGGCGCGGCGCACCACCTTTTCCAGCTCGTCCACCGTATAGAATTGCAGCCGCACCGGGATGCCGAAGCGATCGCGCAAGGGGGTGGTGATGAGGCCCTGCCGGGTCGTCGCCCCGACCAGCGTGAAGCGCGGCAGATCGATGCGGACGGAGCGGGCGGACGGCCCCTCGCCGATCATCAGATCGAGCGCGCGATCCTCCATCGCCGGGTACAGCACCTCCTCCACGGCGGGGGCGAGGCGGTGGATCTCGTCGATGAACAGGACGTCGCCGTCCTCCAGATTGGTCAGCAGCGCGGCCAGATCGCCCGACTTGGCGATCACCGGGCCAGACGTGGCGCGAAAGCCGGTGCCCATCTCGCGCGCGATGATCTGCGCCAGCGTCGTCTTGCCGAGGCCGGGGGGGCCGAAGAACAGGACATGATCCAGCGCATCGCCTCGCGCCTTGGCCGCCTGGATGAAGATGCGCAGATTTTCGCGCGCCGCCTTCTGGCCGACGAACTCGTCGAGCGATTTCGGGCGCAGCGCCGCGTCCACGTCTTCGGGCCTGCGCGCGGCGGTGAGGAGGCGATCGTCGGTCATCCCGCCCGTTCCCTACCCGTTCCCGGGCGGAGGTGTCGAGGGTGTGACGGAGCCGCAGCGCGCCTCGGGCGTTCGGGGACAACGACAGGAAGGAAGCGGACGATGGCTGACAAGCAACCGATGCAGGCGGATGGCGGCGACGGCAAGGCGGGCGCCCCCGACGGCGTGAACGACGTGAAGCGCAAGAGCGGCGGCGAATCGAACGGCGGCGCCTACCCCAACCCGCACGATCCGGCCGATACCGAGGGGCGCGAGCTGCCGCATGGCGGGCAGAGCGACATCGGCTATACCGGCGGCGGCCAGATCGGCGGCAAGCCGGTGCCCGGATCGAGCGGCGGGCAGGGCGGCTGAGCATGGACGCCGCCGAACGCGACGAGACGTACAAGGCCTTTGCCGAAGCGGTGAACATGCCGCCTGCCGAGCTGGAGAAGTTCCTCGATACCGACGACAGCAAGCGCGTCGGCTGGAAGGGCGAGGATGGCAAGGGATCGGGCGAATCGGTCGGCCACAAGTCCGGCCGGCGGATCGTGGAGATCAGGCGCGCGAAGAAGGCGGACCTGACCGACGACGATTATGCCCATATGAAGAAGGTGATCGGCTATGTCGCGCGCCATTGCCAGCAGGGGCCGGCGGAGGACAAGGCGCATAGCGACTGGCGCTATTCTCTGATGAACTGGGGCCACGATCCGCTGAAGGGCTGAGCGGACAAGGCCATGTGATCGGGGGCATCGCGCGGCGCCGCGGCTTGCTCTATAGGGGCGGCGCCCTCACCATAATGGAAGCCCCCGATGTCCCTCCGCCCCTGGCGCGATATCACCCGCCGCGTCTCTCGCAAGATCATGGTCGGCAACGTGCCCGTCGGCGGCGATGCGCCCGTCACCGTGCAGACAATGACGAACACGCCGACCAGCGATCCCGCCGCGACGATCGACCAGATCCGCCGTTGCGAGGCGGCGGGCGTCGATATCATCCGCGTCTCCTGCCCCGATGTCGAATCGACCGCGGCGCTGCGCCAGATCGTCCGCGCCGCGCAGGTTCCGATCGTGGCGGACATCCACTTCCACTATAAGCGCGCGCTGGAGGCGGCCGATGCGGGGGCCGCGTGCCTGCGGATCAACCCCGGCAACATCGGCTCGTCCGAACGGGTGGCGGAGGTGGTGCGCGCCGCCAAGGCCAATGGCTGCGCGATCCGCATCGGCGTGAACGCCGGATCGCTGGAGCGCGACCTGCTGGAGAAATATGGCGAGCCCTGCCCGGAGGCGCTGGTGGAAAGCGCGCTCGATCATATCAAGCTGCTCCAGGACCATGATTTCCACGAATATAAGGTGGCGGTGAAGGCATCGGACCTGTTCCTCGCGGTCGCCGCCTATCAGCAGCTGGCCGAGGCGGTGGATTGCCCGCTGCATCTGGGCATCACCGAGGCGGGCGGCCTCATCAGCGGCACGGTGAAATCCTCGATCGGCATGGGATCGCTGCTCTGGTACGGCATCGGCGACACGATCCGCGTGTCGCTCTCGGCCGAGCCCGAGGAGGAGGTGCGCGTCGGCTTCGAGATGCTGAAGGCGCTGGGCATCCGCAATCGCGGCGTGCGCGTGGTATCCTGCCCCAGCTGCGCGCGGCAGGGCTTTGACGTGATCCGCACCGTGCAGGCGCTGGAGGAACGGTTGCAGCATATCCGCACGCCGATGTCGCTGTCGGTGCTCGGCTGCGTGGTGAACGGGCCGGGCGAGGCGCGCGAGACCGACATCGGCATCACCGGCGGCGGACAGGGCAAGCATATGGTCTATCTGTCCGGCGTCACCGATCATCATGTCGAGGATGCCGACATGATCGCGCATATCGTCAGGCTGGTCGAGGCGAAGGCCGCCGAGATCGAGGCAGCCGCCGCCGCTACCGCCACTACGGTGCAGGCGCAGGCCGCCGAGTGATGAAGGCGACGCCGCCCGTCGCCTTCGCGGTGGCGACGGGCGGCATCGCGATCTTCAGCTGCATGGATGCGGTGATGAAGGGGCTGTCGCTGGAGATTGGCGCCTTCAACGCACTGTTCTGGCGCTCGCTGGCCGGCACCGTCCTCGCCGGCGTGCTGTATCTCGGTCGCAGGCCGGCATGGCCCGCGCGGCGGGTGCTCCGGCTGCATGTGCTGCGCGGCGGGGTGGGTGCGGTCATGGCTTTGCTGTTCTTCTGGGGGCTGGCGCGGGTGCCGATGGCGCAGGCGGTGGCGCTCACCTTCATCGCGCCGCTGATCGCGATCTTCTTCGCCGGCATCCTGCTGCACGAGCCGGTGACGCGGCGCGCGGTGGGCGGTTCGCTGCTCGCCACCGCCGGCGTGGTGGTGATCCTCGCCGGGCAGGCGCGCGCCGATCTGGGCCCGGAGGCGCTGCTGGGATCGGGCGCGATCATCGTCTCGGCAATCTGCTACGCCTACAACATCATCCTGATGCGCCGGCAGTCGCTGGTGGCGGACGCCAACGAGGCGGCCTTCTACCAGAGCCTGTCGGTCGCCGCCTTCCTCGCGCTGGCCGCGCCTTTCCTGGCGGAGGTGCCGGAGGGGCGGCATGTGCCGATGCTGCTGCTGGCCGCGCTGCTGGGTGTCACCTCGCTGCTCGCGCTGTCCTGGGCCTATGCGCGGGCGGAGGCCTATTATCTGGCGCCGGTGGAATATACCGCCTTCATCTGGGCGAGCCTGCTCGGCTATCTCGTCTTCGCCGAGGCGGTGGTGCCGCTGACGGTGGCGGGGGCGGCGATGATCGGCGCGGCCTGCGTCTATGCCGCGCGCCACCGCCCGCTGCCGATGGCCAATCTGGAGGCTGCCGCATGAGAGTTTCCGTCCGCCGCGCCACCCCCGCCGACGTGCCGGCGATGCTGCGCCTGATCGTGGCGCTGGCGGTGTACGAGCGCGAGCCGGACGCGGTGCAGGCGACGCCCGAATCGCTGCACCAGACGATGTTCGGCGCGGACGCCAAGGTGTTCGCCCATGTCGCGGTGGTGGACGGCGTCGTCGTCGGCGTGGCGCTGTGGTTCGAGACCTATTCGACCTGGACGGGGCGGCCGAGCCTTTATCTGGAGGATCTGTTCGTCGACGATGCCGCGCGCGGGCTGGGCGCCGGGCGCGCCCTGTTCGTGGCGCTGGCCGGCGAGGCGAAGGCGCGCGGCTGCGCCCGGATCGACTGGGCGGTGCTCGACTGGAATCAGACGGCGCGCGGTTTCTACCAGGCGATCGGCGGATTTCATTCGACCGGGTGGGAGCCGTGGCGGATCGAAGGCGAGGCGTTGGCACGGCTGGCGGGCGAGAGCGACGCCCGATCCAAGTAGGCGCAGCGCAACCGGCCAATTGACTCCATCACGCACGGGTTCATACCAAGTCGGGAGAGGGGCCGGTGCGGTGCCGGCGGGGGGCTGCCATGATCTATCAAAGCCGATCCGCCCTTGTATCGCTGGCATTGCTGCTGGCGGGCTGCGCCGGCGATGGTCTCCGTGTCGATCATGCCCGGATGGTCTCCGAAAAGGTGGACGAGACCGGGCGTCGTCTGTCGCGATATTATGACCAGCTGGAGGATCAGCGGCGCGAGACGGCGGCGGTGGTGATCGCCAGCGAGCCGAGCTGCCCGCCCGCCGCGACGCTGCGCGTGCAGATGCCCCGGCAGGAGCCTGTGGACGGCAGGCCGATCGCCCCGCTCTGCTACGGCAAGGACGGGCCGAAGCTTGGCTACGACATCTTCCTGCTCGATCTCGGCCCGACCCCGCAGACGGTGCGCGAGGCGCGGGCGGCGCTGGTGACGGCGGTGGCGGATTATGGCGTGGCACTGGCCAAGATCGTCGCCGATCCGGGTGCGGACGTATCGGGCGATCTCACCCGCTTCGCCGAGCAGGCGGACCGGGTCGGCAGCTTCGTCGGCCTCGTCGCCGGCAAGGACGTGCCGAGCCTCGGTGATGCGATCGGCGGCGCGAAGGGCAAGGCGATCACCGATCTGGTGCTGTTCGCCCAAAAGCTCGCGCATGAGGCGGGGCAGGCGCACGACATCCGCGCGCTCGTCGCGGCGGAGGGCGTCAATGTCGACAATGCGCTGTCGCTGATCCTCAACGATATCGAGGTCCGCCGGCCGGGCGAGACGGCGAGCCTGCGGCTGGATCAGGCCGCGGCGCTGCGCACGGCCTATCTGAAGGAGCGCGACCGGATGAGCTTCGCCGAACGCCGCTCGCTCGCGCGGATGATCCTCGATGTCGAGGCGGATGGCGCGGTGCAGGAGCGGCAGGACAAGGATCTGTCGTTGGCCGTGACGGAGACGCAGGAGGCGCAGGCGGCCTTGCGTCAGGCGCTGGGCAATTCGCGTCACTGGTCGAAGGCGATGCGGCAGCAGGTGGCGGCCGAGAACCTCGATCGGCTGACCCGCGCGCTCGGCCTCGTCGCGGGGCTGGGACGCGCCTTCATCTAGGGAGCGGGAGCGATGACGACGGCGGACGAGATCATCAGGGCAGGCCACCTGCTCACCAAGGCGCTGGATGCGGTGCTGCAGGATGGCGACTTCGCGGACTTCCACGTCCTCGGCCGCCTGCCGTTCCGGCTTTCGGCGGCGATGCAGGGGTTCGAGCGGGCGTTTCCGGTCGGCGTCTCCCGCAGCGACTTCCCCGCCATTCTGGCCGAGATCGGCGAGGCGATCGTCCGCGCCGGCACGCTCCGCCCGCAGGTGAACGACGTCAACGATTTCCTCAACGAGGCGTTCGATGCGATCGACGGGCTGGATGCGGCCGTCGCCCGCCGCACCGCCCCCACCGGATAGGCGTCAGCCGCCGCCGCCCAGCACGTTGATCGTGAAGGCGAGCACGCCGATGTTGAACACGAAGGCGATCAGGCCGTGCGCCAGCGCGACGCGGCGGATGCGGCCGCTGGTGATCTCGATGTCCGATGTCTGGAAGGTCATCCCCATCGTGCAGGAGAAATAGAGCAGATCCCAATAATCCGGCTCGTCGGTGTCGGGCACGTCCAGTCCGCCGCAATCCTTGCCGTCGTCACCGGCCATGTAGAAAAGATGCCCGTAATGCAGCGCGTAGACGGTGTTGCTGAACAGCCAGACGAGCACCAGGGTCGCCACGATCAGCGCGGTGGATGCGGCGCTGGTTCCGCCCTTTTCGCCCAGCTCGGCGCCGACGGCGACGAGGATCACCAGCGTGACGCCGATCGTGATCGCCAGCAGCACCGCGCGGTTCGCATCGTTGCGCGCCGCCGCCGCGCGCATCTCCGTCACCTTGTCGTCGAGCAGCGACAGGCAGGAGAGCAGGAAGACGAGCGCGCCCGCATCGAAGCCGGCCATCACGCCCTGCCGCCACCCCAGCGCCAGCGTGCCCGCCACGATCCCCACGACCGCGATCAGCGCAAAGGCGACGAAGCGCGGCGGCGCTATGCGATTGCCCAAACCGCTTTTCACATCCGCCAGTGTCGATTCCGCCACATCATCCTCCCGCCGCCGCGACTCGCGCGTCGCACCGCTGCATCCTGTGCTAAAGGCCGGCCGTCCGCGCCAGCCCTCATGCCGGCGCGGCGCGGGGGAGTGGCGGCGTGGCGTGGTTGTGGCTGATCGTGGGCGGGTGCTTCGAGGTGGGTTTCACCACCTGCCTGCGGTTCGTCGACGGGTTCCGCAATCTCGCTTGGACGGCTGGCTTCCTCGCCTCCGTCGGCACCAGCATGGCGCTGCTGGAATATGCCTCCCGCAGCATCCCGATGGGCACCGCTTACGCCGTGTGGGGCGGGATCGGCGCGCTCGGCACGGTGCTGGTCGGGATGATCTGGTTCGGCGAGCCGGTGAACGGCGTGCGGCTGGCGCTGATCGTCGCGCTGGTCGGCTGCATCGCCGGCCTCAAGCTGGTCGGCGGCACGCACTAGCGCGCCG
>CAXTTS010000133.1:0-8696 GCA_964247265.1 uncultured Sphingomonadaceae bacterium
GCCGCCGCCGTGCGTGCCCTCGGCGCGGTGGACGGCGAAGAAGCCGCGCACCTCGGCCAGGATGCGCTCGAACGGGCGCGTCTTGTAGCCGCTCGCCGCCTTCACGACATTGCCGTGCATCGGGTCGCACGACCACACGACCGGCCGCCCCTCGCGCTTCACCGCGCGGACGAGGGCGGGGAGGTGCTTCTCGATTTTGTCATGCCCGTAGCGGGTGATGAGCGTGATGCGCCCAGGCTCGCGCGCCGGATCGAGCGTGTCGAGCATTCGCAGCAGCGCGTCCGGCTCAAGCGAGGGGCCGCATTTCAGGCCGATCGGGTTGCCGATGCCACGCAGGAACTCGACATGCGCCGACCCCTCGAAGCGGGTGCGATCGCCGATCCAGAGGAAGTGGGCCGACGTGTCGTACCAGCCGCCGGTCAGCGAATCCTGCCGGGTGAGCGCCTGCTCGTAGGGCAGCAGCAGCGCCTCGTGGCTGGTGTAGAATTGGGTGCCGTTCAGCTGCGGTACGGTCTGCGGGTTGATCCCGCACGCCGCCATGAAATCGAGCGCGTCGCCGATCCGGTCTGCGATCGCCTGATATTGCGCGGCCCACGGCGAACGGCCCATGAAATCGAGCGTCCAGGCGTGCACCTGATGGAGGTTGGCATAGCCCCCTTGCGCAAAGGCGCGTAGCAGGTTCAGCGTGGCGGCGGACTGGTTGTACGCCTTGATCATGCGCTGCGGATCGGGCGCGCGACCGCCGGCCTCGAACTCGATGTCGTTGATGATGTCGCCGCGATAGCTCGGCAGGCTGACGCCACCAATCTCCTCCTCATTGGTGGAGCGCGGCTTGGCGAACTGGCCGGCCATGCGGCCCACCTTCACGATCGGCATCTTGGAGGCGTAGGTGAGCACCACCGCCATTTGAAGGATGACGCGGAACGTATCGCGGATGTTGTTCGGGTGGAATTCGGCGAAGCTCTCGGCGCAATCGCCGCCTTGCAGCAGGAAGGCCTTGCCCGCCGATACCTGCGCCAGATCGGCCCGCAGCGCGCGCGCCTCGCCGGCGAAGACCAGCGGCGGATAATGCGCCAGCTCGGCGGTGGCGCGGGCGAGCGCCGCACCGTCGGTATAATCGGGCAGCTGGCGCGCCTCATGGCCCTTCCAGCTTTCGGGCATCCAGTTGCTTGCCATCACGATCGTCCTTTCGACGCGCTCCCATGAGGGAGGGGCGCCGTGTTGGCAAGCCGGGCGGGGACGAGGCGACCGGCCGACCAGTCCTCGATCAGGTCCAGTATGGCGCCGGCGGCGTCGCCGCGCCCGAACGGGAAGGCCGGCCGCGCCATGCGCGCATGGGCACCGGGCCGGTCGAGCAGCCGCGCTGCCTCGGCCACGATTCGGGCGGGGTCGGTGCCGACGAGGCGGGCATTGCCGGACAGGATCGCCTCCGGCCGCTCGCTATTCTCGCGCAGCACGAGCAGCGGCACGCCCAGCGCCGGCGCCTCCTCCTGCAACCCGCCCGAGTCGCTCAGGATCAGATAGGCCAGCGCCATTAGCCGCACCATGTCCGGATAATCGAGCGCAGGGATGAGGCTGATGTTCGCGTGGCCGGACAGAGCCGAGAGGATCTGGCCTTGCACCGCCGGGTTCGGGTGAACCGGCAGCACGATCTCCACGTCGCCGCGATCCGCCAGCGTGCGAAGCGCCTCGCAGACGCCCTCGATGCCCGCCCCCACATTCTCGCGGCGGTGGGTGGTGGCGAGGATCAGGCGCTTCGCCCCGGTGTGCACCGGCAGCGGCGCATGGCGGGCATGGATCGCGAGCAGCGCATCGATGCCGGTATTGCCGGTGATCGCGACGTGACCCGACGCCGCCGGATCGGCCGCGAGGTTCGCCGCGGCGGCGGGAGTGGGGGCGAACAACAGGGATGCGACCGCGTCGATCTCGATCCGGTTGCGCTCCTCCGGCCACGGCGATAGCGGATTGCCCGAACGCAACCCCGCTTCGATATGGCCGACCGGCACGCCAAGCGCGTGCGCCGCCAGCGCGGCGGCCCAAGCGCTCGTCGTGTCGCCCTGCACCAGCAGCAGGTGCGGGCGGTGGCGATCGATCGCCTGCGCCACCCCCCGGCCGATCAGCGCCGCGAGATCGTCGATCGACTGGCCGGGCACGAGCAGATCCAGATCCTCGTCGGCCACCACGCCGAATTGCCCGAGTACCTCGTGAAAGGCGGCGCCATGCTGTCCGGTGGCGACGAGGCGATGATCGATATCCGGCCGTGTCGCTGCGGCGAGCGCGATGGGCGCGACCTTGATCGCCTCCGGCCGCGTGCCGGCGATCGTCAGCAGCCGGATCAGGCGCCCGGTACTCCCAGCGCGCGGGCACCTTCGCTCAGCTTCGCTTGCGCGGCCTTGTCGGTCGGGAAGGCGGCGGTGCCGTCGCGAAGCGCCTGGGTGGCGGCGGCGCGATCGCCCAGCACCATCCGCGCGCGCATCAGTCGCAGCCACCCGTCGGCATCGTTCGGATTGGCCTTCAGCTTGGCCGCCAGCGAATCGACCATGCCGCGCACCATCGCATCCTGCTGGCCCGGCGGCAGCGCGGCGGCGGCGCTCATCTGCTCGCGGCTGGGGCCGGGGATCGCATCGGTCGCGGCATTCGGGCCGCTCACTGGCGGGGCGGCGGCTGTCGCGGCGGGGAGCCGTCCGGCCACGTCGATGCCGTTCTTGGCGGCGACCTGCGCGATCGTCTCGCGCACATTCTGCTCCCACGGCGCGCCCGGCGGTGTGTCCTTCAGCAGCGCGATCCAGTCGTCCACGGCACCCTTGTGATCGCCCGCCAGATCCTTCTTCACCGCGAGAAAATAGCGCGCGCGCGGATCGGCGGGGTCTATCGTCAGCGCCTTGCGAAACGCGCCTTCCGCCTCGGCCGGGATCGCGCCCTGACCGGCGAGCGCCAATGCCTCGCCGAGCGCGGACCAGCCCTCGGCATTCTTGGGATCGGTGGCGGTGGCGTGGCGATAGGCGGCGGCGGCATCGGCGAACCGCTCCGTCCGGTAGTAGGACCAGCCCAACATCCGCCAGCCGGCCGCATCGCCGGGGTTCGCCTTCATCTTCGCTTCGAGCTGGGCAATCATGGTGGTGACATCGGCCTGCGGCGAGGTGGCGGCGGGCAGGGCGGCGCCCGCCACCGGCGCCTCTCGCCCGCGCCACACGGCGATGCCCACCGCGACCAGCGCGACGACCGCGGCGAGCAGCAGCGCGACACGGGCAAGCGGCAGCCCAGACCGATGACGGTCGACCGTCTCCACCCGATTGTCCAAACCGCTCATGCCAATATTCACTCCCCGATGCGGATGGTAACAACCAGTCTAGCGGCGTCCGCGCAAGATGATAAAGTACCGCAAAGGGGTCGCACCTGTCGATTTGAGCCAAGTCCGGCGCGCGTTGTCGCGCGCGGTTGGTGGGGGGAACGATCTGGTGTCAGGCGTCCATCGCGAGCAGGCGGCCCGTCGCCCGCATCTGGCCGGAAACCGCGTCGCGCGGTCCGATCTGCGTGCACTCGTCGTGCTGATCTACGTCGTCGCGGGATCGTCGCTGATCCTCACCTCCGCCGGTCCGATGACGCTGATGCTGACGAGCCTGCTCGTGGGGCTGGAGCCGTCCGACCTGGCCTATGAGATCGTCGGTCGCCTGGGGGTGGGCCTGTCGATCGTCGGGCTGGCGCTGATCGGCGCGCTGATCGCCGGCGAGCGGCCGCCGCTGGAGGCGCGATCGGCGCTCGTCACCGGCACCGCCTTTCCGGCCGGCGCCGGCGCTCTCACGCTGGTGCTGGCGAGCGCGTGGATCGGCGGGGTGGCGGTGAGCATGCCTCACGATGTCGCGTTCGACAGCGGCCTGTTCGGGCTTGGCACGATGCTGACCCTGCTGGGCGTGCTGGGCGAGGAGCTGCTGATCCGCGGCCTGCTGCAGCCGGTGCTGGTGCGGACCTGGGGGGCGCTGGCCGGTATCGTCGTGGCGGCGCTCGCATTCATGGTGATCCACATGGTCGGCGGCTGGGGGCATCCGGTAAGCCTGCTCAACATTTCGCTCGCCGGCATCTGGTTCGGCCTGCTCGCCTATCGCACCGGCGGGCTGCTCGCGCCGATCCTGGCGCATTTCGGATATAATTGGGCCGAGGAGATGGTGTTTGGCGCGTCGCCGAATCCGGGTATCGGGGCATTTGGTTCGATCGTCGATGTCGATCTGGTCGGGCCGACCATCTGGGGGGGATCGGTGGAAGGATTGAACGCAAGCCTGGCCGTCAGCATCGTGCTGATCGCCCTCATCATCCCGCTGGCGCTCGCGTCGATCGGGCGAACACCATCCCGCGGCAAGGCCCCGGCAGGCATATGACCGACATCTTCCTTTCCTACGCCCCGGCCGACTCGACGCGCGCAGCGTCCATAGCCGAAGCGTTGCGCGGCGGCGGCTACACGGTCGCGACCGGCGCACGCGAGGCCGGCGATGCCCTCTCGACGCCGGCAAGGCTTTCTCTCGTGCTCTGGTCCGTCACCTCGGTAGATGGGGAACGCGGCGGGGATGTGCTCGACCAGGCGGAGGCGGCGAACGCGCGCGGCGCTTATCTCGGCGTGCTGATCGACGATGTGGGTCTGCCGTTCGGTTTCGGCGGCTCCACGCCGGTGGATGTCGCGCCCTTCCGCGAAGGTAATGAGGCCAAGGCGCGCACCATCGTGGAGGCGGTGCGCGTGTTCATGGCGACAGGGCAGGCACCGGTCGCCGCGCTGCCGCCGCCCCCGCCCCCGCCGGTGGATCACAGCCGCGCGAAGACGATCACGGCGCTGGTCGCGGCGATCGTGGCGATCGTCGGCGGCATCACATGGTTCCTGATCCACAGCGCCGCACCGACCACCGGCGAACTGATCGAGGCGCAGCTCGGCCAGACGCCCTGTGCGTGGCTGCGCGTCGATCCGGTGGAGGATGGCAGCAACGGCACGCTGGGGCTGACCGGCGTCGCCGGCGATCCGGCGCGGGCGGGGGCCGCCGTGCTGGCGATCGCGCAGGCCGGCAAGATGGCGGTGACGCGGGTCTCTACCGATCGCGTCGCGCGGATCGATCCGCGTGAATGTGCCGCGATCGACGAGCCGCGCCGCCTGCGCAAGAGCCCGGGCGGCCGCCTGCTGGTCACGGGCGAGCCGTTCGTGCTCGATACCGCGCTGAAGCCGGCGCAGGCGCTCGCCCGCGTGCAGCTGGCGCTTGCCGGCGAGGACAAGACGATGGCGCTGTTCGGCGTGGAGCCGAACGGCAAGGTGACGTGGATCCTGCCGGACAAGGCCGCGCTGGATGCGCTGAAAGGCGCCGATGTGGGCCTCACCAATCCGGCGCCGGGCAAGTACGAATTCTCAGTCTACCCCGATCATCTCGGCTGGACCGGCCTGTTCCTGGTGGTCGGCAAGCAGCCGCTCGGGGTGAGCAAGCCGCAGGGTACGGTGCAGTCGGCCGGAGAGTTCGCGCCCACCCTGCGCGCGGCGACCGGCAAGGGTGAATGGGACGCCGACATGGTCTGGTTCCGGATCGACCCGAAGTGAGTGTGCGTGGGAAAAATTCGGAGTTCATCCGCCAGTGACACGCATCACTGAACGAATCGGGTGTAGGACGTAAGCAGGATGCAGGCGCTGGCGGATCACCGCGCGCCGACCGATCGAACGTGGGACGATCCCACAGGTTGTTGAAAGGATTGTTCCATGAATGGCCATGTCGGCTTGAGTGTTCGGGCTCTCGCCCTGCTGGGATGCGCGTTCGCGATGACCGCGCCGGCCCGAGCGGCGCCCGATGCGGAGGCGGCGCAGTTCACCTGCGATCTCACCGGCGATTGCGACACCGCCGCCGATCCTGCGGGAGCGACCGGTGCGGCTCCCGCCACGGCGACGCCGGGCAGGCCGGCGCCGCGCGGCTCCGCGACGCGCGGCTTCAGCTTCAACCGGGGCAAGGTCGATGGCGCGCCCGCCCAGACGGCCGCGATCGCACCGCCGTCGGCTGCCGCGCCCAGGCTGGTGAAACCCGTCAGCGTCGGCAGCGCCGATCTCGGCCTTTCGTTCGAGCCTGCCTCGGCGGTGCTGACCGAGGGATCGAAGGCGCGGCTGGTGAAATATGCCAATGCGCTCGCCACCCCCAAGCTGGCATCGCGCCGCCTGAGGATCGAGGGGCATACCGATGCTAGCGGATCACCGAAGGCCAATCGCGATCTCTCGCAGCGGCGGGCGCAGGCGGTGGCCGATTTCCTGGTGCAGGCCGGCGTCGATCGCCAGCGCCTCGACGTGATGGGTTACGGTTCGACCAAGCCGCTGCCGGGCGTGGCGCCCCAGGCCGCCGCAAACCGCCGGGTCATGGCGGTGCTGCTCTGAGCGACGGCGGGCGGCACGCAGGCGAGAGTGCGTCGCGTACCGCCCGAGCTTTTGCCACGATGGATCTGTTCCGGTCATCGCGCGCCTGTAATGTTGGCGGCGGGCCAAGTTGGTGGCGACACCTTGCCGGCCCGCGTGGTTTTTTCGATCCGACCGCGCTTTGCATGAACAACGTATCTGGCGAATACCGCGCAAGGTGATAGAGTGAGGGCGGGGTCGCACCTGATGTGAAGGTCCGCTGAACGGACCGCGCGCAGTCATGCCTGTCACGAGCAGGCTTGTTGGGTGTATAAGGGGGCCCAGTGGCAGACGCATACCGCATCGCCATCGTCGGCTCCGGGCCGGCCGGGCTGAGCGCAGCCGCGCGGGCAGCGCAGCTCGGGCTTTCGCATGTGCTGATCGAGAAGACCGATCACCTTTCCGATACGATCTACAAGTATCAGAAGGGCAAGCATGTGATGGCCACGCCCAGCCAGCTGGTGCTCCGCTCAGACTTCGATTTCGACGCGGGCAAGCGGGAAAAGGTGCTCGGCACCTGGGACGAGCAGGCGGCCGCCAACAAGATCAACGTCAAGCTGAACGCCGAAGTGACCGGCATCGTGGGCAGCAAGGGCGATTTCACAATCACCCTGAAGGATCGCAGCCAGATCAGGGCCGAGGCCGTCATCCTGTCGATCGGCACGCAGGGCAATCCCAATCTGCTGCGCGTGCCAGGCGGCGATCTGCCGCATGTGCAGTATCAGCTCGACGATCCGGGTGAATATGTCGACGAGCATGTCCTCGTCATCGGCGCGGGCGATGCCGGGATCGAGAATGCGGTGGGCCTTGCCACCGATCCGGCGCAGCGCAACGTCGTCACCATCCTCAACCGCACCGCCGACTTCAGCCGGGCGAAGGATGCCAACGTGAAAGGCCTGTTCGCGATGCGCGACGCCGGCCGCCTCTCGGTGCTGGCGGAAACCGCGCCGAGCAAGGTCGAGCCCGGCTTCGTGACGCTGGATACGCGCGACGGCGAGGCGCGCATCCGCTGCGACCGCATCATCGCCCGCATGGGTTCGGCCGCGCCGCGCGGCTTTGTCGAAAGCTGCGGCGCGGAAATGGTGGATCAGGAGGTGAAGGGCCGCGACGGCACGATGTCGATGCGCAAGGGGCCGAAGCCCGGCACCGGCATCGAATTCAGCAGCCCGGACCGCGAGGCCTATCCCAAGCTCTCGCCGCAGTTCGAAAGCACGGTGCCCGGCATCTACGTAATCGGCGCGCTGGCGGGCTATCCGCTTATCAAGCACTGCATGAACCAGGGCTATGATGTCGTCGAGTTCATCAACGGCAACACTGCTCTGAAGCCCGCCGACGAGCCGATCCTGGAAGGCCGCTTCAAGACCATGCCGCGCAAGCGCTCGGTCGACGAGTGGCTCGCCTTCCTCAGCGCCAATGTGGAAATCCTGAACGGCCTCTCGCCGTTGCAGATGCGCGAGTTCATGCTCGATTCCGATGTGCGCGCCTATCGCATCGGCGAGACGGTGTTCGAAAAGGACGATCCCGGATCGTCGCTGTTCGCCATCGCCTCCGGCTCGGTCGAGGTGAGCCTGCCGAACGGCAAGGGCATCCGCATCGGCCGTAGCTCCATCTTCGGCGAGGTCGGCCTGATTTCCGGCCGACGGCGCGGCGCGACGATCCGCGCGGCCGAGGATTCGATCCTCGTCGAGATATCGCGCACCGCCGCCTTGAAGCTGATGGCGCAGGTGCCGGCCGCCCGCCGCGTGGTGAACCGCATCTCGACGGAGCGGCAGCTGCTCCAGATGTTCGGCTCCGGCCTCACGCCGGAGGATCTGCGCGAGGTGACGGACAGCGCCGAGATCGTCACGGTGAAGGCCGGACAGGCGATCATCAAGGAGAATGCCGAGGATAACGACATCTACGTCATCCGCGTGGGGTCGATGGTGGTGGAAAAGGCGATCGGCGGCAAGCCGGTGTTCCTCTCCTATTTGCCCGCCGGCTCCTATGTCGGCGAAATGGCGGTGATCGACGGCAGCAAGCGTTCCGCCACCGTGCGCGCCGCGATCAAATCCGAGGTCATCAAGCTCAATGGCGATGCGTTCAAGCGGCTGCTGAACAGCAAGCCCGATCTGTTTGAAAAAGCGCGAAAAGACATGGCGAGCCGCCAGGATCTGAACGCCTTCGTCGAGGCCAAGAAGGATAGCTTCTCGACCGTCGTCGACATGTATTCCAGCGTCGCCAACTTCCTCGTCGACAACGGCATCGGCGAGGCGACCGACGTGCTGCTGATCGACGAGAATCTGTGCGTCGGCTGCGA
>CAXTTS010000134.1:0-8553 GCA_964247265.1 uncultured Sphingomonadaceae bacterium
CCCGCGCCCCGGCCAGCGTCGCGTGGATCGTCACGTTGGCGGGGTTCGCCGCACGCGACGGGCAGGAGGGGCGGCAGTAGACGCCGGTCGTCAGTACCGAATACCAGAAGGCACCCTCCGCCGCCTTGTCGCGCGCCAGGATGCGCGCCCAGCGGGAATCGTCGGCGGTTGCCATGTGCGTCGTCGTCGCCATCTCACTGTCCTTACATTGGCTTCGTTCATCCGGCATGTGGCATTGCGTGGCATCGCCCGCGCTCCGCTGCTTGCGGTTGAATCCAGGATAGGCGAACGGCGATGGCATCAGCGGAGTGAGTGTGACGGTGCGTTCCAGCCTTTCTCGGATCATCATCGGCGGATGGCTGGCGGCGGCGGCGCTGCCGTCCCCCGCCTCGGCCGCCGCCGCCACCGAGCCGCGCGTGCGGATCGAAACCAGCATGGGGCCGATCGTGATCGCGCTGGCGGCCAAGCAGGCGCCGATCACCACCGCCAACTTCCTCCGCTATGTCGATGAGAAAAGGCTGGACGGCACCACCTTCTACCGCGCCGCGCGCAGCAAGGCCTCGGCCACCAACGGCCTCGTTCAGGGCGGCATCAATCATCACATCCCCCGCGCGCTGCTGCCGATCAGGCACGAACCGACCAGCCTCACCGGCCTGCATCATGTCGACGGCACCGTATCGATGGCGCGCAACGCGCCGGGCACCGCGATGGGCGATTTCTTCGTCACGATCGGCCCGGCCAGCTATCTCGATGCGCGGCCCGGCAGCCCCGGCTACGCCGCCTTCGGCCATGTCGTCAGCGGTATGCCGCTGCTCAGGCGCATCCTGGCGATGCCGACATGGCCCGGCGGCTTCTCGCGCGACACGATGGGCCAGTCGATCAAGGCGCCGGTGGCGATCGTCTCGGTCCGCCGCGTGCCATGATCGTGGCGGTATCGGCCGGCGCACGCTAGGCACCCGGCGATGACGGTATCGATCGACATGGGCCTCGGGCCGGCGGGCAAGCCGGCCCTGCTCGATCTGGAGGAGCTGCTCGCCACGCGCCTGCTGGTGCAGGGCAATTCCGGCTCGGGCAAATCGCATCTGCTGCGCCGCCTGATCGAGGGCAGCGCGCCGTGGGTGCAGCAGGTGGTGATCGATCCGGAAGGCGATTTCGTTACCCTGGCCGATCGCTTCGGCCACATCGCGGTGGAGGCGGCGGATTATAGCGAGGCGGAGATCGCCCGCATCGCCGCTCGCATCCGCGAACATCGCGCCTCCGTCGTCCTCAATCTGGAGGGGCTGGAGATCGACGCGCAGATGAAATGCGCCGCCGCCTTCCTCTCCGCGCTGTTCGATGCGCCGCGCGATCTCTGGTATCCGGTGCTGGTGGTGGTGGACGAGGCGCAGCTGTTCGCCCCCGCCGTCGCCGGCGAGGTGTCGGAGGAGGCGCGCAAGGCCTCGCTCGCCGCCATGACCAACCTGATGTGTCGCGGGCGCAAGCGCGGTCTGGCCGGGGTGATCGCCACCCAGCGCCTCGCGAAACTCGCCAAGAATGTCGCGGCCGAGGCGTCGAACTTCCTGATGGGCCGCACCTTCCTCGATATCGATATGGCCCGCGCCGCCGATCTGCTCGGTATGGAGCGGCGCCAGGCGGAAACGATCCGCGATCTGGAACGCGGCCATTTCCTCGCGCTCGGCCCCGCTTTGTCGCGCAAACCGCTGGCGATCCGCATCGGCGCGGTGGAGACGGGCGCGCGCAGCACCAGCCCCAAATTGATGCCGCTGCCGCAGGCCGGCGCCGCCGCGATGCACGGCCTGCTGTTCGAGGATGTCGGCGCACCCGCCGCATCCCCCGCGCCGCCGCCGCCCCCGCCGACGCCGGCGGACGAACTGATCCGCAACATTCACCGCCCCGTCTTCGGCGAGCCCTCGCCCGAGCCCGTTTTCCCGCTGATCGAGGCGGACGAGCGCGAGACGAAGACGCAGGCCGTGCTGCGCGATATCGTCGCCGATGCGGAAGCCGCCTACCGCGCGCCCGCCCAGCTTTATCAGGATTTCGGCGTGCGCTGCCGGATGCGCGGGCTGAACGAGCCGCCGCTCGATCTCACCGCCTTCAAGCGCCGCCTGTCGCTGACCCGCGCCGGGGAGTTCGCCGGCACCAGCGACGATCCGGATTGGGCGGCGGCGCTCGCGATGGCCGACGAACTGCCGGAGGACATGCTCGGCGTGTTCCTGCTGATCGCCCGGGCGGCGCGCGAAGGCCGCGAATGTCCGCCCGACGAGGCGATCGCCCGCGTCTACGGCACCCATTCGATCGGCCGCACGAAGCGCCTGCTCGGCTATATGGAAGCGCGCGCGATCCTGGTGCCGCGCATCGACATGCGCGGCCGGCGCGCGATCGGCATACCCCGCCTGGGCTGGACGACGGCGGCTGGCGATCCCACCGCGGAAGCCAGGTCGGCGCCGACAGCGGACGCCGCCCTGCCGCTATAATCGCGGCTTTCGTGCCGTTACTGGACAGTTCCGGCAAGTCCATCCGATGCGGAGTCCGGCCGGGGCGCGACAACGATCGTCGCGCCCGCAAAGTCGCGCCGATTGCGCGAAGTATATCCGGTTCGGATCAACAATCTGGCTTTTCGGCGGGAAAGTCTCGCCGAATGGATTGCGATGATAACTGATTAAAAATATACGGACCTACGCATTGAGTCAGAACCCGTTAATAGAAACGGCAGCTGGCGCAATATCCGATTTTGGCGGATCTTTGGCGGGGGAGAGTATCCTGTGCTGTATGCTTATCGCTGCGCGACGCTCTCGCGCGTCGCCGCCGCGTGTCTCTCGCTCGCTCTGTCTACTCCTGCCCTCGCGGAAATCGTCTATACGCCGATAAATCCGTCGTTCGGCGGCAATCCGTTCAATTCCTCGCATCTGCTGGGCATCGCCAATGCCCAGAACAACTATACCGATCCCAAGGCGTCCACCGGCACGTCGGATGCCGATCTGTTCGCCCGCCAGCTGCAATCCCGCCTGCTCTCGGCGCTGTCGTCGCAGATCACCGATGCGATCTTCGGCCCGAACCCGCAGGACCGCGGCACGATCACCTTCGGCGGCCAGACGATCAGCTTCGTCCGCTCGCTGGAATCGGTGACGCTCGACATCACCAACAACGACACCGGCGAAGTCACGAACATCGAGATCCCCACCTTCGTGAAGGTGAATTGATCGATGCGTCGCACCGGCCTCGCCTCTCGTCTGCCCGCTGCTTTGTCCGTAGCGGCCCTGTCGCTGGCCGCCGCGTCGCTTGGTGGCTGCGCCTATACCAAGAGCCTGCCCAGCACCGCCACGCAGCCCGTCTTCCCCAAGAAGACACCGATCCAGCAGGCGCTGAACCTCATTCCACCGCCGTCCCGCCCGGTCGCCGTCGCCGTCTACGGCTTTTCGGATCAGACCGGCCAGTTCAAGCCGACCGACTCGACCCAGACGCTCTCGCGCGCGGTCACGCAGGGCGCCGGCTCGATCCTGGTGAAGGCGTTGCAGGATGCCGGCAACCGCCAGTGGTTCACCATCGTCGAGCGCGAGCAGCTGCGTAACCTGCTGAACGAGCGCCAGATCATCCGCGAGATGCGCGAACGCTATCTCGGCGAGCGCAACGTGAATGCGGAGGCGCTGCCCGCCTTGCTGTTCGCCGGCGTGCTGCTGGAAGGCGGCATCATCGGCTACGATACCAACACGCTCACCGGCGGCCTCGGCGCCAGCTTCCTCGGCATAGGCGCGCACACCGAATATCAGCAGCACACCGCCACTGTCTATCTGCGCGCCGTCTCGGTCCGCACCGGGGAGGTGCTCACCTCGATCACCACCTCCAAGACGATCGCCTCCTACGGCATCAGCGCCAGCGCCTTCCGCTACGTCGCCTTCAAGGAATTGCTGGAGGCCGAAGGCGGCGTCACCACCAACGAGCCCGGCACCATCGCCTTGCAGCAGGCGATCGAGAAAGCCGTCTACGGCCTTGTCATGGAAGGTGTCGAGCTGAAGCTCTGGAACTTCGCCGACAAGTCCGCCGGCGAGCCGTTCCTGCTGAAGTACCGGCAGGAACGCGACGGCAAATATCCCGCCGAGCAGGTCGCCGCCGCGCTGCGCCGCTCGCAGCTGGCGCCCAAGGTCCGGCAGGTCCGCAACGATGCGCCGGCCACGGGCGACGGTCAGGTGCCGCCGGCAACGCGCAAGAACGGCGGCTGAAGGAAGTTGGCCGGCGGTGCCGCGGCGCCGCCCGGCCAGGCAACGCCCCCGCAGAGGGGCGATGAACCGGGGGCGGGTCGTCCCGACGAGAAGACGTGACGCACCCCCGGCCCGAAATCCGCGCCAAGCGGATCGGGCGCAACAAAGGATCTCACCATGAAGCATCTGATCTATGGCTCGGTCTCCTCGCTGGCGCTGATATTATCGGCCGGCGGGGCGATGGCGCAGAGCACCAACAATGCCCTGATCCAGCAGCAGGGCGCCAGCCAGACGGCGATCACCGACCAGACCGCCGCGAGCGACTCCACCGCCACCACCACGCAGGATGGCGCCAGCAACGAGGGCTATACCACCCAGACCGGCGGCAACAGCCGCTCCACCATCACCCAGAACGCCACCGGCGCGGGCGCCACCGCCACGGTGAACCAGAACCGCAACCAGGCGCTGTTCCCCACATTGTTCAGCGGCGCCAGCAACGTCTCCGCCGTCACGCAGGATGCCGATGCGGAGGGCGCCAGCGCCAACGTCTCGCAGACCGGCGAGCTCAACCGCTCCACCGTTTTGCAGAGCGCCGGCGCCTCGGCCGGCGCCTCGCAGAGCGGCATCTACAATGAATCGACGATCACCCAGACGGTGGATGCCGACGGCGCCAGCGCCAGCGTGATCCAGTCGGGCGATCCGGCGCTCGGCGGCCCGGGCGTCGGCCAGGGGGACAACCGCTCCGTCGTCACGCAGAGTGCGGCGGCCTCCGCCTTGGTGATACAGAACGCCAACAACCCTACCGACGGCGCGCCCTCCAATGATTCCACGGTCGATCAGAGCGGCGCCAATTCGCAGGCGATCACCTTCCAGACCGGCGACAACAATGTCGCGGGCGTCACGCAGAGCGGGGCGAACAACTTCTCGGTCGTCCAGCAGACGGCCGACAATGCCAGCGCCACCGTGTTGCAGACCAGCGACGAGAACGTCTCGACGATCAACCAACGCGCCAGCGCCACGGCCGACGTCAGGCAGGGCGGCACCAACCTGCTCGGCAGCTTCGGCGGGCGCGACAACAATGTCTCCACGATCGATCAGCAGGCCGACTCCGCCGGCTCCTCCGCCACGGTCGCGCAGGATGGCGAGCTGAACCTCGCCAACGTCACGCAGAATGCGGCCGGCACCACGGCGGACGTCACCCAGCAGGGCATCTACAACACCGCCGGGGTCACCCAGACCGGCGCCAGTGCCTCGACCCTGATCGAGCAGGGCGGCATTTCCGGCGGCGCCTACGGCGACAACGTCGCGTCCGTCAACCAGAGCGGCGCGAACACCCGGACGGAGATCGAGCAGCAGGGCGGCCCGGCCTCGATCGGCCCGCGCTTCACCAACATCGCTACGGTCGATCAGAGCGGTGAGGGTGCGCTGGCGCTGGTCTCGCAAGTGGGCGCGGGCCAGAATGCCAGCGTCAACCAGTCGGCCACCGGCGCGTCGGCCGCCTATGTCGCGCAGGTCGGCTCATCGGGTGCGGGCGTTCCGGCCGACAACATGGCCTCGATCCAGCAGAGCGGCGATGCCCATATGGGATCGATCGCGCAGGCCGGCACGACCAACACCGCCGGCGTCACGCAGAGCGGCAGCCACAACATCGCCGGCGTCGCGCAGGCCGATGTCACCGTCGGCGACATGGCGGCGGTCGAAATGGGCAATTTCGACAGCATCAGCTGGGGCGGCACCGCCAGCGACAACAATGCGACCGTCTCGCAGAGCGGCCTCGATGGCGTCGCCGTCGTCCTCCAGAGCGGCGACGGCAACACCGCCGGCGTGCTTCAGAGCGGCACCGACAACCTGACCTACGTCGCCCAGAGCGGCACGTCCGGCCAGGCCTATGTCACGCAGGGCGGCACAATGAACCAAGCCTTCATCAACCAGGCCGGCGCCGGCAACTTCGCCTCCATCGCCCAATAAGGTCGCTCGCAAAGCCTGCGTCGCGGCCAGCCCGGCCGCGACGCCTCACCGAAAGGAACTTCCATGAAGCGTCTCATTCTCGCCTCCGCCTCCGGTCTTGCCCTGCTCGCGGCGATGCCCGCGCTGGCCGCCAATTCCAGCAGCACGATCAACCAGGCCGGCTCCTCCAACAGCGCCGTCGCCGACCAGTCCGGCTCCTCCAGCGACAGCCACTCGCTGATCGAGCAGAACCTCAACAGCACCGGCGGCAGCAACAGCGCCTCCGTCACGCAGAGCGATGTCGGCGTGGTCTACAGCCCGTCCAATGATTCCACCGTCAAGCAGGATGGCACCGGCAACGACGCCACCGTGCTGCAGACCCAGCGGATCGGCGCCTACTACAACACCTCGTCGATCACGCAGACCGGCGCGGGCACCGCTGCGCACGGCGGCAGCTCCGCCGACATCGCGCAATATGGCCACAACGATTCGACGATCAACCAGAGCGGCACCGCCGCCGCCGCCGTCGTCCGCCAGGGTCTCAGCGGCCAGCCGGTCGGCGGCAACGTCTCGGCGATCTCTCAGGACGATGACGATCTCGCTTATGTCGGGCAGAATGCCGAGGCGCCGCCCACCGTCGTCGGCAATTATGGCGGCAACAATTCGCTCGTCACCCAAAGCGATGGCGCGAACATCGCCTCCGTCAGCCAGAGCGGGATCTACGCCGTCTCCACTCTGTCCCAGTCCGGCGGCTCCTCGGCCAATATCAACCAGCAGGGCACGTCGCAGGACAGCACGATCCAGCAGGTCGGTGCCGGCAGCTACGCGCAGGTCGCGCAGAGCGGCACGTCCAACGCCAGCGTCGTCGGGCAGCAGGGCGACGGCAACAGCGCCTATGTGACACAGGGCGGCACCGGCGGCCTCGTCGGCGCGCTGCAATCGGGCAACGGCAACGCCGCTTATGCGCAGCAGAACACCACCGGCACGTCGGGCGCGGGAATCCTCCAGGTCGGCGACAACAACTTCGCGACGGTCGGTCAGTCGGGCGACACGGTGCTCGCCGCCGTCGCCCAGGTGGGCAACGGCAACCAGGGCAGCCTCAGCCAGAACGCGCAGGGCAGCGCCGCCGGCATACTCCAGATCGGCGCCACCAACCTCGCCTCCGTCACCCAGACCGGCACCGCCAATCTCGGCGGCGCGGGCCAATATGGCGCCGGCAACACCGCCAGCCTGACGCAAGGCGGCACCGGCAACGCCGCCGGCATCGTTCAGGCGGACGTGTTCGTGTCCGATCTCGCCTCGGCCGTCTCGGGCGATTTCGGCCCGCTGCTGGCCAATGCCGAGCAGGCGTTCGACAACACCGCCACCGTGTCGCAGAGCGGCACCGGCAATCAGCTGCTCGCGCTCCAGAAGGGCACTGACAACGAGGCGCAGCTGAACCAGACGGGCACAGGCGGCCTCGTCTCGGTGATCCAGGGCGGCACCGATGGCTTCGCCCTCGTCAGCCAGGGCGGCACCGCCAATCAGGCGCGCATCCTGCAAGGCGGCACCGGCAACTCCGCCGCGATCTACCAGTAAGATCGTCGGGGCCGGCGCGGCGTTCGCACCGGCTCCGATCCTTTTCATCGGCCGGCGGCGTATGGCCGGCAGAGAGGTTCGCTCATGATCGCCCGCACGCTCACCGGCGCTGTCGCCCTCTTTTTGCTGGCGGGTGCCGCCACCGCCGCGCCCACCGGCAGCGCCTATATCGCCCAGATCGGCGACGGCCATGTCGCCCGCATCGTCCAGTCCGGCGCGCCGGCGGAGGCGGAGATACGGCAGGAGGGCGACCGCAACGATGCCGCCATCACCCAGTCCGGCATGGGCCACGCCAGCGCGACGCTCCGCCAGACCGGCACGCTCAACAGCGCCACCGCCCTTCAAGGCGGGCCGGGCGACAATATGCTGCTGCTGGCCCAGAACGGCATCGGCAATCTTGCCCGCGCCACCCAGTTCAGCACCGACGCGACCAATTATGCGGCGATGAGCCAGGCCGGAAACGGCAATGTCATGCAGCTGGCCCAGAATGGCGCCGGCAATCAGGCCACCCTCGGCCAGACGGGCGATGGCAATGCGATGAGCGCCACGCAGAATGGCGCCGCCAACCTGCTGGTGTGGAACCAGGTCGGCAACAACCTGCCCGATCTCTCGATCGTCCAGAGCGGCCAGCAGCAGATGACCGTCACCCAGACCGCGCCCGGCCGATGACGCGGCGGGCCGCCTGCCTGCTGCTCGCCGCGCTCTCGCCGGCGGTGGGCGCGCGGGCGCAGACGTTCGAGCCGGCGGGCTCGCTCGGCCAGATCACCCACCCTGCCTCGCCCGCCGACGATGCCCGCTCCAGCCAGATCGGCGCCGCGACGCGGGATGTCTC
>CAXTTS010000135.1:0-8513 GCA_964247265.1 uncultured Sphingomonadaceae bacterium
CCCCGCCGATCAGCAGCGCCATCGAAAGCTTGTGATACTTGCCGTATTTCTCGAAGTTCTCGGCCACCTGCGCGGCCAGTTCGCGCGTCGGCTCGAGGATCAGCGAGCGCGGCATGCGCGCGCGGCTGCGGCCCTGGCCGAGGATGTCGATCATCGGCAGCACGAAGGCGGCGGTCTTGCCCGTGCCGGTCTGGGCGATGCCGACGATGTCCTTCATCATCAGCACGGGCGGGATCGCCTGGGCCTGGATCGGCGTCGGCTCGGTATAGCCGGAATCGCCGATGGCGCGCAGCAGTTCGTCGGAGAGGCCGAGATCGGCGAATGTCATGAGCGATCCGGAAAAAGGCGCCGCTGATCGTGGCCGCGCAACTGTTGCGGCGCTTGACCATGATGACGCCGATTGTCAAGCAAAAGGCGTGTCAGCGATCCGGGACGAGCGCCCGGAAGCGCGTGATCTCGCAGGCGCCGCCCGATCGCGCGTGCACCGCATCGCGATCGGCGCATATGTTCCGATCGGCGGTGGGGGCCAGATAGAAGCCGCTATAATAATCCAGCGCGGGGCAATCGTCATCCAGCCGGGCGCGCAGACGGATTCCGCCCTTCAGCACGAAGTCCACGCTGTCGGCGCCCGTCACCGCCGCGCCGGCGATGCTGTCGGTGGCGATGCAGCGCGGCGCCTTCTTCTCCTTCCACCGGATCGGCGGGGGAGGCGCGCCGCGCGGGGTGCGGATGCGGACGATCACCTGCTCCACCCGCTGCCGGATCGTCAGCTGGGTGGGCTGGCTGCGCTGCGCGCGACCCTCCGGCGCCGCGCCGGAAACCAGCAGCAGCAAGGCGAACGTCGCCGATTCGATCACGTCGCGGGCACTTCCATGTCGCACGGCCATCGGGTGGGCCGGTTGAACCGGCGATTAATTGGCGGGGCCGCGCGCGCCGTCTATATAAGCACGATGACGCTGGACATTCTCGCCCGATCCGCCCTTCCCGAAGCCGACGCCGAACTGCTCGATGCACTCTCGGCCCTGCTCGGTCCGCGCGGCTTCACGACCGATCGGCATGACATGGAGCCGTGGCTGATCGACTGGCGTGGCCGGGTGCGCGGCGACGCGCTGGCGTTGCTGTCCCCCGCCGACGCGGCCGAGGTGGCGGGGATCGTCCGGCTGGCGGCGGCGGCGCGGGTGCCGATCGTGCCGCAGGGCGGCAACACCTCGATGGTCGCGGGCGCCACACCTCCGGCCGATGGGCGTGCGCTACTGCTTTCGACACGGCGGATGCGCGCGATCCGGTCCGTCTCGCCGCTCGATGGCGTGGCGATCGTCGAGGCGGGCGTGACGCTGACCACGCTACACGAGGCGGCGGCGGCGGAAGGCATGCGCTTTCCCCTCTCGCTGGCGGCCAAGGGATCGGCCACGGTGGGCGGCCTCGTCTCCACCAATGCTGGCGGCACGCAGGTGCTGCGCTTCGGCCCGATGCGCGCGATGCTGCTGGGGCTGGAGGCGGTGCTGCCGGACGGATCGCTGCTCGACGGGCTCTCGGCGTTGCGAAAGGACAATCGCGGCTATGATCTGCGCCAGCTGCTGGCGGGGGCGGAGGGCACGCTGGGCATCATCACCGCGGCGGCGCTGCGGCTGGTGCCGGCAATCGGCCTGCGCGCGGTCGCCTGGGTGGGGCTGGATGCGCCGGAACAGGCGCTCGCCTTGCTGCGCCGGCTTGAGGCGGCGAGCGGCGGCGCGGTGGAGAGTTTCGAGCTGGTGCCCGCCGATGGCCTCGATCTCGTATTGCGCCACATTCCCGGCACGCGCGCGCCGCTGGGCGAACGGCATCGCTGGAACGTGCTGATCGAGAGCGTCGCGCCGGCGAGCGCCGCCGATCCCGCCGAGGCGCTGGAACAGGCGCTGGCCGATGCGATTGCTGGCGGGCTGGCCGGCGATGCCGCCGTGGCATCGAGCGAAACGCAGGCGGAGGCGCTGTGGAAATTGCGCGAGTCCATGTCGGAGGCGGAGCGGGCCGATGGGATCGCCGCCAAGCATGACGTGGCGGTGCCGGTATCGACGATGCCGGGCTTCATCGATACGGCCGCCGAGGCGGTGGAGCGGCGCTTTGCCGGCGCGCGGGTGCTGGCGTTCGGCCATCTCGGCGATGGCAACGTGCATTTCAACGTGCGCCCGCCGGCCGAAGCCGACAATAATGCGTGGCTGGCGACGCACGGCGAGGCGGTGAGCCGCTTCGTCCACGATCTCACGGTGGCAGCGGGCGGCTCCATCTCGGCCGAGCATGGCATCGGCCAGACCAAGCTGGCCGAATATGCCCGGCTGGGCGATCCGGCGCGGCTGGCGGCGCAGCGTGCGATCAAGCAGGCGCTCGATCCGCTCGGCCTGATGAACCCCGGCAAGCTGGTGCCGCTTGCGCCCGGCAGGCCCGCGCCATAGAGCGCGGAGCATCAAAATGATCGGCGAAGAACAGGGAGAACAGACGATGGCCAGCGCCCCCGAGCAGGGACTGCCGCTTTTCTACAACCGGCTCGAACCGCTCTCCAGCGTGGCCCATGGCGACTGGCGCGCCCGCCGGGTGGAGGCGGCCCCGTTCCTCACCGGCGCGCATGCGGTGCCGCTGACGGTGGAGGAGTTCGCGCTGGCGCAGCGTTATTACCCGATCGTCTTCTCGGTGGGCGACAATCCGGTGCCGCTGGCGCTGATGGGCCTGAACGAAGGCGTCAACGTCTTCACCGACGAGGAAGGCAAGCTGACCAGCGACGTCTATGTTCCGGCCTATGTGCGCCGCTACCCATTCATGCTCGCCCGGCTGCGGCCGGACGCGGACGAGCTGTCGCTATGCTTCGACCCGACCAGCGAGGTGATCGGCGCGTTCGAGGATGGCGAGCCATTGTTCGAGAACGGCCAGCCGGCGCAGGCGACGCAGGATGTGCTCGGTTTCTGCGAGCAGTTCGAGCAGGCGGGCCAGCGCACCGCAGCATTCATGAAGGAGCTGGTCGATCACAAGCTGCTGATCGACGGCGAGGTGTCGATCCAGCCTGACGGGGCGGATCAGCCGTTCATCTATCGTGGCTTCCAGATGGTGTCTGAGGACAAGCTGCGGGAGCTGCGCGGCGATGTGGCGCGCAAGCTGATCGGCTCCGGCCTGCTCGCGCTGGTCTATGGGCATCTGTTCTCGCTGACGCTGATCCGCGAGATCTTCGGTCGTCAGATGGCGCTGGGCAAGGTGCCGACCCCGCTGCCGGCCGGCTTCTGATGCGCGCGGACGAGCGTGGGGATGCTGCCCTGACGCGCTATACGCGCGTGGCGATCTGGTTCCACTGGGTCATCGCGGCGCTCGTCCTGTTCAACCTGTCTAGCGGATTGCTGCACGACTATCTGCCCAAGGGGTTGCCGCTGATCCCGTGGCACAAGGCGGTCGGCATCTCGGTGCTGTTCCTCAGCGTGGCGCGGCTCGCCTGGCGGCTGACGCATCGCCCGCCGCCGCTGCCGGCGATGCCGCGCTGGCAGACCGGGGCGGCGCATGGGCTGCACTGGCTGTTCTACCTGCTCATCATCCTGATGCCGCTATCGGGCTGGGTGTTCAGTTCGGCGGCGTTGCAGCGCCGGCTTCTCACCTTTTTCGGGCTGTTCGACATTCCCTATCTGCCCTTGCCGCAGACGCCGCATGGCGGGGACAAGGCTTATATGTTCCATGTCTATGCCGGCTGGATCATGGCGGCGCTGGTGCTGGTGCATATTGCGGCCGCGCTGAGGCACCATTTCCTTGATCGTGATCGCACGCTGGCGCGGATGGCGCCGGGGATGGAGCCGCGTGCCAGCGACCGTTGATGCACCGCGCAAAATAATCTGATGACGTGGCTTGAAAGCCACAGACGATAATCCTATCTCAGTTTCGACGCCGCCGCGTCCCCCCCTTTCGCGGCCGCGTTAATGCCCTTCGGGGCATTCCTCCCTGAACCTTGGCCACTCCGTGCGATAAGCACGGGGTGGTTTTTTTTGGTGGTTCGGGTGTGTTGCGGTCACTCCGCGGCGAGGGCGTCGCTGCCAGCGGTGGCAAGGGCGGCCTGGACCGCGCCTGCCAGCCGGTTCACCAGCCCGATCGTGGCGGCCATGCCGGCACTCGGCGTCCGCATGTCCGGCGCAAGGTAGAGCGACCGATCGATCTCGACCTGCACTGCGTGAATGCCGCGACCGGGGCGGCCGTGGCGATCGAGCGTGTGACCGCCGGCATAAGGATCGTTCAGCGCGGTAATCAGACCATCCGCCGCCGCCGCCAGCGCGAGGCAGGTGACGAACCGCCCGGCGCAGCTGCGCCCGTGGCGGTCGCCGATGACGATGCGGGCCGCCTGACCGCCGACGCCCACCGCCAGCGGCGGCATCGAATGGAGATCGAGCAGCAGGGCGATGCCGAAGCGCGCATGGGCCGCCGCCAGCGCCGCCGCGATCGCCGCGTGCCAGGGGCGGTGATCGCCATCCAGCCGCGCCTCCACCTCCGCCTCGCTGATCCGCCGGGGCGAGATCTCGCCGGCGCCAGCGATGCGACGCGGGATAAGGCCGAGGCCGCCGCGCACCTTGGCCGATGAGAGGAAACGGCCGGGGCGCGGGGTGGGCGCGATCATCGCCGGGTCCACCTCCCGCTCGTCGCGATTGAGGTCGATCCAGGCGCGCGGCCGGCGGGCGACGAAGCCGGTGATGTCGAGCGTCGGCAGGTCGGCCGCCAGCCGATCGACATGGCGATCCTCCAGCGCGGCCAGCGTCGTCACCGGCAAGATGCTGTTCGCCAGCAGCGCGGACGGATAATCGCGCCCGGCATGCGGCACGCTGACGACGAGGGGAGAGGCCGGGATCAGCGGGCCGAAGCGGGTGAAAGGCCCCGCAGCGTCGTCTTGCGGCCTCATCCCGCGTTGCTACTTCCCGCTTCGGCAGGTGGCAAATATTAAAGCCTTGCCGCATAGCAAGCGGGCATCAGGCGGCAAGACACGGGCGGTACGGATGATTCGGATCCTTCTGGCGGAGGATGACAATTCGATGCGCGAATATCTCGCGCGTGCGCTCGAACGCGTCGGCTATGCGGTGACCGCAGTCGATCGTGGCACCGCCGCCGTGCCGCTGCTCGAAATGAACAGCTTCGATCTGCTGCTGACCGACATCGTGATGCCCGAGATGGACGGGATCGAGCTTGCCCAGCGCGCGGCGGCCATCGCGCCAGGCATGCGGGTGATGTTCATCACCGGCTTTGCGGCGGTGGCGCTGAAGGGCGGGCAGGCACCGGCCAATGCCAAGGTGCTGTCCAAGCCGTTCCACCTGCGCGACCTGGTGGCGGAGGTGGACCGGATGTTCCAATTGGGCGAGGCGACCGGCGCCTAAGCCGTCCGGGGTGTAATCTCCCGCCGGGGCGCGCTAGAGGCGACCCATGCCCGCCCCCACCTTCAAGCTGGAACGCCCCCATCCCTTGCCCATAGCGGGCGTCGACGAGGCGGGCAGGGGTCCGCTCGCCGGGCCGGTGGTGGCGGCGGCCGTGGTGCTCAACCGGCGCAAGGTGCCCAAGGGCATCGACGACTCCAAGAAATTGTGCGCGGTGCGGCGCGAGGATCTGTGCGGCGCAATCCGGCAGGCGGCGGCGGTGGGCGTCGGCATCGCCACGGTGGAGGAAATCGACACGCTCAACATCCTCTGGGCGACGATGCTGGCGATGGACCGGGCGGTGCGGGCGCTGATCGATGGCGGGATCGCGCCGGCGATGATCTTGGTCGATGGCAATCGCTGCCCGAGATGGACGCATACGTCGCTGGCGATCGTCGATGGCGACGCGCTGTGCCTGTCGATCGCGGCCGCCTCGATCGTCGCCAAGCATGAGCGCGACCGGATGATGCACGATTTTGATGCCGCGCACCCCGGCTATGGCTGGGCGAAGAACAAGGGCTATGGCACGCGCGACCATCAGGATGCGCTGGCGCGGCTGGGGCCAAGCCCGCTTCATCGCCGCAGCTTCGGCCCCGTTGCCCGGATGCTCGACCTGGAGCGTGGCGTCGCATCGGCCTGAAAAGGCAGCGACTCGCCGGATTCCGCCAGCTTTTCCGCTTGACCGGCGAGTCGCGAGGACTCACCAAGAGGCCGGTTGGGCAGTGGGTGAGCGGCATGGGCGTGGTGAAACCGATCGATGCGGGGGCAAGACGGCGCGGGGTCGCACGGCCGCAGCTGGCCCCCGTGCTGCGCGAGTTGCCGCTCGACACCATCATCATGGACGATTGCATCGCGGCGATGGCGCGGCTGCCGGATCGCTCGGTGGACATGATCTTCGCCGATCCGCCCTACAACCTTCAGCTCGGCGGCGACCTGTATCGCCCGGAGGGTGGCCGGGTGGATGCGGTGGACGATGCCTGGGACAAGTTCGAGACGTTCGCCGCCTATGATCGCTTCACCCATGACTGGCTGCGCGAGGCGCGGCGCATCCTGAAGGACGATGGCACGATCTGGGTGATCGGCAGCTATCACAATATCTTCCGCGTTGGTGCTGCCTTGCAGGATGAAGGCTATTGGATCCTCAACGACATCGTCTGGCGCAAGGCCAATCCGATGCCCAACTTCAAGGGCACCCGCTTCACCAACGCGCATGAGACGATGATCTGGTGCACCAAGAGCGAGAAGGCGCGCTATCGGTTCAACTACCGCGTCATGAAGGCGTTGAACGACGATCTTCAGATGCGGTCCGACTGGTCGCTGCCGATCTGTTCGGGCAGCGAGCGGCTGAAGGACGATGACGGCCACAAGGCGCATCCGACGCAGAAGCCGGAGGCGCTGCTGTACCGCGTGCTGCTGGCCTGCACCCGGCCGGGCGACGTGGTGCTCGATCCCTTCTTCGGCACGGGCACCACGGGCGCGGTGGCGGCGCGGCTGCGGCGGCGCTGGATCGGCATCGAGCGCGAGGCGAAATATGTCGCTGTCGCGCGCGAACGCATCGCCTCCACCCTGCCGCTCGACGAAAGCGCGATGGTGCTGATGCCCGAAAAGGGCGCCGCGCCGCGCGTCGCCTTCGGCCTGCTGGTGGAACTGGGGCTGGTCGCGCCGGGCACCGCGCTCACCGACAGCCGTCGTCGCTGGCGGGCGGAGGTGCGGGCGGACGGCACGTTGCTGGTGGAAGGGCAGGCCGGATCGATCCACAAGGCTGGGGCGACGGTGCAAGGCGCGCCATCGTGCAACGGCTGGACCTTCTGGCATTATGAGGAAGCGGGCGCGCTGACGCCGATCGATACGCTGCGCCAGCGCCATCTGGCCGCGAGCGCATGATCGCCGCCGCGCTGCGCGACCATCCCGGCGCGCGGCTCTATCTCCGTCCGACGGCGTTCGTCGATGCGCCGTTCGGGCTGGACGGGCGCGTGCTGCGGCTGGCCGACGGGCTGCTGTGGTTCGCTGCCGTCGAGGCGATCGCGGTAGCCGGCGGGCGGCGGGTGGCGACCGACCTGATCGCTGTCGGGGCGCTGGAGCGGACGATCGCGGCGCTGCCCGAACCACAGCGCGCCGCGGCCGAGCGGACGATGGCGCGTCTGGTGGCGCCGCGCCCGCCGCTGACGCTGGGCGAGCGGGTGGTGCGCTTGGGCGAGCCGCAGGTGATGGCGATCCTCAACATGACGCCCGACAGCTTTTCCGATGGCGGTCGCTTCGAGACCGATCCGCAGGGGGGTGCGGCGGCGGCCGTGGCGATGGCGGCGGCGGGTGCCGCGATCATCGACGTCGGCGGCGAATCGACCCGGCCGCGCGCGCAGGCGGTGTGGGAGGGCGACGAGATCGCCCGCACCGTGCCGGTGATCGAGCGCCTCGCCCGCAGCGGCACGGCGGTATCGATCGATACACGCAAGGCGGCGGTGATGGAGGCGGCGCTGCGCGGCGGGGCGCATCTGGTGAACGACGTCTCGGCGCTGCTCTACGATCCGCGATCGGCGGCGGTGGTGGCCCATGCCGGCTGCCCGGTGGTGCTGATGCATCATCAGGGGCCGCCGGAATCGATGCAGGACGCGCCGACCTATGGCGACGCGCTGATCGAGGTATATGACTGGCTGGCCGCGCGGATCGCCGTGGCGGAGGCGGCGGGGATCGATCGCGCGCGGATCATCGTCGATCCAGGCATCGGCTTCGGCAAGGCCGTGCGCCACAGCCTCGCCTTGCTGAACGGCCTGTCGCTGTTCCACGGGCTCGGCTGCCCGATCCTGCTGGGGGCGAGCCGCAAGCGGCTGATCGGCGCGCTGTCGAACGAGGCTCCGGTGGAGGAGCGGCTCGGCGGATCGATCGCGCTGGCGCTGGCGGGCATCGCCCAGGGCGTGCAGATCGTGCGGGTGCATGACGTTGTGGAGACGGTGCAGGCGGTGCGGGTGTGGCGTGGGCTGCGCGACCGGGCGCTGACTCCTGAAGCGTAGGCCGGATCAGATCAGGCCCAGCGTCCGCATGCTGCTATGGCCATCCCGCCCGATGATGACATGATCGTGGACGGCGATGCCGAGCGGCTTGCCGGCGCTGACCAGT
>CAXTTS010000136.1:0-8494 GCA_964247265.1 uncultured Sphingomonadaceae bacterium
GGCCGGCGCCGGCCGAGCGGCGGCGCGCGATCGACGCGGGGCTGGCGGAGGGCGGCCCGATCGATCCGTTCGCCGCGCCGCGCGACGAGGCATTTGCCGGTTGGCTGGCCGGCGACGGGGCGACCGCCACCGGGATCGTCGCCATCCGCCTCCGCTCGCCCGATCCGGACGAGTTGACGTTGCGGGCGGCGCGGCTGCTGGGGCAGGCGGATACGATCATGCACCGGCCGGACGTGCCCGCCGCGATCTTGGACCGGGCGCGCGCCGATGCCGCACGGATCGCCTGCGATGCGCCGATGGTTGGTGCGGGCGGCGGGCTGACGCTGGATGTGGATTGGGAGCGACCATGAAGAGCTGGTGCGCGCGGCGCGGGGGCGATGGGGCGGTCGGCTGGGAGGATGCTCAGGCCGGCGTGCCGGCGGGGCAGGCGGATTGCTTCGTCTGGTGCCATATCGACGGCCGCGACGAGGCGCAGAAGCAATGGCTGGAGCGCGAGGCCGGCCTGGCGACATCAGTGGTGCAGGCGCTGACCGCGATCGAGACGCGGCCGCGCTGCGAGCCGATCGACGACGGTGCGCTCATCAACCTGCGTGGCCTTGGCGACACGCCAGAGGACGATCCCGATCCGCTCGTCTCGATCCGCTTGTGGGCGGAGCGGGGGCGGGTGATCTCCGTCAGCTTCCGCACGCTGGCGGCGATGGATCAGGTGCGCGCGCGGATGGACGAGGGCAGCATCCGCGATCCGGGGGATATCGTATCCGCCATCGCCATGGAGATCACCTACGGGCTCGATCCCGAGGTGGTGCAGCTGGGCGACTCGATCGACGAGTGCGAGGCGAAGATCGATGCCGAACATGCCTGGCGCAACCGCCGCGAGATCGGCCGCGCGCGCAGCCTGGCGATCAGCTATCGCCGCTTCGTGGTGCCGCAGCGGCAGGCGCTGGAGCGGCTGGCGCAGCTGGACGCGGCATGGCTGGAGGATGACGACCGGCTGCACCTGCGCGACGCGGCCGACCGCTTCGCCCGGATGGGCGAGGAGCTGGAGGCGGTGCGCGAGCGATCGGCGCTGCTGCACGAGCAACTGACCGACCTGCGATCCGAGCAGATCGAGACGCGCGCGCTGCTGCTTTCCATCGTCGCGCTGGTGTTCCTGCCGCTGACCTTCCTCACCGGGCTGTTCGGGATGAACGTGGGCGGCATCCCGTTCGCGCAGAACCCGCACGGATTCGAATGGCTGGTGTTCATCTGCCTGGTGATCGCGGCGGTGATCGCGGCCTATTTCATGCGGGCGCACTGGCTTTCCAAATAGCGTGTCGCCGGTTGCGGCCCCGCCCGCCGCGCGGCATGACGGCGGCATGGACAGCAAACATGACGTCATCATCCTCGGCGGCGGCCTCGTCGGCCAGACGCTCGGCATCGCGCTGGACGCGCATGGCCTGACGGCGGCGATCATCGATCCGGCGGACCCGCAGGCGATGCTGGCGGCAGGCTATGACGGCCGCGCCTCCGCCGTCGCCAGCGCGCCGTGGCGGATGTTGGAGACGATCGGCGTGGGCGCGCGGCTGGCCGGGCAGGGCTGCCCCATCGCGGCGATCAACGTGAAGGACGGGCTGGCGCCGGGCGGGCTGGTGTTCGAGCCGGCGCCGGACGATGGCGCGGTGGGCATCATGTTCGAGAATCGCCGGCTGCGGATCGCGCTGCGCGAGGCGGCGGAGGCGGCCGCGGGGCTGACGCTCCATACCCCGGCGCGACCTGCCGAGGTGGTGCGCGATGCGACGGGGGTTCGCGTGACGCTGGCCGACGGGCGGGTGATCGGCGGCGCGCTGCTGGTGGCGGCCGAGGGGCGCAATTCGCCGATGCGGGCGGCGGCGGGGATCAACGTGGCGCAGTGGCGCTACGATCACGCCGCGATCATCGCCGCCGTGCGGCACGAGCGGCCGCACGGCGGCGTGGCGCATGAGATATTCTATCCGGCCGGACCGTTCGCGATCCTGCCGCTGATCGACGACGCCGAGGGCCGCCACCGGTCGGCGGTGGTGTGGACGGTGGCGGGCGGCGACGCGCCGGGGCTGATGGCGCTGGGCGATCGCGGCTTCGCGGCCGAGGCGGAGCGCAAGATGGGCGGGCTGCTGGGGGCGATCGAGGTGGCCTCGCCGCGCAGCAGCTATCCGCTCGGCTTCCACCATGCCGCCACGATCACGGCGGAGCGGCTGGCGCTGGTGGGCGACGCGGCGCACGGCATCCACCCGATCGCGGGGCAGGGGCTGAATCTGGGCTTTCGCGACGTGGCGGCGCTGGTGGAGGTGTTGGTGGACGGGGCGCGGCTGGGGCTGGACCCGGGCGATGCGCAGGGGCTGGCGCGCTATGAACGGTGGCGCGCGCTCGATACCTTCATGGTGGCCGCCGCGACCGACGGGCTGACGCGGCTGTTCGGCATCAGGGGGCAGGCGGCGGCGGCGGTGCGGCGCTTCGGCCTGGGCGCGGTCGAGCGGATCGCGCCGCTGAAGCAACGCTTCATGGCCGAGGCGCGGGGCGAGACGGGGACGTTGCCCAAGCTGTTGCAGGGCGTTGCGGTGTGAGAGGCTGCTACCGCCTGCGTCAAGATAAGCGGGTGCTCCGCCTCAGCCGGTGAAGCGGGCTTCTTCGACCAGCAGAACGGGCACGCCGTTCCGCACCGGATAGGCCAGCTGCGCGCCGTTCGAGATCAGCTCCTCGGCGACCGGATCATAATCCAGCGGGCCGCGGGTGAGCGGGCAGACCAGGATGGCGAGCAGCGCGCGATCGAGGCTGCCGGGTTGCGCATCGTCGCTCATTGCAGGGTGGGTCCGTCCTCGTCGCCATCGGCGCTGCGGCTGAAGAAGGTGAGGAACTGAACGAGCAAGTCCGCCCGGTCGGCGATGGTGGCCGCCTCCAGCAGCGCCTGCTTGGCGGCGACATCGAACGGCGCGATCTGGGCGATGCCGTTGACCAGCGATTCGTCGTCGAGCCGTCCAACCGCATCCCAATCGACCGAATAGCCGCGCGCCTCGGCGAAACGGCGCGACTCGCGCTCCAGCTCGGCGCGGACGATCATCGCCAGCGCATCCGCCGGCTGATCGTCCGCGAAGCCGACGAAGCTCGCCTCGATCTGGCGGAACGGGGTGGCGGCATCGATTTCCGCCATCAGGCGGAAGCGGGTGAGGCCTTCGAGGACGATGTTGAAGCGGCCGTCGTCCAGCGCATCGACATGCGCGATGCGGCCGACGCAGCCGATATCGAACAAAGGCGGCCGATCGCCGGGGCCGCGCGGCTGGATCATGCCGATGCGGCGATCGCGGGCGAGCGCATCGGAGACGAGCGCGCGGTAGCGCGGCTCGAAGATGTGCAGCGGCAGCTGCATCCGCGGGAACAGCAGCGCGCCCGCCAGCGGGAAGATCGACAGCCGCGAGCCGGGCGCCGCCATCAGGTGAACAGGACGGCGGAGAGCCGGCGGCGCTGCGCGCTGACCCACGGATCGGCGATGCCGACCGCCTCGAACAGCTTGAGCAGCTGGGTGCGGGCAGCGCCGTCGTTCCAGTCGCGATCGCGCGCGATGATCTCCAGCAGGGCATCGGCCGCGCCGTCGCGGTCGCCGGCGGCCATCAGCCCGCCAGACAGCTCGAACCGGGCGGCGTGATCGTCCGGATTGGCCTCGACCAAGGCACGCAGGCCGGAGAGATCGTCGACCGGCTTCGCGTCGCGGGCGAGCGAGATGGTGGCGCGGGCGCGGCCGATGGCGGGATCCTTCGCCTTGTCGGCGGGCAGCGTATCGAGCGTCGCCTCCGCTTCTTCGGGCTGGCCGGCGAGCAGCAGCGCGCGGGCGAGACCGGCGACGACGGCGGGATCGTCCGGCGCCATCTCGATCAATTGGCCGAAGATGGACAAGGCGCGCTCGGCATCGCCTTCGTCCAGCACCTCCTCGCCCATCGCGATCAGGGGCGCGATATCCTGCGCCAGCGCGGTCGCCTCGCTCTCGATCGGCAGCTGCTTGAGGATCTGGTCGAGCGTTGCCTTCAGCTGGCTTTCGGTGCGCGCGGTGGTGAGATCGGCGACGAGCTGGCCCTGGAACAGGGCATAGACAGTGGGGATCGACTGCACGCGGAACTGCGCGGCGATCACCTTGTCCTTATCGACATCGACCTTGACGAGCTTGACGCCTTTGGCGGCATAGTCGGCGGCGATCTTTTCCAGCACCGGGCCGAGCTGCTTGCACGGCCCGCACCATTCGGCCCAGAAATCGAGGATGACGAGCGAGGTCATCGAGGGTTCGACGACGTCGCGGCGGAACGCCTCGATCGCCTCCCGCTCGGCCGCACTCAATCCCATCGTCGCCACGCATTTTCCTCCCGCTCGTCGTCCGCGCCTTATGTGGGCGGAAAGGCTGCCATGCCAAGCCCCCGGCGATCGGAGCCTGCGGGAACGTAGTGGCTGACGGGCTCGAACCGCCGACCCTCTCGGTGTAAACGAGATGCTCTACCAACTGAGCTAAGCCACCATGCGGGCGGCCTTAGCAGCGATCCGGCCCGGGGATCAACCGGGCGGGAGAGCGGCGATCAGGGTGCGATGGTGGCGAGCCGTTGCGCGGCGGCGAGATAGTTCATCATGCCTTCCGCCGCCGTATCGGCCAATTCGATGAACACGCGGCGGCCATCGGTGGGATCGGCGATGCGGATCAAGATTCCCTGATCGGTGAGCAGCTTGATCCAGCGCAGCGCGGTGGTGGGCGGCACGGCGGCGGCGATGCACAGGCTGCTGACGGCGACCTGCCGCCGCTCCAGCCGGGCGGCCATCAGATCGAGCAGCATGTCCCACGCGGGATCGGCGAACAGATCGGCGGGGAAGTAGAGTTCGCGCAGGCGGCGGGCGCGGATCATCGCGCGCACCTGCATCGCATCGATGATCGCATCGTTGCCGCGCCGGGGTGCGGCGGCGGACGGCTCCGCGCGGGGGGCCGCGAGGGTGCCGATCTGCTCCTCCCCGCTCATCGTGGCGAGCACGCGGGCGATGCGGCTCACCTCCTCGCTCAGCTGGCGCAGGCGCGGGGTGGCATTCTCCGAATTGACGTCGCTCAGCACCACTTTCCGTTCGGCCAGGGCGGTGCCGATCGCGGCGGTCTCCTCGAAAGCGTCGGCGCCGCACAGCAAAGCGACATCGGCGTGCCAGCCCTGTGCCACCGCCGCATCGATGAACTCGGGCGGCAGCATCACGACGCTGGCGAACCGGCCTTCGACGGCGGCATCGTTGAGCCTGGCGACCAGCGCGGCGAAATCCGCCTCGTCCGCGCCGGTGCCGTCGACGACGACGGCATCGATCGCGACCTGCGCTTCGAGCCGGGTGACGGCGCGATCGAGGCTGGTGGTATCGACGACCCGCCCCTCCAGCCGCTCCACGATGTCGCGGATGGCGGTGCGGCGGCCCGGCACGTCGGCGAACAGCAGGATGCTGCGGGCATCATCGTACAGGATAGTGCTTGGCCCGGTCGCTGAGTTCACACCTGTCTCCATTCCAAAACGGATCGATCATAGCATTACAGCTGATCCTGCCCGGGTCAGCCGATCTTTGCTCCGAAACGGAAATAGATTGGAGTGATGCCGGATGGGGAAGACGATCGAAGCGGGGCGATCGCGGCGAGCGATGCCTCCGGATCGGGCCTTATGACGAACGGAGCGAATGGGCCTGCCGGGACGCCCCGCGCGATCGACGCTGCTGGCGGCGCGGGAACGGACGATATATCCGGAGCTGCCCGAACCTTTTGCCCGGGCGAGCGCGGGCGCGGCGGATCGGCGATGCGCGAGCAAAGGACAAGGCCCATGCCCCTGTACGAGATTGACGGCCAGCGCCCGCAACTGCCGGAGGATGGCTCCGCCTGGGTGGCCCCTTCCGCCGACGTGATCGGCCGGGCCGTGCTGGGGCGGGAGGCGAGCGTGTGGTTCGGCGCGGTGATCCGCGCGGACAACACGCCGATCACGCTGGGCGATCGCAGCAACGTGCAGGAGGGCGCGATGCTGCATTCCGACCCCGGCGCGCCTTTGACGATCGGCGCGGACTGCACGGTCGGCCACCATGCGATCCTGCATGGCTGCACGCTGGGCGACCGGGTGCTGGTGGGCATGGGTGCGGCGGTGCTGAATCGCGCGACGATCGGCGACGATTGCCTGATCGGCGCGGGCGCGCTGGTGACGGAGGGCAAGGCCTTTCCCGCCGGAAGCCTGATTGTGGGCGTGCCGGCCAAGGCGGTGCGGACGCTATCGCAGGAGCAGATTGCCGGGTTGAAGGCATCGGCGGCGGGCTATGTGGCGCGCGCGGCGGCATTCAGGGCGGGCTTGCGCCGGGTGGACTGAGGCGGCGCTTACAGCGCGCGGGTCAGGCGGGTGGCGACGGCAAGCCACGGCGCGTCGGACGCGACGTGCTGGCGCGCGCCGGGGCCGGGCGGCAGCAAATGGAGGCGCGCGCCCTCATGCGCGATCAGGCGGCCGAACAGCAGGCGGCCGGCGGGCCGGGGGACGAGCACGTCACGGTTGAGCGCGGTGGCGAAGGCCGGCGGCGCCAGACGATCGCACCAGATCTCGTCACCCGCGCGATAATCGCCGACGCCGGCGGAGACGAGGATGGCGAGCTGGCCGGGTGACGGCACGGGGGCGAGGATCGTCGTCGGGCGGCGCGGCGCGGTGGCTCCGGACGCATCAAGGGTGGCGACGACGGGAAGATCGGCGCGATCGGGCAAGGCGACGAGATCGGCCGCCGCGACGCCGAGCGCCGCAGCGATGCGGTTGAGCCAGCCGACCGACACGGTGCGGGTGCCGGTTTCGAGGCGGCCAATGGTTTGCGCGGTGGTGGGCGGATCGCAGCGATCGGCCACGTCCTGAAGGGTGAAGCCCTTCGCGCGGCGCACCTCCCTTATGCAGGTTATCATGCTTCCTCCTTAACCAGAACGGTTCATCACTTTCCTACTGTGCGACGGCTTTGGCAAGGCGGCCACGCACATCGAAGGAGAATGGCATGGCCGGGATAAGCGCGCAGGGGCGGACGGTGATGGCGGCGCTGGAGGCGGGCCGCGCGATGACGCGGATGGGCGCGGACTGGCGATCCGGGCTGCTGGTGGCGACCGCGGCGGTGGTGGCGGAGCTGGTGCGGCACGATCTGGTGCGGGTGGACGGCGATGCGCTGGTGCTGAGCGGCGCGGGGCAAGGCTATGCCGCGCGGGCGGAGGGTGCGCCGAACCGGCTGATCGGCACGCGCGTGGTCGATCGGCGACGGCTGGCCGCGAACATGGCCGAATCGCCGCTCGGCTGGCTCAAGGCGCGCGGGCTGGTAAGCGAGCGGCAGCACATGGCCGGCGAGCGGTTGCGCGCCGACTGGACCACGGCGCAGCTGGCGCCGAGCGTGACGATGCGCTGGGATGCGGGCCCGACAACGCGGGGTGCGCGCGGGCCGGGCCGGGCGCTGGACCCGACGATGGGCCAGATAGCGGCGAAGCGCCGGTTCGAGGCGGCGGTGGCGGCGGCGGGCGGCGGGCTGAGCGACATCCTGTGGCGGGTGGTTTGCGCCGGCGAGGGGCTGGAGACGGCGGAGAAGGCGCTCGGCTGGCCTAAGCGGGCGGGCAAGCTGGTGCTGACGATGGCGCTCGACCGGATCGCCGACCATTATGCCATGTAACCAGATAGGTACAATATGCTTGACAGCGCGGCGCTGCGCAGGCATAAGCAAGGAACGCTGGATAAATGCGTCGGGGCCGGGCGAGTGATCGCCGCGGCCCTTCTTCATAGCGCGGGGGCGGCATGGGCGAGCAGAAGACGGCGCCGACGGCGCGCCGCAAGAGCGAGCGGGATCGCGACTGGAGCGAGCGCCGGCAGAAGGAATTCCTTTACCAGCTTTCCTGGAGCGTGAACGTCAGCGCCTCCGCTCGCGCGGTGAAGATGAGCGAGGCGAGCGTGTATCGGCTGCGGGCACGATCGCCCGAGTTCCGCGCCGCCTGGGACGTGGCGCTGCGCGAGGGCTATGCGCGGCTGGAAGTGGTGATGCTGGAGCGGGCGATCGGCGGCACGACCAAACCGATCGTCCACCTGGGCAAGATCACCGGCGAGATGACCGAATATTCCGACCGCCTGGGGCTGGCGCTGCTGGCGGCGCACCGCGCGGCGGTACACGGGCAGGACGGGCCGGCGGGGGAGCTGATCGAGGATGTGGCGGGCGCCTTATGGTCCCGCGCGCTGATCGAGCGGTGCCGGGTGGCGGAGGCGCCGGCGCTGCGCCGCGTGGTGGTGGCGGTCGATCCGCCGGCCAGCGCCGATGGCGATGCGTGCGGCATCGTGGTGGCGGGCATCGGCGCGGACGATCACGCCTATATGATCGAGGATGCCACCGTCAGCGGCATGGCGCCCGAGGGCTGGGCGCGCGCCGTGGCGGACGCGGCGGCGCGGCACGCGGCCGACCGGGTGGTGGCCGAGGCGAACAATGGCGGCGCGATGGTGGCGAG
>CAXTTS010000137.1:0-8353 GCA_964247265.1 uncultured Sphingomonadaceae bacterium
CCGCCCAGACAGATGACCGACGACCGCGCCTTCGAAGCCCTGGAGGCGTTCATCGCCGCTGGCGGCTGAACTAGCGGATCGCGCCCCCGCCGATCAGGCGCGGCAGCAGGCTGATCGCGCCCAGCAACGGGAAACGGCGCTGCCACGGCTGGATGGTGATCGCAGTGCCGGCGTGGCGGTTGATCTTCCAGGCGAGATAATCGATCCCGCCGGCAAAGGTGGCGCTGGCCTTTGCCAGCCGCAGCAGGGTGAGCGCCTTGCCCTCCCGCCGCCGCCGCGCCCACAGCCGCCTGCCCGCCGAGCGATCCTGCGCGGCGACAGGCTCGACGAAACGGACGAGGCCGTCGCGCGAGACATCGGCGCTGTGCCCGGCGGCGGCGAGCGCGGCAGGCGTGAAGGCCACGTAGCGTTCGGGATCGGCATCCACCACCGACGCCGCGCGCTGCGTCCGCTCGGCGCGCAATTCGGCCGAATAGGTCAGCGCGAATGCCTCGCGCCAGAGATCCAGCCGGTCGATCGCGTCGGGCAGCATCGGCCGGGCGGCGGCGAGCAGCGCCGGCGCGGCGCCCGCCACGGCATCGATCGCGCGGCGCCGGGCGACCATGTTGGCGCTCCACACGAGCCGCGCCGGCTGGGCGAATCGCGCCCAGACCGAGACGCCGCGCGTGGCGCCGCTGGCCAGCCGGGCGAAATCCGCCTCGCTCAGCACCGCATATTTGGCGGTCAGGCCGTCTGCCGCGAAGGGAAACACGTTGGGCGGGATCAGCCGGTTCGCCGCCGCCAGCCAGTGCTGGCGGAAGGCGGCGGGGTAATCCGAGACGATCAGGTAGAAATCTAGCATCAGCCCGTCGAGCTGGCTTTCGCGCAGGCAGGAGCCGTAGAACAGCACCGCCCGCGCCGCCGCCTGATGCCGCGCGGCGATTGCGGCGGCGAGCCGGGAGACGCGCGGATCGACCGGCTGGCCGAGTTCCTCGGCGACGAGCGCGGACAGCGGCTCCATCGTGCTGCGGTCGACCCCGCCTCAGGCGGCCAGGCGCAGGAACGGCATCGGCGAGGTATGGGTCAGCACGATCGCGCCGCCCGCCCGCGCCTCGAACACCTCGCCGTCGAGGATCACGCTCGACCGCTCGCCCTCGATGCGGATCTCGTCGCCGCGCTCGACATGCACGCCGGCCATGTGCTGGTGGCCGAGCTTGCCGGACACGCCCGCCGCGATCGCGCGCACCAGGCTGAGCGGGCTGTGGTTGACCATCATCAGCTTCAGCCCGCCCGGCCGCACGTCGGCGGTGGAGGTCTGCGTGTTGAGCAGCATCTTGGAGAGGGTGGTGACGATCAGCAGCGCGAAGCTGCCCTGGATCACGCCCTGCCGGATCAGCGACACCGTGACCGGACGCGGACGCGGCGGCAGGAAGGCGGCGCGGATGCCGACGATCAGCGACAGCACCACCGCGAGGAAGGTGAGCGCGTGGCTGAGCCCGTTGGGCAGGCCGAGCGGATAGACCTTGTTGCGGCAGAACAGGATCGAATCGGCCAGCCCCGCCCCGCCGAGGAACATGCCGAGCACCGGCTTCTGATTGTCCTCGCCGTTGGACAGCGAGATCAGCTCACGCGAGACGACATGCTCCTCCACGCCGGTGCGCGCGATCTCCAGCACCCGCTCCAGCGCGGCGATCGGATCGCCGGTGGCGCCCAGATCGAGCGCGATCAGGTTCGTCTTGCCGTTCGGCAGCACCGCCACGGGCGGGGGCGTACCTTCGAAATGATCGCCATGATAAAGTTCGGTCAGCGTGGTCTGCACGGTGCCGTCGCCGCCGTTGACGACCAGCACCTTGGGATTGACGCGCGCGATCGTCTTCAGCGCCTCGCCGATCTGGCTGACATCCTCCACCTCGTAATGGAAGATCTCGCTATGCTGCGCGCAGAAGCTGCGGACGCGCGGCAGCAGCGAGCGATTGCCCGTGGAGCGCGGATTGGAGAGGAGTGCGATCAGTGGCATCGGTTCAGTTGGCCGCCATCCGCCCGTGCGCCGTCGCCAGCGGCTTGATCGACAGGCCCTGGCGATAGTTCAGCACGATCTCGACCGGGCGCGGACCGGCGCCCACGGTGATCGCCACATCCTCATAGCGCGGCATGCGGCGGGCCAACGCGTCGCTGAGCGAGATGGGCGGATTGCGCGAGAAGCCGCCGCCATCGTTGATGCCGCCCTTGCCGTCCCCGTCGACGTCGTGCCGCACGGCAATGGCATAGCGGCCGGGTGCGGGCAGCGCGACGCACACCTCGCTCGGCGCGGCGCGAACCGGCATGTCGATCCGCGCCAGCCGCTCGCCACCTTTGACGAACTGCGCCGGATCGCCGCCATAGACCTGCACGCGCAGATCGCCGCCGACGCGCCTGAACCCATCGACCCTGACCAGCACCGCCGGCGTGTGGCTGCCCGCGCGACAGGCGGCCGGATCGGCCACGGCGGTTCCGTTGACGACCGCCGCACGCACGCCCGCCAGCGGCGCGAGAAGCGCAAGCGGGACGAGAATGGCGTTCAGCAGTTTCGACATGACCTCATCACTCCCGGAAGCTATAGCCGTGCGCGAACGCGCGGCGGAATCCCCTGCCCCCGATCGTTTGCAAACTCGGCTGCCTTTGCGGCCAAAACATGGTCATGAGGCGTCCAAATTTGATTATCGGAAGCCGCATCGACCGTTATCTCGCCCGTCTGATCGCCGTCCCGCTGATCGGCACGCTGATCGTCGCGTCGATGCTGTTCGTGCTGGACAAGATGCTGCGGCTGTTCGACTTCGTCGCGCAGCAGGGCGGGCCGGTCAGCGTGGTGTGGCGGATGCTGGCGAACATGCTGCCCGAATATCTTTCTCTGGGGATTCCGATCGGCCTGATGTTGGGGATCCTGCTGGCGTTCCGCAAGCTGGCCCTGTCTTCCGAACTCGACGTGCTGCGCGCGGTGGGGATGAGCTATGGCCGCCTGCTGCGCGTCCCCTATGCCTTCGCCTTCGCGCTCGCCATCCTGAATCTGGTGATCGTCGGCTTCGTCCAGCCTTATGCGCGCTACGCCTATGAGGGCCTGCGCTACGAACTGCGCACTGGCGCGCTCGGCGCGTCGATCAAGGTGGGCGAGTTCACCAAGCTCGGCAAGAACATGACGCTGCGGGTGGAGCAGAGCCGGGACGGCGGCAAGGAGCTGACCGGCATCTTCGTGATGGCCGCCGCCAAGGAAGGCAAGACGCTGGCGGTGACGGCCGACCACGGCAGGTTCATGGCGACGGACGATCCGAACACGATCATCCTGCGGCTGAGCAACGGCACGCTGGTGCATGATGCGCCCAGCTTCGTCACGCCGCGCGTGCTGGCCTTCGTCGGCCACGATCTGCCGATCGACCTGCCCAAGATGGAGGCGTTCCGCACGCGCGGCGATCGCGATCTGGAGATGACGATGCCCGAACTGGCGCGGACGGCGTGGGAAAGCGGCACCTCGCCGCGCACCCGTGCCGAACTGCGCGCCAACTTCCACTTCCGCATGGTGGAGGTGGCGACGATGTTCCTGCTGCCGCTGCTGGCGCTGGCGCTGGCGGTGCCGCCAAAGCGATCGACCTCGGCACTCGGCGTGTTCCTGTCGATCGTGATGATCGTGACGCAGTATAAGATCAACGAATATGCCCAGGCGCTCGGCGGGCGCGGCAAGGTGGATCCGGTGATCGCCTTGTGGGTGCCCTTCCTGATCTTCGCCGGGCTGAGCTGGTGGATGTATCGCACGCTGGCGCATGTACCCGGCGGCCAGCCGATCGGCGCGCTGGAGCGGGTGGCCGCGCGGATCGGCGGCGTCTTCCGCCGCTGGCTGAAACCACGCGGGCGGGAGCTTCCGGCATGAGCCTGAACACCCGCTTCTTCGCGTCGCCCACGATCAGCTGGTACATGGCGCGAATTTTCCTGGTGCGCTCCTTCGCGGTGCTCGGCGGGCTGGTGCTGATCCTCCAGACGCTCGACCTGCTGGGCGAATCGGGCAACATCCTGGCCCATCCGGGCAATGGCGACGCGCAATTATGGTATTATGTCTCGCTGCGCGCACCGCAGATCGTGGCGCGCTTCCTGCCCTTCGCGGTGCTGCTCGGCTCGCTCATCACGCTGGCGACGCTGAACCAGAACAGCGAGATCATCTCGATGAAGGCGGCCGGCATTTCCGCCCACCAGATATTGGCGCCGCTGATGGTGGCGAGCATCTTCGTCGCGGCCGGCTCCTTCTGGTTCAATGATCGCATCGTCGCGCGCGCGACGGCGACGCTGAACGCGTGGGACAATGCCAATTACGGGCCAGTGCCGATCGATCGCGGCATCGCCAGCAACGTGTGGGTGCGCGACGGCGACGACCTGATCCATGCCGACGCCGCCGGCGGGCGGGGCGCGGCGACGGCGCTGACCGGCGTCACGCTCTACGATCGGCGCGGCGGCGCGTTGCAGACGATCGTCACCGGCGCGCGGGCGGTGCAGGACGGCGGCGGCTGGACGATCGCGCCGGCCACCCGCTTCGACGTGGCGCGGGGCACGCGGACGACGCTGCCCTCCCTCACCGTCGGGCGCGGGATCACGCCGGATCGCTTCACCCTCGCCAGCGTCGACGCCGACGAGCGCAGCTTTGGCGCGCTGCGTTCCGCGATCGAGGATCTTCAGGCGGCGGGGCGGCCGACGGGCGAGCTGGAGGCAGGGCTGTGGCACAAGATCTCCGGTCCGCTCTCGGCGATATTGATGCCGCTGCTGGCCGGCGTCGCCGCCTTCGGGCTGGCACGATCGGGGCGGCTGTTCGTGCGCGCGGTGATCGGCATGGCGCTGGGCTTCACCTATTTCGTGGTCGACAATTTCGCGCTCGCGATGGGCAATCTCGGCGCCTATCCCCCCCTGCTCGCCGCGTGGGCGCCGCCTTTGCTGTTCCTGCTGATCGGCGAGGTGGTGCTGATCCGCACGGAGGAGTAAGCCACCGTCGCAAAAGCGCCGTATTGCGATTCCATGACGGCAGACCATATCGACGCCAGTCGATCGCGATCCGCCAGAGACGTTCAGGATGACACGCATGCCAGCGACCACGGCCACGAAGGGATTCTGGAAGAAATCCCACCATCTCGACCGCATGACCCTGCGCGAGCTGATCGTGGCCTATCTGCAATATCCAGCGATCATCCTCTATCTGGGGCTCGCGGCGGCCGGCGGCGGCGTGTGGGCCTATCGCCCCGCCCCGATCCTCGCCTCGCTCGGCGCGATCGCGGCGGCGGTGATCCTGTTCCCGCTCGTCTGGTACATGCTGCATCGCTGGGTGCTGCATTCGCAGTGGATGTGGCGGCATTCGCTGCTGGCCGGCACCTGGAAGCGCATCCATTACGACCATCACCAGGACCCCAACCATCTGGAGGTGCTGTTCGGATCGCCGCTGAACGTGGTGCCGACGGTGGCCGCGGCCACCATCCCGGTAGGCTGGCTGATCGGCGGCATGGGCGGTGCCGCCGCCGCCTTCGCCACGGGCATGGTGACGACCTGCGTCAACGAATTCTTCCACTGCATCCAGCATCTTTCGTACAAGCCGAAGAACCGCTGGCTGGCCGCGATCAAGCAGCGTCACATGGCGCACCATTTCCATGACGAAAGCGGCAATTTCGGCATCACCAATTTCGGTTGGGATGCGCTGTTCGGCACGCTCTACCACAAGGTGAGCGATCGCCGGAAAAGCGCCACCGTGTTCAACCTGGGCTACACGCCCGAGGTGGCGGAGCGTTATCCGCATGTCGCGACGCTGTCGGGCGGCGTGGAAATGCGCCCGCCCAGCCAGCGCCACCGCAAGCGCTGACGATAAGGCTGGACGCTACCGCCAAGGACGGCGATGCACGGATCGGCAGAGCGAAGGCGGGGATCACGGTGGCGCTAAAGGTGAGGCAGATCGGCGACGGGAAGGCTGATCGCAAGACATTCGTCGACGTGCAGTTCCGGCTCAACGAGGGCGACCCGCACTGGGTGCCGCCGTTGAAGGACGAGGTGCACGGCCTGATCGATCCCCGCAAGAACCCCTGGTTCGGCCACGGCGAGGCCGCCTTCTTCCTCGCCGAGCGGGACGGCAAGCCGGTCGGCCGCATCTCCGCACAGGTGGACCGGCTGGTGCTCGCCATGCCGGAAGATCAGGGCGGCGGCCCCGGTATGGGCCATTGGGGCATGTTCGAGGCGACCGACGCGGAGGTTGCGGCGGCGTTGATCGCGGCGGCCGAAAGCTGGCTGAAGGCGAAGGGCATGACCCGTTCGCTCGGCCCGATCAGCATCTCGATCTGGGACGAGCCGGGTCTGCTGATCAAGGGCCACGATCATCCGCCCACGGTGATGATGGGACACCACCGCCCGGACTATCAGGCGTGGGTGGAGGCGGCGGGCTATGCCGGCGTCAAGGATCTCAACACCTATGATCTGGCGATCGAGCCGCTCTTTCCCGAACTGGTGCAGCGTATCGTCGCATCGGGCGAGCGCAACAGCCGGATCACCGTGCGACGGGTAGAGAAGAAGCGGTTCGGCGAGGAAGCGGCGCTGATCCTGGGCATCCTCAACGATGCCTGGTCCGACAATTGGGGCTATGTGCCGCTGACCGACGACGAGATCGCCTATGCCGGCAAGAAGCTGAAGCCAATAGTGTTCGAGGATCTCATCATGGTGGCGGAGGTGGATGGCGAACCCGTTGCCTTCATGATGACGCTGCCCGATCTCAACGAGAAACTGAAGGGGTTCGGCGGGTCGCTGCTGCCGTTCAACTGGGCCAAATTGCTCTGGTGGCTGCGCAAGCCCAAGGTGCGGACGATGCGCGTGCCGCTGATGGGCGTGGTCAAGCGGCTGCAGGCGACGCGGCTGGCGAGCCAGCTGGCCTTCATGATGATCGAATATATTCGCCGCGAGGCGGTGAGCACCTATGGCGCGACGCGCGGCGAGATCGGCTGGGTCCTGGAGGACAATCAGGGGATGATCTCGATCGCGGAGATGCTGCGCGGCAAGATCAACAAGGTCTACCGGGTCTACCAGAAGAGCCTCTGACCGTCCGGCGGCTTCGACGAAACCAAGCCGCGCGCGGTGCGCTTCACGCCATGCGCTACACAGGCGTCGCGCGGCCGACATCCACCGGCAATGCGCGGCAGCCAGGGATCGCACGCTGGCGTGAAGGGATGTTGATGAGCAGGATCGGCGATCATGAGCGGCGGCTCGGCGTAAAGGCCGCGCTGGCGTTGCTGTTGGTGGTGGCAGGTCAGGCGGCGCCGGCCGCGTCCCCGGCACCCACGCGGCGGCTGTCCTCGCTGATCGTCTATGGCGACGATCCCTGCCCATCGAGCAATTCCGACGAGATCGTCGTGTGCGCGCGGGAACCGGAGAGCGAGCGCTACCGCATTCCCAAGAAGCTGCGCGACAAGAAGCAGGAGGAGACCGGCGCGCGATCCTGGACCGATCGCGTCGCCGGCGTCGAGGAGGCGAGCCGGGCGCAGCGGCCGAACAGCTGCTCAAGCGTCGGCGCCTCCGGCCAGACGGGCTGCACCCAGGCGATGCTGCGGCAATGGTTCGCCGAGCGACGCGAGGCGAAGGCCGAGGCGGCCGATATCCCCTGACGCGGCGTCGACAGGATGCCTTTACAATTGGCGATCGACGCCGCTTGAGGCACAGGGGCGCAGGCGCCTCAGCGCCTCAGCCGCCGGGGTGACGAGATGAACGATATGACGAGCCACGATCTGACGGTGCTGGTGACGGGGGGCGCCGGCTATATCGGCAGCCATGCGGTGCTGGCGCTGCGCGATGCCGGGCGCAAGGTGGTGGTGATCGACAATCTCGTCACGGGCTTTCGCTGGGCGGTGCCGGCCGACGTGCCGTTCGTGCAGGGCGACGTGAGCGACATGGCACTGGTCGGCCGGATCATCGCCGAGCACCAGATCGGCGCGATCATGCATTTCGCCGGATCAGTCGTGGTGCCCGAATCGGTGTCCGATCCGCTCAAATATTATCGCAACAACACCGCCGCCAGCCGTGCGCTGATCGAGGCGGCGGTGACGGGCGGCGTGCGCCATTTCATCTTCTCCTCCACCGCTGCCACCTACGGCATCCCCGAGGTGATCCCCGTCACCGAGACGTCGGCGCAGAAGCCGATCAACCCCTACGGCATGTCCAAGCTGATGACCGAGGCGATGCTGGTGGACGTGGCGGCGGCGCACCCGATGAACTTCTGCGCGCTGCGCTATTTCAACGTGGCCGGCGCCGATTCGCAGGGCCGTTCCGGCCAGTCCACCGCCGGCGCCACCCACCTCATCAAGATCGCGGCGGAGGCCGCATGCAGCAAGCGGAGCGC
>CAXTTS010000138.1:0-8318 GCA_964247265.1 uncultured Sphingomonadaceae bacterium
TGCTGCTGCCGAAGATCGAAAGCTGTCGCGCCTGCCACGGCGGCGAGACAGCGCATAAGGAAGTGAAATCCTCCTGCGCGATGTGCCACGATTTCCATCGCCACGATGCCGCGCCGCTAGTGGTCCGCAACAGCCGGGAGCGGGGCAAGCGGGTCGATCGCAGCAACGAACTGAAGGCGATCCGGCGCAACGAAGGCTGAACTCGATCGAAGCGGAGGCGGCAAGAGCGTCGCGTGTTGCACTCGCCTGTGACGACGATCACAGTCGGTTAAGCGATTTGTGGCATGGCGCCTTACCGGGCTTGACGGCGGGCGAGGCGCAATCGCATCTGATGGGCTGGGGATGTTCTGAACGGGGGGTGTCGGCAGCCACATGCTGATCGCGCAGATTACCGACATGCATCTCGGCTTCGATCCGGACAACCCGGCTGAATTCAACCGCAAGCGGCTGGACAAGGTACTGGCGGCGCTGAACGATCTCGATCGCGTGCCCGATCTGCTGTTCGCCACCGGCGATCTCGTCGAATATGGCGATGTCGATTCCTATCGCCGGCTGGATCGCGCCGTGTCGGCCTGCAATTTCCCCGTCCACATGGCACTCGGCAATCACGACATCCGGGTGAACTTTTCGAACATATTCCCGCAGGTGCCGGTGATCGCGGGCGGCTTCGTGCAATATGCCTTCGATGCCGGGCCGCTCCGGTTCGTCGTGATCGATACGCTGGAAGAAGGCCGGCATGGCGGTGGGTTCTGCGGGGTGCGCGCCGATTGGCTGCGCGCCACACTGGCCGAGCAACCGGATCGTCCCACCGTCATCGTGCTCCACCACCCACCGATCGAAACCGGCATCGCCTGGATGACGACCGAACCGGAGGAGCCCTGGGTGTCGCGGCTGGAGGCGGCGATGCGTGGGCATTCCCAGATCGTCGGAATGATCTGCGGCCATATCCATCGCTCGATCGTCACCGGCTGGAAGGGGCGGTCCCTCGCCGTCTGCCCGTCGACCGCGCCGCAGGTGGCGCTGACGCTGGCGCCGATGGACCCGGCGGTGCCCGATGGCCGGCCGATGATAATCGCCGATCCGCCCGGCTACGCCTTGCATTACTGGAACGGCGAAAGCCTCGTCACCCATTTCGACACGGCAGACGAGCATGTCGCGCTCGCGCGGTACGACGAATCGATGCAGGGCCTGGTCAAGCTGCTGCTCAGCGAACGTCCAAGCGCATCGCCGGCCTAGCCCCGGCGCATATAAGCGAGGCAACCGCGCTGGTACGACCAGCTATAATCCATGCACTCCGCCGTGGTCTCCAGACGGCGTGAGGCGGCGAAGCGATAGCCGAGATCATAGTCCGAACAGTCGGCGCAGGCATCTGCGATGCGCGCATAGCCGGCCGCCTCGCCGTCGGTCTCCGCATGAAGGCGGGTGGCGTTGATTCCGCCGGAGGCCAGTTCGGGAAAGCGATCTTTCGGCGTGATCGACGTGGGCGGCGCCATGCCGGCGATCGTCGCCTGACCGGTGAATGCGCCCAGCATCGCCCCCGCCAGGATCGTCGCGGACAGCTTCCAGTAGAGCGGTCGCATGCCAGTCACTCCGTATCGCTGCGACGGCTTAACCCAGGTCAAGCGGCGCGGTTCCCGGCCGCCACGCGCTCAGAAGATCGGATCGTTCTCGCTCGGCACGTCGCTGTGGATGCCGCACTCCACCTTGTCCCACCCGCGCCAGCGGCCGGCGCGGGGATCCTCGCCAGGCTTGACGATGCTGGTGCATGGCGCGCAGCCGATCGAGAGATAGCCCTGCGCCTCAAGCGGGTGACGGGGCAGATCGTGCGCGGCGAAATAGGCGTCCAGCGCGATCTTGGTCCAGCTGGCGAGCGGGTTCACCTTCATCCGCCCATCTTCCACCTCGAAGCGCGGCAGGCCGGCGCGGGTGCTCGACTGGAACCCCTTGCGCCCGGTGATCGAGGCATCGAAGCCTTCCAGCCCGCGCGCCAGCGGCTCCACCTTGCGGATCTCGCAACAGCCGTCCGGATCGTAGGACCAGCGCAGTTCGGTCGCGTCCTTCGCTGCCAGTACCACCGGATCAGGGCGCAGATTGCGCACGTCCGTCAGGCCCAGCCGTGCGATCAGCGTGTCGCGATAGGCCAGCGTCTCGGGAAACAGCTTCAGCGTGTCCAGCAGCAGCACCGGGACGGTGGGATCGATGCTGGCGACCAGATGCAGCAGCACCGCCGACTCGGCACCGAAGGAGGACACGACCGCCGCCTCGCCCACCAGCCGCTCGGTCAGCACCGCGCGCAGCATCTCGGCCGCGTCCACGCCGCGGAAGCGATTGTTCAGCGCCACCGCCTCCGCCATGATGAAACGCGGGCGGATGTCGATCGTGTCGATCTTGCGGAGCGCCTCAGCCATGCCGCTTCGCCCATATCGGCGCGCGATCGTCGGCGGCCTTCTGGTAGACGTCGCCATAGCGGCTCAGCACGCGCTCCAGCACCGTCGCGTCCACGTCGGCCTCGGGCATGAAGGCATCGAAGCCGCAGCGCCGCATCAATGGGATCTGATCGACCAGCACGTCGCCCTGCGCGCGCAGCTCGCCCGTATAGCCCGCCTCGCGCAGGATACGCGCCGCCGAATAGCCGCGCCCGTCGCGGAACTTGGGAAAGCTGATCTCGATCAGCGCCAGCTGGCCGAGATGGGGGATCAGCGCGCGCGCATCCTCGTCCGATTCCAGGCGCACGGCGGTGGCGTTGCTCTGGCCGAGAAAGGCATCCAGCGTCACGGCCGGCTCCTCATGCGCGGCATCGTCGCGGAACCGCAGGAAATCACCCATAGATCGCCTCCTTGAACGGAGCGAGGCCGACGCGGCGGTAGGTATCGAGGAAGCGTTCGCCCTCGGTGCGCAGCCCGCGATAGGTCTCCACGGCCTTCTCCACCGCATCCACGACGCCGTCCTCACTGAAGCCGGGGCCGATGATCTTGGCGAGGCTGGCATCCTCCGCCCCCGATCCGCCGAACGAGAGCTGGTAATTCTCCTCGCCCTTCCGATCGACGCCGAGGATGCCGATGTGGCCGGCATGGTGGTGGCCGCAGGCGTTGATGCAGCCGCTGATCTTGAGCTTCAGCTCGCCCACGTCGCGCTGCCGCTCCAGGCTGGCGAAACGCTCGGCGATCTTCTGCGCCACCGGGATCGATCGCGCATTGGCCAGGCTGCAATAATCGAGGCCGGGGCAGGCGATGATGTCGCTGATGAGATCGAGATTGGCGGTCGCCAGTCCCGCGCCGTCCAGTGCCTGCCACAGCGTGTGCAGGTCGCGCTTGCGGACGTGGGGCAGCACGATGTTCTGCGCGTGGGTGACGCGCAATTCGTCATAGCCATAGCGTTCGGCCAGATCGGCCATCAGCTCGATCTGTTCGGCCGAGGCGTCCCCCGGAATGCCGCCGACCGGCTTCAGGCTGATCGTCACGACGGCATGGCCCGGCGCCTTGTGCGCGCTGACATTCTGGTCGAGCCACAAGGCGAAATCGGGATCGCCGCGGTCCACCTCCTCGGTCAGCCCCTGTTCGAAGGCGGGCGGGGCGAAGAAGGCGGCGATCCGCTTATATTCGGCCGACGGCGGATCGAGGCCGAGCGTTTTCACATGCGCCCATTCCTCTTCCACCTGACGGGCATATTCGGCGGCGCCGATCTCATGCACCAGGATCTTGATCCGCGCCTTGTAGATATTGTCGCGCCGGCCGTAGCGATTATAGACGCGCAGCGCGGCCTCGACATAGCTCAGCAGGTCCGCCTTGGGCAGCCATTCGCGGATCACCGGGGCGATCATCGGCGTGCGCCCCATGCCGCCCCCGGCGAACAGACGGAAGCCGATCTCGCCGGCATCGTTGCGATACAATTGCAGGCCGATATCGTGCAGCCGCACCGCCGCGCGATCCTCGTCCGCGCCGATCACCGCGATCTTGAACTTGCGCGGCAGGTAGCTGAACTCGGGGTGGAAGGTGCTCCACTGGCGCAGCAATTCGGCCCACGGGCGCGGATCCTCCACCTCGTCGGCGGCGGCACCGGCGAACTGGTCGGACGAGATGTTGCGGATGCAATTGCCGCTCGTCTGGATGGCGTGCATCTCCACCGTGGCCAGTTCGGCGAGGATGTCCGGCGCCTCGTCCAGCTTGATCCAGTTATACTGGATGTTCTGGCGGGTGGTGAAATGGCCGTAGCCCTTGTCATACTTTCGCGCGATGTGGCCCAGCATCCGCATCTGCCGGCCGTCCAGCGTGCCGTAGGGCACTGCCACGCGCAGCATATAGGCGTGCAGTTGCAAATAGAGGCCGTTCATCAGCCGCAGCGGCTTGAACTGGTCCTCGCTCATCTCGCCGGCGATGCGGCGGTTCACCTGATCGCGGAACTCCTCGACGCGAGTGTCGACGATCGCCTGGTCATATTCGTCATATTTGTACATCAGATCACCCAGCTTCCTGCCGCGGGATCGGCGGGCTTGAGGTAGAGATCGGGGCGCACCGTCGGGCCGACCGCGCGGATGCGGTCCTTGATGTGGGCGGGGCGGGGGCCTTGCGGCGTCTGCGTCGCGTCGATCACATAAGGCGAGTTCACCCGGCGCGCGGCCTCCTCGGTCGCGGCGATCGCCTCGCCGTGGGTGCCGGCGTCGGCGGCATCGGCGACATGGCGCGACCAGTCGCTGCCCGTCCACCAGATGACGTCGCCCGTCTCCAGATCATTGCCCGTCACGATCTTCACCCGATATGCTCCGCCTGCCGCGCCAGCGCCGCCAGCCTGTTCTCGGCATCCGAGAGCAGGACGACCTCGCCCACGACGATGATCGCCGGGCTGACGACGGCGTCGCGTTCCACCATATCGCCCAGATCCGCAAGCAGAGTCCGCAGCGCGCGGCTGCCCTCCAGCGTGCCGCGCTCCAGCACCGCCACCGCCATGCCGGGGCTGACCCCATCCGCCATCAGCTTCTCCGCGATCAGCCGCGCGCAGGATACGCCCATGTAGATCACCAGCGTGCGACCCGGCCCGGCCAGCCCGGCCCAATTCTGTTCGGAGAGGCCCTGGCACTGGCCGGCGACAAAGGTGACGGCGCTCGACCAGTCCCGGTGCGTCAGCGGCAGCATCGCCTCCGCCGCACAGCCGAGCGCGGAGGAGACGCCGGGGATCACCTCCACCGGCAGGCCGGCGGCGCGCACCGCCTCCACCTCCTCGCCGCCGCGCCCGAAGACGAACGGATCGCCGCCCTTCAGCCGCACGACGATCGATCCGGCGCGGACATGCGCGATGATGAGCGCGTTGATCGCCTCCTGCGGCAGCGTGTGGCGGCTGCGCTGCTTGGCGACCGAGATGCGCTGCGCGGCGGAGGGGGCGTGATCCAGCACGCGCACGTCGATCAGGCCATCATGCACCACCACGTCCGCCTGCCGCAACGCCTCTACGGCGCGTACGGTGAGCAGGCCGGGATCGCCCGGCCCGGCACCGACGAGGATGACGCGCCCTCGGGCGTGCGGATCGAGCAGGGAAGTCATGATGGATCAGATGGCGTCTGCCGCCGCCGGGCGCAATCCAGCGATGCTTGGGATGGGGCTAGGAGAAGTTTCCGACCGAGCTGCGCGTCCGTCGCACGTCCTTTTCTGTCATCTCCGCGCAGGCGGGGATCCAGATCCGCAACGGCTCGGCTCCGTTCCGGCCGTGTGAGCTGGATTCCCGGCTACGCGGGGATGACAAGATGCTTTCAGTCCGGCCGACGCGCGTGGGCGTTCACGCGTCCCGCAAACCCACCCCGATAGAGGCGCGCACCTGCTCCGATTCCGTCGAAACGACCGGGAAGGCGCAATAGTCGGCGGCATAATAAGCGCTGGGCCGGTGGTTGCCCGACAGCCCGACGCCGCCGAACGGCGCCTTGGAAGAGGCGCCGTTGGTCGGCCGGTTCCAGTTGACGATCCCCGCGCGGATGTTCGCCCAGAAGCGATCATAGAGTTCCGGCGCGCCGCCGACCAGCGCAGCCGACAGGCCAAAACGGGTGGCGTTCGCCTCGGCAATGGCGGCATCGAAATCGGGCACGCGGATGATCTGGAGGACCGGGCCGAATATCTCGTCGTCCGATCGGTTGGCCACGTTCGTCACGTCGATCAGCGCCGGCGTCAGGAACGGACGCCCCGGCACAGGCCGCTGGAGATGCTTGATCGCGCGGCCGCCGGCCATGATGAGGTTGAGGAACCGTTCCTCGATCGCATCGGCCGAGGCGTTGTCGATCACCGGCCCCATGAAGGGCGGTGGGCTGGCATGGGGATGATCGACGACGATGCGGGCGATCAACTTGCTTATCTCGTCGATCAGCGGCTGGTGCGCGCCGTCGCGCACGATCAGCCGGCGCGCGGCGGTGCAGCGTTGCCCGGCCGAGAGATAGGCGGATTGCACCGCGATCACCGCGGCCGAATGGAGATCGGGCGTATCCCACACCACCAGCGGATTGTTGCCGCCCAGCTCCAGCGCCAGGATGCGGTTGGGCGTGTCGGCGAACTGGCGGTGCAAGGCCATGCCGCCGCGCACCGATCCGGTGAACAACAGCCCGTCCAGCCCCGGATGCGCGGCCAGCGCCGCCCCCTCGGCCGGCCCGCCGGGCAGGAAGCGCGCGACGCCGGGCGGCACCCCCGCCTCGTGCAGGCAGGCGATCAGCATCTGGCCGGTGGCGGGCGTCTTCTCCGACGGCTTGAACACGATCGCATTGCCCGCGATCAGCGCCGGCACGATATGGCCGTTGGGCAGATGCGCGGGGAAGTTGAACGGCCCCAGCACCGCCAGCACGCCGTGCGGCTTGTGGCGCACGGCGGTGCGCGCGCCCATCGCGCCCTCCAGCCGTCGCTGCGGCGTGCGTTCGGCATAGGCGGCGATCGATATGTCCACCTTGGCGACGACGCTCTCCACCTCGGTGCGCGCTTCCCACAGCGGCTTGCCGGTCTCGCGCGCGATCAGGTCGGCGAACGGCTCGGCGCGCTGGCGCACGACATTGGCGAAGCGGCGCAGCGTCTCCACGCGAACGGCGAGCGGGCGGGAAGCCCAGTCCGGCCAGGCGGCGCGGGCGATGGCGATCTCCTCGGCCGGATCGCCGGGCATGCCGCGCCACAGTACGGCGCCGGTGGCCGGCTCGGTCGATACGATCTCGGCGGACGACATCGTGAAGGCGCTTTCTGCTGCGGAAGCCATCAGTGCGCCGCCGTGCCCGAAGGGGCAACCGCCTTGCCGCCGCGCATCGCTTCGCCCATGCGCCGGATCGCCGCCACTTTCGCATCGAACATGGTCCAGTCGTCTCCTTCCGCGATCCCGGCCCAGATCGCCTCCACCTCCTCTATAGGCATGGCGCAGGGCTCAGCATCTTGCCAGTAGGAATGATCGGTGGCTGCGGTGCCGGCAAATCCGCCGATCGACATCGCGAAGGGCGCGAAACGGTCGTCGTCGTAGCGGCGGCTGCTCCTGTCGCGCAGCCGCCCGCCGCGCCAGTCGAAGAAGAAGCGGTCGATCGTCACGCCGCTCGCCTCGGCATTCTCGACGTTGAGTGCGGCCTCTATCGCCCCCAGCAGCGCCATGTCCGGCTCGTCGCCGCGCGGCGCGATGCCCAGCCGGGCGAAGATCGCGTCGCGGAACGCCGCCTCGAACTGTGCGGCGAACGTATCGAGTACCGGCACCAGCGGCTCGGCCTCCACCAGCGTCCGCAGCGCGATCGCCAGCTGCACCACGTTCCAGTGGATCGCCTGCGCCTGACGGCCGAATGCGTATAGCCCCTGATGATCGAAATAGGCGGCGGTGAAGCCGGGATCCCAGGTCTTCGCGAACCGCCACGGCCCGTAGTCGAAGCTTTCCAGCGTGATGTTGATATTGTCGGTGTTCAGCACGCCGTGGACGAAGCCCGCCGCCATGTAGCTCGCGGCCAGCGCCGCCGCGTGCGGCACCACCAGCGCGAGCAGGCGGGCGGCCGGCTCGTCGCCCGGTTCCTCGCCATAGAGTTCGCGCAGGCAGTAATCGACCAGCCGGGCCATCGCCTCGCCGTCCTTCAGATAGGCCAGCCGCTGGAACGTGCCGATGCGGATGTGGCTATGGCTCAGCCGCACCATCACCGCCGACCGCGTGGGCGAGGGTTCGTCGCCCCGGTGCAGCGCCTCGCCGGTCTCGATCAGCGAGAAGGTTTTGGAGGTGTTCACCCCGAGCGCCTCCAGCATCTCGGTCGCCAGCACCTCGCGCACGCCGCCCTTCAGCGTGAGCCGCCCGTCGCCGAACCGGCTCCACGGCGTCTGCCCCGATCCCTTGGTGCCGAG
>CAXTTS010000139.1:0-8295 GCA_964247265.1 uncultured Sphingomonadaceae bacterium
GTCACACGCGGTGTCGCAGGCTTGCGCTGGCTCAAGGCGAGCCGCCTCGCCAACGGCAAGGTCGGCGTCGTCGGCTTTTGCTGGTGCGGCGCACTGGTCAACCGCCTGGCCGTATCGGCCGGCCCGCTGCTGTCCGCAGGCGTGCCTTATTACGGACCCGCGCCGGACCCGGCAGAAGCCGTGAAGGTCAAGACGCCGATGCTGCTGCATTATGCCGGCAAGGATGATCGCGTGAATGCCACCGGCGCGCCGTGGGTCGCGGCGCTGAAGGCCGCGCATGTCGATGCCACCGCCTTCACCTATCTCGGCGTCGATCATGCGTTCAACAACGACACGTCGGCCGAGCGCTACAATGCCGCAGCGGCGAAGCTCGCTTGGGGCCGCACCGTCAATTTCCTCAGGGAGAGACTGAAATGAGCGACGAACTGGTCTTCTACACCAATCCGATGTCGCGGGGTCGTATCGCCCGCTGGATGCTGGAGGAGATTGGACAACCCTACCGCACCGAGGTGCTGGAATTCGGCACCACGATGAAGGCTCCCGAATATCTCGCGGTCAATCCGATGGGCAAGGTTCCGGCGATCACCCACAATGGGATCGTCGTCACCGAAGGTGCGGCGATCTGCGCCTATCTGGCTGACGCATTTCCACAGGCTGGGCTCGCTCCCGCCGCCGGCGATCCCGCACGCGGCGCTTACTACCGCTGGATGTTCTTCGCCGCCGGACCCGTGGAATCGGCGGTGACCAACAAGTCGCTCGGGGTCGACGCCAGCGGCAAGGCGATGATGGTCGGCTATGGCAGCTTCGACGAGACGATCGACGCACTCGAACGTGCGATCAGCGCGACGCCTTATATCACTGGCGAGACGTTCACCGCCGCCGACGTCTATGTCGGCTCGCAGATCCTTTGGGGCATGATGTTCGGCTCGTTCGAATCGCGCCCGGCATTCCAAGAATATGGTGACCGCCTCACCGCCCGTCCCGCTTACATCCGGGCGGCGGCGCTCGACGATGCGCTGATGCCGCCCTCTGCGTCCGCCAGCTGATCCGCAGATACAAAAAGGCCCGGCGGATCCCTCCACCGGGCCTTCTTTCTGCCTGCCGTTGAATTAGCGGCGGTCGCCCATGAACTGGAGCAGGAAGGTGAACATGTTGACGAAGTCGAGATAGAGCGACAGCGCGCCCATGATCACCGTCTTGCCGACGAGATCGCTGCCCGCGACCTGAAAGTACATGCTCTTGATCCGCTGCGTGTCATAAGCGGTCAGCCCCGCGAACAGCAGCACCCCGATCGCGCTGATCGCGAAGGACATCGCGCTCGAATGCAGGAAGATGTTGATCACCGAGGCGACCAGCAGTCCAACAACGCCCATGATCAGGAACGTGCCGAAACCCGACAGATCCTTCTTCGTCGTATAGCCGAACAGGCTGAGGCCCGCGAATGCCGCCGCTGCCGCGAAGAAGGTCTGCGCGATCGAGGTGCCGGTGTAGACGAGGAAGATCGTCGACAACGACAGCCCCATCGCGACCGAGAAGGCCCAGAACAGCATCCGTGCCGTGCTCGTCTGCAGGCGCTGGATGCCGAAGCTGAGCACCATCACGAAGGCCAGCGGCGCCAGCATGATGACCCAGCGCAGCGGCGTCTGCATTACCGTGGCGGCATAGCCGGATCCGGCGAACAGCAAGGCGACGATGCCGGTGAGCAGCACGCCCGATGCCATATAGTTGTAGACGGAAAGCATGTAGGACCGCAGCCCCGCATCGACTTCCGCCCCCCGTGCTCCGACCGACGACGGTCTCGCCGTAGCGGTCGTCCGGGGGTCAGACCAGTTTGCCATCGCAAGAAAACTCCCGATAAAGCGGCTCCCGACAGCGGGATCGCCTATACCGGAATATCGGCCCCGCGCGGCGCGAATACAAGGGAAAGCGGCGGCCCCTCTTTGTGTCGATTCATTGCTGGAACTATCATGCACCGTCTTTTCGTCGCGCTCCGCCCCCCTGCCCCGATGCGCGCCCACCTGCTCGGGTTGATGGGCGGTATCGCGTCCGCCCGATGGCAGCGGGAGGATCAGCTGCATCTGACCCTGCGCTTCATCGGCGAGGTCGATCGCCATCGTGGCGAGGACATCGCGGCGGCGCTGGGCGCGATCCACTTCCCGCGCTTCGCGCTGGCGCTGGACGGGTTCGGCGCGTTCGACCGCAAGGGCCGGATCGACAGCCTGTGGGTGGGCGTGACGCCGAACGAGACGGTGGCGCGGTTGCAGGCGAAGGTGACGCAGGCGCTCGCCCGTGTCGGCATCCCGCCCGAGGGCCGCGCCTATTTGCCGCACATCACCATCGCCCGCTTCTCGCGCGGGGCGCCGGCGGGCGCGCTGCCGGCGGGGCGCGTCACCTCGGAGGCGTATGAGATGAGCGAGACCTGCCTGTACGAGAGCGTGCTGGCGCAGGATGGCGCGGCCTACATGATCGTGGAACGGTATCCGCTGGGTTGATGGGCCGCTGGGTTGATGAGCGCTGGGTTGATGGGCGCGGCGAAGCCTCTAAAGGTCGCCGCCTCGCTGTTCCGGGGATGAGATGACCGAACCTGTCCGCCCCGGCGGCTATCGCTGGTATGTGCTGGGCCTGCTGACGCTGGTCTATGCCTTCAACTTCATCGACCGGCAGATCGTGACGATCCTGGCGCCTTATCTAAAGGCGGATCTGGGGCTGACCGACGCGCAGCTGGGGCTGCTCTACGGCACGGCGTTCGCCTTGTTCTACGCGCTGTTCGGATTGCCCCTGGCGCGACTGGCGGATGGCTGGAACCGGGTGCGGACGCTTTCGCTCGGCCTCACCTTCTGGTCGGCGATGACGGTGCTGTCGGGGACGGCGCGCGGTTTCGGCCAGCTGGCGGCGGCGCGGATGGGCGTGGGCGTGGGCGAGGCGAGCGCGGCGCCGGCCGCCTTCTCGCTGCTGCAGGATTATTTCCCGAAGGCGCAGCGGGCGACGGCGCTGGCCATCTATTCGAGCGGCATCTATCTCGGCGTCGGGGCCTCGCTGATGATCGGCGGCAGCATCGTGGCGGCGTGGGATGCGGCCTATGCCGGCGGCGGCGCGCCGTTCGGCCTGGCGGGGTGGCAGGCGGCCTATCTGGCGGTGGGCGCGCCCGGTATCCTGTTGGCGCTGCTGGTGGTGACGACGGTGCGCGAGCCGGCGCGCGGCGCGATCGACGGGCATAGCCATGCGGGCGACGCCCACCCGTTCCGGGCGACATTGCGCGAGATGGGCGCGATCTTTCCGCCGTTCACCTTCGTTTCGTTGCGCCGCTGGGGAGCGGGTGCGGCGGCGGTGCGGCGCAACGCGGTGCTGCTGGCCGCCTGCGCGATCGGTGCGGCGCTGCTGGTGCGGGCGACGGACGGGATGCTGGCACCGGCCAAGCGCGCCGTGGCGATGACGATCGGCGGCATCGGCATCACGACCAACATGGTGCAATGGATCGCGGTGGCGATCGGCGTCTATGCCACCGTCAGCTGGGTGCAGTCGATCCGGCTGCGCGATCCGGTGGCGGCGCGGCTGGTGATCGGCACGCCGAGCTTCGTGGCGCTGGCGGTCGGCGGCGGGATGCTGAGCTTCAGCAGCTATGCGCTGACCGCCTTCATCTTCCTCTACGGCAAAACCTATCTGGGGCTGGAGGCGCGGGACGGCTTCACGCTCGGCGCGATCTCGGCGGTGGCGGGCGGCACGGGGACGGCGCTGGGCGGGATCATCGCCGATGCGTGGCGCCGGCGACACCCCGCCGGCCGGGTGCACGTGGCGATGGCGGCGGCGACGCTTTCCTGCCTGCTGTCGCTGTGGCAATATAGCACGAGCGACGTGACAACCTTCTACGTCACCTGCTTCTTCGCGACCCTGTGCCTGACGATGTGGCTGGGGCCGGTGATGGCGAGCTGCCAGGATCAGGTGTTGCCGCGGATGCGGGGCACGGCGACGGCGTTGCAATTCCTCGCGACGAACCTGATCGGCCTTGGTCTTGGCCCCTATGCCGTGGGGCTGGTGAGCGATGCGACGGGCGATCTGCGCTTCGCGATCCGCGCGGCGCTCTGCACCGTGCCGCTGGTGGTGCTGCTGTTCGGCTTTGCCGCGCGCAGGCTGCCGGCTGCCGAGGCGACCGTGATCGCGCGGGCGATCGCGGCGGGCGAGCCGATCAGTCTCCCCAGAAATTGAGCTCGATCAGCACGCCGGCGGGATCGCGCAGGAAGATCTGGCGCAGGCCGATCGCAACGACGCTGTTTTCGTCGATCGCGATGCCCCGTTCGGCGAGGCGGCGTTTCATGGCGCCATGATCGGTGCAGGCGAAGGCGATGTGGTGGACCGGGCCGCTGCCACCGCCCGGATCGAACGGCACGCGTCCGTCGCTGGGATAGGTCGCATCGCTGTGGCCGATGTGGACGACGGCGCGATCCGCCACCATCACCCAGCCGCCATGCGCCAGGTCGGCCGCGCCAGGTGCGGGTGAGACCGTCATCTCCAGCACGTCGCGATAGAAGGCGATGCTGTCGGCGGGGCGAGCCGTGCGGATGTTGACGTGATCGAGGCTGGCGATCGGCATGTCCTGCCTTACCCCGATCGCCGGTCGATCGCGCCTCGCGAAAGCGGCAGGGTCAGCGCAGCTTGGCGATGCCGAGGCCGTCCGCCTTGGCGCGGACCTTGACCGATTCCTCGCTGCGGGTGAGCGCCTTGGCGATGGCCTTGAGCGCCATGCCCTTGGCGGCCAGCTTGTGCAGCTTCTGGATTTCGTCCGGCGTCCAGGGCTGGCGGTGTCGTTCGAATATCTCGGCCATGCCGCCCCTTAGCATGAGGCGGTGCGCTATGCCGCATCTTTGCGCGGCGGCGCTATCCGCTGCCACGCGGCGCGCATGGCGCGCAGGGCGGGCCGTTCGATCACGCGGCTGACCGCCCATGCGAGCAGGAGCGAGGCCAGCAGCGCGAGGACGATCGAGAGGTTGGTCGGCACCGCCGCCGCCTTGAGGCTGGCGAGCAGCACGAAGCCGATATTCTCGTGCAGCAGATAGAGCGGATAGGAGATGCCGCCGAGCCAGACGAACGGCGACCAGCGCAGCCAGCGCAGGCTGTTAGTGGCGAAGGCGAGAAAGGTGGCGGTGACGAGCGCGGCGACGAGCAGGCTCTCCGCCCCGTCGATCACGCCGATCGTGACGAGCGCGCAGGCGATCACCGGCAGCAACGCCACGAGGCGGCTTTCGCCGGCGTGCAGGCGGTAGGCGCAGATGCCGATGGCGAAGAACGGGATATTATCCTGCACCAGCAGCATGCCGATGGCGTAGGACAGGTTCGGGTGGAGCCACCACAGCCATTTCAGCGCCATCCAGCCGATCAGGATCGGCACGATCCGGGGCAACAGGCGCAACCGCCACAGGCCGAACATGCAGCCGTAGAAAGCCAGCTCGATCGCCAGCGTCCAGTAGACGCCATCGACATAGGGCAGGCCGGCAAAACCTTCGAGCATGGTGAGATTGACGAGGATCGTGCCGCCGCCCCGGCGCAGATCGGGCAGCGGGCCGAGCATCGTGACGGCGGTGGTGAGCAGTACCGCAGCCCAATAGGCCGGATAGAGGCGCGAGATGCGCGACACGATGAAGTCGCCGGCGCGCCGGGTGCGCTCCAGCGTCATGAAGATCACGAAGCCGGAGAGGCCGAAGAAGAACTGCACGCCATAATGGCCCCACGGCAGCGCGAGCGCCGGATGGGTCAGGTGGCCATATACGCGATCGAAGCGGGTGGTGAGATGAAACAGGACGACGGCGAGCGCCGCCAGCCCGCGCATCGCGTCCAATTCGGTGATTCGCCTCGGCTTCATCAGGGCGCATCTGGCACGCTTGAGGGCAAGATGCGGTTAACGGCGGCGGAAGGGTGAGACGGAACGGTGGGTCGCATACCGCCCCGCCTCGCCGCCCCTCATATGGGCGGGCGCGGACGTGGCTGTGACGGTTCGCACAGCGACGAGCATTATCTCGCTAGCCGCGCGGTGTGAGTTTCAGCAGGCGGCCGCCGCTTTCGCCATCCTCCAGCAGCCAGAGAGCGCCGTCCGGCCCCTGTCGCACCGCACGGATGCGCGCGCCCATGTCGAAGCGTTCGGCCTCGCGCGCCTTGTCGCCATCGAAGGCGACGCGGACGAGCGACTGACTCGACAGGCCGCCGATGAAGGCGCTGCCCTGCCAGGCCGGGAACATCGCTCCCGAATAGATCATCAGCGACGAGGGCGAGATCACCGGGTTCCAGCTGACCTTGGGCGCCTCGAAGTCCGGGCGGGTCGGGTGATCCGGGATCGGCCTGCCGTCATAATGATCGCCGTTGGAGACGATCGGCCAGCCATAATTTCGTCCGGGCAGGATCAGGTTGAGCTCGTCGCCGCCTTTCGGCCCCATCTCCAATTCCCACAGGCGGCCCTTTGCATCGAACGCGATGCCCAGCAAATTGCGGTGGCCGTAGCTCCAGATCGCCGGGTTGAAGCCCCGCGCTGCCAGCGGATTGTCCGCCGCCGGCGTCCCGTCGAGGTTGAGCCGCAGCACCTTGCCGAGAGTGGATTTCGGATCCTGCGCCGGATCGAACTTCTGCCGCTCGCCATTGGTGAAGAACAGATATCGGCCATCGGGCGAGAAGGCGATGCGGCCGGAATAATGGCCGTTGCCATCGACCAGCGGCAATGCGCTGAACAGCGTTTCGATGTCGGTCAGTCGCTCGGCGCCGCGCGCGCCGGACAGTGTGGCACGGGCCAGCACCACGCCCTTGCCGCCGGGCCCGGCGTGCGAATAGCTGAAATATATCTGCCCGTTCCGCGCGAAGCCGGGATCGAGGACGATATCCATGAGACCGCCCTGCCCGGCATGATCGACGCCGGCGATATCCGCCACTGCGCGGCGATGTTTGCCGTCGAGCGAGTCGAGCATGATCCGGCCCGCTTTCTCCGTCACCAGCAGCCGGCCATCGGGCAGGAAGGCCATCGCCCAAGGCGCATCGAACCTGGCGACCGGCACCACGTTGAATGGCTTCGGCGCGAAGTCGCGCGCGCCGGTGATCGGCGCCTGCGTCGATGCCGGCGATTCGGCTTCGCTCGGGCTGCCGCAGCCGACGAGAAGCAGCGCGCCGAGCGCGACGAGAGGGGGCAGGCGCATGTTATACTCCGAACGGACGGCGGGTTACTGTTCGGCGAACGCCTTTCCTGCGGCAACGTTGCAGTCTTGTCGCTGACGCCAAAGCGGGCTATATCGCGCTTGTCCTCTCGACATTGGAAACTTTGCCGAGGTCGGCTCCCCCCGGAGCCGGCTGTTGCGGGCGCTTATGTCGTTCAGGAGACCTATGGCCGATATCGCGTTGTTGACGAAGCTGATCGAACCCGAGGCGCAGGCCTTGGGGCTCGCGCTCGTTCGCGTCGCGATGTTCGGCGGCAAGAGCGATCCGACCTTGCAGATCATGGCGGAGCGGCCAGATACGCGGCAGCTTTTGCTTACCGACTGCGAGGCGCTTTCCCGCCGCATTTCCGACGTGCTGGATGCCGAGGATCCGATCGAGGAAGCGTATCGGCTGGAAGTATCCTCGCCGGGGATCGACCGGCCGCTGACGCGGCGGCAGGATTATGAGGACTTCAAGGGTTTCGACGCGCGGGTGCGGCTGGCCGTGCCGCTGGACGGGCGCAAGCAGTTCGACGGGCGGCTCGACGGGCTGGATGGCGAGCAGGTGAGGCTGCACGCCGAGCGGGTGGGCGACGTGCTGATCCCGCTGGCTTCGATCGCGAACGCCAAGCTGCTGCTGACCGACGCGCTGATCGCCGCCACCGCGCCGCTTTCGACCGAAGGCGCCGACAAGATCATCGAGGACATGCCCGCCGAGGGCGCCGACACAAGTTCCACGGAAGGATAGAGGACGTCATGGCCACCGCCATTTCCGCCAACAAGGCCGAACTGCTCGCCATTGCCGACGCCGTCGCGCGCGAGAAGCTGATCGATCGCGAGATCGTGATCGAGGCGATGGAGGATGCGATCCAGCGCGCCGCCCGTTCGCGCTACGGCGCCGAGAACGACATTCGCGCCAAGATCGACACCAAGCAGGGCGACATGCGGCTGTGGCGCGTGGTGGAGGTCGTCGAGGAGGTCGAGGACTATTTCAAGCAGGTGAACCTGAAGGAAGCCGAGAAGCTCCAGAAGGACGCCAAGATCGGCGACTTCATCGTCGATCCGCTGCCGAACATCGAGTTCGGCCGCATCGCCGCGCAGGCCGCCAAGCAGGTGATCTTCCAGAAGG
>CAXTTS010000140.1:0-6358 GCA_964247265.1 uncultured Sphingomonadaceae bacterium
GCCATGCGGCGCCCGCCAGCGCCTGGCCCAGCTGCCCGCCGCCGCCCGCGATCAGAATGTCAGCCATGCCCATCCCCGTGCCATTCGGCCCCCCTGAAATCCGGCCGATCCGGCATATCGCGCAACAGAGATCGACCTTTGCGGCATCCGACCGTGCCGAAGCCCACATCCGCCATCCTGTTGCGGCGCGATAATGCGGGGAGGCGAGGCAAAATCAAAGCATTTGCCTGCTGGAATCATCCGTAACGGACCATGTCTTGCCGGCCTGGTCGATTGGCAAGCGTGCGATCCGCGCGCGATACGGCGCAGCATCTTCGCGAGAATAGTGGACGGCGATGCCAATAAAGATAACGGCCGAGTTCGACGCCGAACATTACCGGATGCAGCATGACGATCTGGGTGATCTCTCCCCGGCGGAGGCGTATGCGCATTACGTGGCGTTCGGCCGCGCGGAGGGGCGCGTCGCCTCTCCACTGGCGACGCGCGAGGCGCTGCTGGAACTGCCGCGCGCCGCCGGATCGGCGCTGGAGATCGGCCCGTTCTGCGCCCCGGTGCTGACCGGCGAGAATGTGCGCTATCTCGACGTGCTGACCGCCGAACAATTGCGCGCGCGGGCCACGACGCTGGGCCTGCCGACCGAGGGCTGCCCGGCGCGGATCGACTATATAGGCGGGCTGGGCGACGTCACCGATCGCTTCGACGCGGTGGTGAGTGCCCATGCCATCGAGCATCAGCCCGACCTGATCGCGCACCTGAACGATGTGGCGGCGGTGCTGGCGCCGGGCGGGCATTATTACCTGATCGTGCCGGACAAGCGGTACTGCTTCGATCACTTCATGGCGGAGAGCAGCATCGCGGCGATCGTCGCCGCGCATCGCGGCGCCAACCGGCTTCACTCACTGGTTAGCGTGATCGAGCATGTCGCGATGACGACGCATAACGATCCCGGCCGGCACTGGGCCGGCGATCATGGCGATCCGCTGCGGCCGGACGATGCGATGCGGGTGGCGGCGGCGCTGGAGGCTTATGACGACAAGCAGGGCGATTATATCGACGTGCACGCCTGGTATTTCACGCCCGACAGCTTCCGCACCAACCTGGAGATCCTGTTCCGGCTGGGGCTGACGCGGATGCGCACGGTGGCGGTGTACGATACGCCGTTCAACCGGCAGGAATTCTGCGCGATCCTGGAACCGGCCTGATCCGCTAGAAGGACCCGCTAAAAGGACAAGGCGTAACGCAGCGCGCCGCCGACATCATCCGGCAGCGAGGCGTCGTGGCCGGGATCGGTGCGCCAGTAGAGGTTGGTGGTGAGCCAGCCGCCGAGCAGCGGCGCGGACCAGCTCGCCTCCGCATCATGTTCGCGGCCCTGCGGCGCGAGATCGAGCCGGGTGGCGGCGAAGGTAGCGGCGCCGCTGGCATAATCATACGCGACCGGCAGCGACAGGGCATAGCCGCCCGAGGAGACGCGCAACGGCTGCGAGAAACGCAGCGCCAGCCGATCGCGGCGGCCGATCACGCCCAGCCGCGCGATGTCGAAGGCATAGCCGCCGCTGCGCAGGCTGCCGCCGGTGGCGGCGCCACCCGCCGCCATGTGGGTCCACCCGCGACGCATCGCCGCGCCGAGCGTGAGGCCGGCGCCGGGCGACAGCGTGGCTTTCACATCGGCGAACTCGGTGGCGGCGCCGCCGCTGCCGAAGGCGGAGCCGAAGCGCGCGCCGAGCACGGTGCTATTCTCGCGCAGGTGGCTGAGGCCCGCGACGATGGCGAGCGGGCCGACCGTGCGATCGACCGACACCGCCAGCATGGCATAGGGATGCCGATCGAGATCGCTCCGCCGTGGATCATTCGCGTCGGTCCGGCCGACCAGCGCATCGCCATTCTCGGCCGTGACGGTGAGGCCCAGGCGGCCGAGCGTGCGACGCAGCGCGACGCCGTTGCCGGCGCGCCGTTCGAACCCCGGCGTGTCGATCGGATCGCCCGAGACGAGGAACGCATCGCCCTGCGCCCCGCGCAGCACATCGCCGAGCGCCGCGCCGGCCTGTGCGAAGCCGACCGCGAGCGCCAGATCGGGGGAAAGCCGGCTGGCGGCCATGCCGGCGATGGCGCGCGCCTGCCGTGCCTCGCCGGGGGCGAGCATCAGCCGCTCGACCGCCGAATCGCTGCCGGTGGACGCGATCGACATGGCGACGGTGCCGCTGCCGTTCGCCAGCGAGCGGTGGCGTACGCCGCCCGCCAGCGCGGGCGCGAGCTTGAGCGCGGGCGCCGGGCGGGCGAGCGTGGCGCCGAGCGCATAATCGTAGGCGCGGCCATAGCCATCGAGGATCACCGCCGACGCGCCACCCTTGGCCAGCGCATCGCCCATCGGCGCGGAGAGGGTGCCGTTGCCGGCGAGCGACACCGGCACGGCCGAGCCGGCGAGCGCCGCCTGCCCCTGCGGCTGGAACGCGCGGGTGAGATTGAGCGCGCCGTGGCCGTAGGTGGCGTCGGTGCCGGCGGCGCCGAGATCGGTGGCGGTGGAATAAAGCAGCTGGACGATCTGTTGCCCGGTGAGGTTGGGAAAGGCCTGCGCCAGCAAAGCGACCGCGCCGGCGATCAGCGGCGCGGAAAAGGACGTGCCGTTGTAGAGGAATTGCGCGCCGTTCTGATCGTAGCTGCGCACCCGCTCGCCCAGCGCCATCAGATAATGGTCGGCGCCGTTGCCGGCCCGGTCGCTGAAGCTGGCGATGTCGCCGGCCTGGTTCGTCGCGCCGGCGATGATGACGAGGCCGTGCGCCTGCGCATCGACATTGGCGATCTGCGCGAGCGGATCGGGATTGGCGCTGGCATCGTTGCCGCCGGCGATGACGACGATGATGCCGGCCGCCGTGGCGCGACCGATCGCCTGCGCCAGCACCCCCTCCGCCGGGGAGCCGCCGAGCGAAATGTTGATGACGCGGGCGCCGTTGGCGGTGGCGAGATCGACGCCGCGCGCGATCGCTGAGTCGAGATGCTTGCAGCCGTCGCTGGTGGCGCAGCTGCCCGGCGTATCGGACTTGGCGATCAGCAGCGTCGTTTCGAACGCCATGCCGAGCGGCCCCGTATCGTTGCGTGAGGCGCCGAGCACGCCCGCCACCGCGGTGCCGTGGCCGCCGGTATCCTGGATGGTGCCACGCGACCCCGCGACATCGGCTGAGGCGGCGCTGATGCGGCCGGCGAAATCGCCGTTCGCAAGGTCGATCCCGCCATCGACGATCGCGCTGACGACGCCGCGCCCGGTGAAGCCGGCATTATAGGCGGTGATCGCATTGGCCTGCACCAGCCCGCCGGAGTTGCGATATTCGGTGGTGTCGAAATTGGTCGGCGTGGAGGGGGTGGTGGGCGTGACCGGCGGGGTGGGCGTGGTGGTGGTGGGCGGTTCGGTCTGCGCTGGCGGCGGAGTGGGCGTGCTGGGGGTGGGCGTGCTCGGGGTGGGGGTGGGCGTGGAGTTCACGCCGCCGCCACCACCGCCGCCACATGCGGCCAGCGCGAGGAGCCAGAAGGCGCTGGTCGTCCGCAGCAGGCCCGGAATACGCAGCGACATCGGTAACATCCCCCAAATAGCCGCCGAGATGCGGTTGCCGAAGGTCTTGCCCACCGCCCCCGGTTGCCGTTCCCTCATGCCCCCGCTAGACGGCGCGGGCAATGCTGGAAGCGCTCCGCCATATCGACAGCTGGATCTTCGATCTCGACAATACGCTCTATCCGGCGTCCACCGACCTGTTCGGCCTGATCGACCAGCGCATGACCGACTATGTCGCGCGGCTGACCGGGGTGGACCGGGTGGAGGCGCGGGCGATCCAGAAGGCGCTGTTCCACGAACATGGCACCACTTTGTCCGGCCTGATGCGGACGCACGCGATCGATCCGCACGAGTTCCTCGGCTTCGTCCACGATATCGAGATGGACGTGCTGGCCGAGGACCGGCGACTGTTCGCGGCGCTGGCGCTGCTGCCGGGGCGCAAGCTGGTGTTCACCAACGGCGACGAACCCTATGCGCGCAAAGTGCTGGCGCGGCTGGGCCTTTCCGACAGTTTCGAGGCGATCCACGACATCCATGCCTGCGCCTATCAGCCGAAGCCGCACCCGGCGGCCTATGCGGCGATGTGCGCGGCGCTGAAGGTGGAGCCGACGCGCGCCTTGTTCGTCGAGGACATGGCGCGCAACCTGAAGCCTGCCAAGGCGCTGGGCATGACGACGGTGTGGGTCAACAACGGCTCCGACCAGGCGGGCGACCACCCCCAGCCGAACTATGTCGATTATGAGATCGCCGATGTCGGCGAATGGCTGCACGCTATCACGAGGGACACGGCATGAGCGACCAACGGGCGGTGATCGAGCAGGCGTGGCACGCGCGCGACGGCATCGGCCTGGCGACCACGGGTGCGGTGCGCGAGGCGGTGCGCCAGGCGCTGGCGGATCTGGACGCGGGCCGCGTGCGCGTGGCCGAGAAGGTGGATGGCGGCTGGGTGGTGAACCAGTGGCTGAAGAAGGCGGTGCTGCTGTCGTTCCGGCTCAACGACAATGCGCTGGTGGACGGCGGATCGGCCGGCGCGCCGGGCTGGGACAAGGTGCCGAGCAAGTTCGCGAACTGGGGCGAGGCGGAGTTCCGCGCCGGCGGCTTTCGCGCGGTGCCGGGCGCGGTGGTGCGTGCGGGCGCGCACATCTCCAAGGGTGTCGTGCTGATGCCGAGCTTCGTGAACATCGGCGCCTATGTCGGCGAGGGCACGATGGTGGACACCTGGGCGACGGTGGGCAGCTGCGCGCAGATCGGCCGCAACGTGCATCTTTCGGGCGGCGCGGGGATTGGCGGCGTGCTGGAGCCGCTGCAGGCGAACCCGGTGGTGATCGAGGACGGCGCCTTCATCGGCGCGCGGGCGGAAGTGGCCGAAGGCGTGATCGTGGAGGAGGGCGCGGTGCTCTCGATGGGCGTGTATCTCGGCGCGTCGACCAAGATCGTCGACCGGGCGACCGGCGAGGTGTTCGTCGGGCGGGTGCCGGCTTATTCGGTGGTGGTGCCGGGCGCGCTGCCGGGCAAGCCGCTGCCGGACGGGACGGTTGGGCCGTCGCTCTACTGCGCGGTGATCGTGAAGCGGGTGGATGCGCAGACGCGCGCCAAGACCGGGATCAACGAACTGCTGCGTGACTGATAGGCGGGCGGGGCAAATGACCCCGCCCTTGCACTTCACGCCGCGAGGCGGCCGAGACGGTGATAGAGGTTGGCATATTTGACGGATTCGGGCTTGTCCTGAACCTCGCGGGTGTAATGGGCGACGGCATCGCGGATCAGGCGGAAATCCTCGGTGGAGAAAACGGCGCGCGAGCGTTGTGGTTCGGACATTGTCTTTCCCTTCCCTTGGCCGTCGCTTGTGACGACCTGACAAACATGACGCTGGGATAATGCGACGAACTGCGATTCGGCTCGGAAAAGCGGACGATCTTCGCGTGATGGCGTCGCTGCGCTCCACGATGAGCCTGTCGATCGGTAAATTCTACACAAACGCGGGAACTATGCCATGATGACAGACTGGAGCGCGAGGACGTGGTTCATCACCGGCAGCTCGGCCGGTTTCGGGCGGACGATCGCGGAGGCGGTGCTGGCGCGCGGCGGCCGGGTGGTGGCGACGGCGCGCAATCCCGCCACGCTGGCCGATCTGGTGGCCGGCGCGGGGGATCGCGCCATCGCCTTGCCGCTCGACGTGACGAAGCCCGACCAGATCGCCGACGCCGTGGCCCAGGCGGAGGCGTGGGGCGGGATCGACGTGCTGGTGAACAATGCCGGCTATGGCTTCATCAGCGGCATCGAGGAGGCGAGCGATGCCGAGGTGCGCGCCCAGTTCGAAACCAACTTCTTCGGCCTGGCCGCGCTGACCCGGGCCGTGCTGCCGGGGATGCGCGCGCGGCGATCCGGCTTCGTCATCAACCTGTCCTCGATCGCCGGCATCGCGGGCAATGCCGCCACCGGCTATTATTCGGCCACCAAGTTCGCGGTGGAGGGGCTGACCGAATCACTGGCGAAGGAAGGCGCGCCGCTCGGCATCCGGGCGATGATCGTGGAGCCGGGCGCGTTCCGCACCGATTTTGCCGGCCGCTCGATCCGTGTCGCCGCCGACGCCATCGAGGATTATGCCGAGGTGATTTCCCGCAAGGCGATGCTGGCGGGCTATGACGGGACGCAGGCGGGCGATCCGGTGCGCGCCGCCGAGGCGATCATCGCCGCCGTGGAAAGCGAGACGCCGCCGCTGCGCCTGCTGCTCGGCCGGGTGGCGAGCGAGACGGCGCGGACGGTGCATGCCGCACGACTGGCGGAAGCCGAAGCGGGGCATGAGCGTGCCGTGGC
>CAXTTS010000140.1:6458-8288 GCA_964247265.1 uncultured Sphingomonadaceae bacterium
GTCAGGCGGGGATGGTGATCGCGCCGGTTTCGTCGAGCGGGAAGGCGGGGTTCCAGGCGATTTCCCAGGCATGGCCGTCCGGATCGGCGACATAGCCGCCATAGCCGCCCCAGAACTTCTCCTCCGCCGGCACCAGCAGCGTGCCGTCGGCGGCGAGCATCGTGGCGATCGCGGCGTCCACCGCCTCGCGGGTGCGGGCATTGTGGCCCAGGCTGATGCCACGGAAGCCGGTGCCGACGCGTGGCGCGGTTTTCGCATCCTCGGCGAGATCGGCGTCGGGATAGAGCGACAGGCCGAGCGGGCCGAGCTGGAAGAAGGCGACGCCCTCCGCCGCGCGCAGCGCCCGCCGCCAGCCGATCGCCTCGTAGAAGGCGATCGCGCGCGGCAGATCGGAGACGCCGAGGGTTATCAGGCTGATGCGCGGCTCGATCATCGCCGTGCTCAGCTCTTGCCGCCGGGCGGGTTCAGCGCGCCTTCGATCAGGGTCTTCGCGCGCTCGCCCGACCAGTCCATCGCGCCGGTAACGCGCCATTGCTCCTTGCCTGCCGCATCGTAGAAGATCGTGGTCGGCAGCGTATCGGTTCCGATCGCCGTCATCAGCACATTCTTGGTATCGACATAGGGCGTGAGGGTGGTGAACTTTTGCCTGGCGAAGAAGGGCGCGACGACCGACTGGCCCTGGAGATCCTGGCTCACGACGATCGTGCGGAACCGGCCGGCCTCGCGCGCGGCCAGCGCATCAAGCGTTGGCATCTCGCGCACGCAGGGGCCGCACCATGTCGCCCACAGGTTCACCATCAGCGGCTTGCCGCGGAAGGTGGCGAGGCTGGCCGGCCCGCCCTGCGGATCGGCGAACGGGGTGGCCGGCCCCTGCTGGCCGGCATGGGCGACATCGACTTTGCCGATGCTCTCGCCCATCTCGGCGACGGCGCCTTGCGGCGCCTTCGGCTGTTGCTTATCGCAGCCGGCAAGCAGCGCTAGAAGGATCAGGGCAATCGAAGACCGCACGGATAGCTCCAATTCTATGTGGGGCGGGCGCTTCGCCGAAGGCCCGGCCGCGGTGATGCGCGAGATCAATGCCTCGATCCCGTTCGATAAGCGACTCTGGCGACAGGACATAGCCGGATCGCAGGCGCATGTCGCGATGCTGGCGAAACAGGGCATCGTTTCGGATGCGGACGCCGCCGAGATCGCCGGCGGCCTCGCCCGGATCGGCGAGGACTATGCCGATGCGGGGGTGCCGGAGGATCTGGCGCTGGAGGATATCCACATGGCGACGGAAAGCCGCCTCGCCAGCCTGATCGGGCCGGCGGCGGGCCGGCTGCACACCGCGCGATCGCGCAACGACCAGGTGGCGACCGACTTCCGCCTGTGGGTGCGCGACGCGATCGACGCGGTGGAGGCCGGGCTGATGGCGTTGCAGGTGACGCTGGTGACGCGCGCGGGCGAACATGCCGCATCGGTGATGCCGGGCTTCACCCATCTGCAGGTGGCGCAGCCGGTGACGCTGGGCCACCATCTGATGGCTTATCACGAGATGATCGCGCGCGATCGATCGCGCTTCGCCGATGCGCGGGCGCGGCTGAACCGCTGCCCGCTGGGCGCGGCGGCGCTGGCGGGAACGGGCTTTCCGATCGATCGCTTCGCAACCGCGCAGGCGCTGGGCTTTGACGGGCCGACCGCCAACTCGCTCGATTCGGTATCGGATCGGGATTTCGCGCTCGATTATCTGATGGCGGCGACCCAGTGCAGCCTGCATCTGTCGCGGCTGGCCGAGGAGTTCATCATCTGGGCGAGCCAGCCGTTCGGTTTCGTCAGCCTGCCCGATGC
>CAXTTS010000141.1:0-8225 GCA_964247265.1 uncultured Sphingomonadaceae bacterium
GGTGTCGGGTGCGGCGCCGATGCGGCCTTCGAGCGCGGCTTCGTCGGAGGCGGAGAGCGCCTCGATGTCGCGGTAGCCGTGGATGCCGGCATCGTTGAGGCGGGTTCACCACCCGGGCCGACGCCACGGATCAACGATAGATCGTCACGGCGGCCGGACGCGGCGGCGGCGATGCTGCCGGGTGCTCCGACACCGACGGGCGCCTGCCGTTCGAGGTCGACGATCCGGGCGTTGGCGGCGGCGATCCGTGCCTCGTCGTCGCGACGGAGCGCACGCTCGTCCTCATAGGCGCGCCGCCATTTCGAGGAACCGTGGCGCGAGAGCAGGCCGAGCAACCAGCCGAGGACAAGGACGAGGGCGAGGATCGCCCATTGTTCGATGGTGAAGGCTGGCATGGCGGCACTCCCTTTCGGGGGTGTAACGGAGCGGGAGTGGGGGGTGTTCCGCTGCCGGGATGACGGGGAGGAGGAAGCTCTCACCCCGGCCCTCCCCTTACGCGGTAGAGAGGGCGGGACGTGAGCTTCCTTTTATCCGCTATTTGCCGACGAAATTGTCGCTGATCGAGCAAGCCGCCGGACCGAGGATGACGACGAACAGCACCGGCAGGATGAACAGGATCAGCGGCACGGTCATGATCGCGGGCAACCGCGCGGCCTTTTCCTCGGCGCGCATCATGCGTTCGTTGCGGAACTCGGCCGAGAGGACGCGGAGCGCGGAGGCGAGCGGGGTGCCGTATTTCTCCGTCTGGATCATGGTGGTGACGACGCCGCGCACCGCATCGAGCGCGACGCGGCTGGCGAGATTCTCGAAGGCGGAGCGGCGATCGGTGAGGAAGCCGAGTTCGATCGCGGTGAGGCCGAATTCGTCGCCGAGTTCGGGATAGGCCTTGCCCAGTTCGCGGGCGACGCGGTGGAAGGAGGCATCGACGGTAAGGCCCGCCTCGGCGCAGATCACCAGCAGATCGAGCGCGTCGGGCAGGCCCTTGCGAATCTCCTTCGAGCGTTTGTCGATCTTGTTCTTCAGGAAGATGTCCGGCGCCTTGTAGCTGAGGATCAGCGAGCCGGCGACGAGGCCGAACTTCTTGATCGGCGACCAGTCGCCGAACCAGCCGAGCAGGTAGACGCCGACCACCATCGTGCCGCCCAGCACGATCGGCAGCACCATGCGCCCGAAGATGACGGCCAGCGCCCAATCCTTCGAACGGATGCCGGCCTGTGCCAGCTTGACCTCGGCCGCCTTCAGCTGCTCCGTCTGCAACACCTTGAGCGACTGAAGGAAGGAGCGGAGCACGTCCGCCGTCTCGGTGCTCTGGCCGAGCTTGGTGCGGCGCTTGTTGGTGGAGGCGGTGATGCCGGCCTTCAACTGCTCGCGCCGGTCGTTGAGCGCCTTGACGCGCTTGGCCATCGGATCGCGCACGGTCGTGGCGGCGTAGACGGCGACCAGCAGGGCGGCCAGCGCCACCGCCATGAACAGGGTGGCGACGCTGAAGATGTCGACGCCCAGGATCTTCGGGCCGGTTGCGGCGATCATCGCGGCCTCCTCAAATCTCGAAGTTGATCATCTGGCGCATGACGAAAGCGCCGATGCCCATCCACACCAGACCGCCCAGTCCGGTGACGATGAGGCGATCGTCCTGGAAGAACTTCATCATATATTCCGGGTTGATGTAGAGGATCGAGCCGAACACCATGAACGGCAGCACGCCGATGATGTAGGCCGATGCCTTGGATTCCGAGGACATGGCCGCGATCTTCAGCTTCATCTGCGAGCGCTTGCGCAGCACGTCGGCCAGGTTCGAGAGGGTTTCGGCAAGATTGCCGCCGGTTTCCCGCTGGATCGCGAGGGTGATGACGAAGAACTGGAATTCCGGCGTGCCGAGGCGATCGGCGGTATCCTGCAACGCCGCCTCCATCGTGCGGCCGATCTTCATCTTGTCGGTGACGGAGCGGAACTCGACGCCGACCGGGCCGGGCACCTCGCTGCCGACGACGCCCAGCGTCTCGCTGATCGGCAGGCCGGAGCGCAGGCCGCGCACCAGCAGCTCGATCGCATCGGGGAACTTGGCGTTGAAATCCTTGACCCGCTTCTTGATGAGATGGCCGATCACCATGTGCGGCAGGCCGATGCCGACGAACATGCCGCCGAGCAGCGCCAGCAGCGGCGGCGCGCCCTTGAACATCGCCAGCGCCGCGATCACGATCGTGATGCCGCCATTGACCAGCAGATATTGGCCGAACGTCCAGTCCTTGCCCGTCATCGCCAGCCGTTTGCGCAGCACCGCGGGGTTCGGCAGCAGGCGGGTGAAGGCGAGATCGAGCCTGGTATCCTGATGGGCGAGGATGCGGCGCATCTGCGTGGCCATCACCGCATCCTCGGCATGGCGGCCCTTCACCGCCTCCAGCCGGCGCGACGAGGCCTTGCCGGTGGAGGGGGGCGTGAAGGCGAGCACGCCCATCGCCAGCATGCCGAAGATGGCCAGCGTCATCAGCAGGAAAGGCATGAATCCCGTCATCGTCGCCGCTCCCGCCGCACCCCCGCCTTACGCCTGCTTCGCCTTGCGGCCCGGCAGCCTGGCGCGGAAGTCGCCGAGCTTGCCGAGCAGCGAGCGCCCGCCGGGACGAGCGGCCTCGCCGGTTTCGACGCTGGCGATCAGCCGCGCGGCGAGGCCGCCGAGCAGCGGGCCGATCTTGCCGGCCTTGGCCACCTCCGCCATCGGCTTGCCGAGCTTCGCCGATTGCGCGGCGACCTTCTGATCGAACGGCAGCACGAGATCGATCTTGCGTTCGATCGAGGCCTCGAAATCCTTCTGCCCGATTTCGGCGAGCCCGGGTGCGGGCACGCGATTGGCGACGACCATCACCTTGGTCTGCGGCGCGTTCGCCTTGAGCCAGGAGAGGATGCGGATTGCATCGCGGGTGGCGGCGAGGGTGAATTCCGTCACCACGATCGCGGTCTGCACCTCGTTCAGCAGATGCGGGTGCTGGATCAGCATGGCGCGCGGCAGATCGATGACGGTGCATTCGAAAGCGGCGCGCATCTCCTCCTGCAACTGGAAGAAGGCGGTGCCGTCGCTGGTGAGCGGCTGGTTGATCGGCGCCTCGGCCGAGAGGACGGAGAGGCGTTCATTGGCCTTCACCATCGCGCGCTCGATGAACAGCCCGTCGATCCGGCTGGGATTCTCGATGGCATCGGTCAGACCGCGACCCGGCTCGAGATCGAGCGACAGGGCGCCGGTGCCGAAATGCACGTCGAGATCGAGCAGGGCGGTGGAGCGGCGCGTCTTCTCGCCGAACAGCCACGCGATCGACGAGGCGATCGAGGATGCGCCGACGCCGCCGCGCACGCCGATCACGGCGGTGGTGAGGTGGGGCCGCTCGACCGCCGCCTCGCTGATGCGCGGGCCGGCGATCGTCAGCTGGGCATGGGCGATGGCATCGCGCATCTGATCCATGCTGAACGGCTTCAGCAGATAATCCTGGATGCCGGAGGCGACGAGATCGCGGTAGAGCCGCACGTCATTGACCTGACCGGTGGCGATCACCACCGTGCCGGGCTCGCACACCTCGGCCAGTGCGTTGATGTCGTTGAGCGGATCGCCGCTTTCGGAGAGATCGACGAACAGGATGTTGGGGCTGGCCGAGATCGACAGCGTCTGCACCGCGTTTCGCAGGCCGCCCTTGCCGATCTTTTCGGGCGCCCAGCCCATCTCGGACACGACCGGCTTCAGCAGATCGGCGGTGGCGTCGTCGCAGACGAAGGCGGCGAACGGCTCCCGCAGGGTGGCGGCGCCGCGCGGATTGAAGGGGGCGTTCATCAGTTGCCCGCCTTGGTGGATTCGGACTTGAGGCCCGCCGCCGCCGTGCTGGGTGCGCTGCGATAGGCGCCGATCGCCTTGTTGACCGACCGTGTATCGGTGGCATCGGATGATGCGCCACGCACCAGATCTTCCGGATTGGCGATCATCGCGGCGAGATTGGTGTTCGTCGCGCAGCCATAATTGGACATGGTGGAGCTGGCGAGTTCGGGCTGCGACTGGCGGTGCCAGTTCGGGCAATCGGGCACGGCGGCGACGCTGCGGCTGACGACCACGCGCACCGCGCCCGGCGCGATCTGGCCGGCGGTGACGGGGGTGGCGTCGCTCAGCAACAGGCCGTGGTGGGCGAGGACGCCGGCGACCGCATCGCGCACGCCCTCATCGGCCGAGCGGGCCGGATCGTCGATCGTGACCCGATCGCCATAGCCGAGGCCCAGCGCGGAGAACCACGCATCGACCCGCGCCGCCTCCGCCGCCGAGCCCGAGCGCAGGGCATCGCCCGATACGTCCAGCACATAATCGGTGCGGCTGACGACCGGCTGGTTGGCCGATCCGAGCCCGCGATTGACCGGGCCGCAGCCGCCGAGCGCCAGCGCGAGCGCGAGGCCCGGCGCGATCAGGGCGGTGGTGGTGATGCGTCGCATGATTCTGCTCTCCATGATGCGATCGATCCTCAGAAGGAGAAGCCGGGGGCGACGGCGTCCTTGCCCGGCCTGCCCTTGCCCTTGGCGGCGGGCGGCGGCGCGGCGGCGGGCGCCGCGACGGACGGCGTGGTGGCGGTGACGGGCGGCGCCATGCTGGGCTTCGGCCGTTCGCCGCCGGATTTTCCGCTGAAGCTCTGGCCCATCACGACCCGCTCGAAATCGGTCGGCCCCTTATAGCCATCGGTCGGCAAGGCGATCTGGTTCGCGTTGACCGGCTTCACCAGATAGGGCGTCACGACGATGACCAGTTCGGTCTCGTTGCGGCGGAAGCTGTTGGAGCGGAACAGCGCCCCCAGGATCGGCACGTCGCCGAGGAACGGCGCCTTGTCGATCTGGTTGGTGTGGGTGTTGCGCATCAGCCCGCCGATCATGAACGCCTGGCCGGAGCCGAGCTCGATCGTGGTTTCGGCGCGCCGGGTGGTGAAGCCCGGGATGCTGAAGCCGTTGAGCGTGACGGCGCCGGCGGTGGAGAGTTCCGACACCTCCGGCCGCACCCGCATCGAGATGCGGCCATCCGCCAGCACGGTGGGAGTGAAGGCGAGGCTGACGCCATATTGCTTATATTCGACCGAGACGGTGCCGAGCGCCTGGCTGATCGGGATCGGCACCTCGCCGCCCGCCAGGAAGCTGGCGGTTTCGCCCGATAGCGCCGTCAGGTTCGGTTCGGCCAGCGTGGTGACGAGGCCGTCCGCCTCCGCCAGATCGAGCGCGGAGGCGACATCGACGCCGAACAGGCGGCCGGCGATGCCCAGCGCCGTCTTGCCCGCGCCGATGCCGAGCTTGCTGAAATCGAACGCGGTGCCGCCGGAGGTGAGGAACTGGCCGGTCTTCGGATCGAACGGCAGGCTGATCGATCCGGTCGGCAGGCCGAATACCGACGAGGCATCGAGCTTGGGCAGGCCGCTGATATCGGCAGTGCCGATGCCGCCGAAGGTGCGCCCCTGCGCGATGTTGAACTGGAAGCCGCCGGTCGAGTCGCGCGTGAGCAGATTGACGCCGATCTGTTTGGACAGCTCGCGGCTGACCTCGGCGATCTTGACGTGCAGGTTGACCTGGAGCGGGGTGGCGGTGCGGAGGCGGCTGACGACCTGGGTATCCTTGCCGACGAACGCCTGCACCAGCTGCTGCGCCTCCTCGACATCGCCGGGCGAGGCGACCGTGCCGGTGAGCAGGACGAGGCCGTTCATCGGCGTGGCGGTGATCGAGGCATCGGGCATCGCCAATTGCAGCATCGACCCGACCGTGCCGTAATTCGCGCCGACGCGGACGTTGGCTGAATAGACCGTCTGGCCGGCCTTGTTGGTGGCGTAGATCGTGGTCTCGCCCGCCATCTTGCCGAAGATGTAGAGCTGTGTGGGCGAGCGCACCTGCACGTCGGCGGTCTTGTCGTCGGCGACGAAGATGTCGCTCATCGGCGAGGCGAGGCGGACGACCTGGCCGCGACCGACCGACAGCGTGACGGTATCGCTGGGCTGGCCGACCATCGGCGCGGCAAGCACCGTGGCGGGCAGCGCGGCGACGAGCCCGAAGGCGAGGCCGGCGGCGAGCGCGGTGCCGAGCGCGCCATGTTCGAGCAAGGTCTTGAGGCGCATCTTACTTCCCCCCCACCGGCACTTCGGTGACGTTGTTGCCGCGAGCCACCCGGATCACTGGGCCGGCCGGGCGGGCGACGAGGCCAGCGGCCGAGGCCTGCATCTGCGGAGCGCCCGCGGGCGGCATCTCCCCGCCGCCGGCGGCGGGCTTGGCGGGCACCGTGCGGCGCTGGAAGCGCGACACATCGGCGCCGACGGTGAAGGTGGTATCGCTGTCGGCAGGCTGCGAGGCGATCTGCAGCAGCATCTGCTTTTCGGCCTTCGGGTCGGCGTTCTGCGGCACCGTGACCTCGCCCGAGGCGATGGCGCGTTCCAGCTCGGCCGTATTGTCGGCGATCGAGCGGAGCGACAGCGAGAGCGTGCCGATGGTCTGCGCGACGGCGATCTTCTCGGCGATCTTGGGCGTGGCCTCCAGCGTGACGGTGGCGGACGGCGTGACCACCGTCTTGCCGTCGGTCGAGGGCGTGTTGTCGGTGCGCTGATCGGTGGCGAGGACGCGCATGTTGCGGATGATCGTCTCCGACGTCTTGAGCGGGGGGCCGTCGCCGCCGCCCGTCACCTGCTGGGTGAGAACCAGATCGATGCGATCGCCCGGAAAGACGAAGCCGCCGACTCCGCTCTGCGCGGAGACCGGCACCGTGACGGCGCGCATCCCCGGCCCGAGCGCGGCGGCGAGGAAGCCGCGATCACCGGGCTTGACCAGCGCGCCCATCGTGAGCGGCTGGCCGGCGGTGATCTCCGACCGGACGACGGCGCCGTTCAGCGTGTTCGGATCGACCGCGCCGCGCGTGTAGTAGGCGTTCTCGACCATGTCCTTCGGCCAGGGCTGGAAACGCAGGCTTTCCGGCCCGACGATCGTGCCGACCGGCAGCGCGCGGATAGCGACCAGCACCTCCGGCCCGGTGGCCTGCTGCGCGGCGCTGGCGCTCGGCGCGCCGCCGCCCATCATCATCGATCGGGCGAGGAAGGCGGAGACCCCGGCGAGCAGTAGCGCGCCGACGAGCAGCACAAGCCTTTTTCCATCCATGGCGACCGTCGCCCCCCAGCATTGTCCGAATTGGTTGAGCTTGTTAGTGACCGAGACTGGTTAAGATATCATTGGCGATCACCCACAGCCCCGCCGTTGCGATGGCGAGGCCGTAGGGAATTTCGGGCTGCCCCGGGCGTTTGCGCAGGCGATGCTCGACCAGAGTGACCAGCGTGAGCACGCCGCCGGCCAGCGCCATCACGACCAGCATACGCGCGAGCGCCCACGGCTGGAGCCACAGAGCGAGCGCGCCGATCATCTTGACGTCGCCACCGCCCATCATGCCGAGCGCGAAGGCACCGGCGAAGATGCCGAACACCAGCAAGGCGAGGCCGATCTGCCACGCGACATCCGGCCACAGCGGCAATCCGTGCGCCCACCACCAGAGCGGGGCCGACAAAGCGATCGCGGCGTTAAGCCGGTTGGATATGATGCGCGTGCGCAGATCCCCCCACGCGGCGACCAGCAGCAGGAGCGACAGCGATGCGGCGAGCGCGAGGATCGGCCAGGGCGTCATCGCCGGCGGCACTAGACGTTCGCACTTGCTAAACCGTAACCAGCACGAATGAATTTCCCATCCTTCGACCGGCGGGCATCGCCACCCGGCCTGCGCCTGTACGAGGCGGCGGGCCATGCCGGATGGCGGCTTCGCGCCTTCGACTGGGCGACGGAAGGTGCCGCGCGGGGCAGCATCCTGTTCCAGGGCGGGCGCGGCGATTTCGTCGAGAAATATCTGGAGGCGCTGGGCCACTGGCATGGCGGCGGGTGGCATCTGGCCGGGTTCGACTGGCGCGGGCAGGGCGGATCGCAGCGGGCGGAGGGCGGCGGGGCCGCCGAGTTCGACGCGATGGTGGAGGATGTGGCCGGCTTTGCGGCGGCGTGGATCACGCGGAGCCCGCCGCCGCATGTGCTGATCGGCCATTCGATGGGCGGGCACCTGATCCTGCGCCTGTTGGCGGAGCGCAACCCGACCGTGGCTGTGGCGGTGCTGGTGTCGCCGATGCTCGGCCTCGCGCACGCGCCGCTGTCGCCCCGTATGGCGCGGATGGTGGCGGGAGCGGCGGTGATGCTGGGGCAGGGCAGGCGGC
>CAXTTS010000142.1:0-8075 GCA_964247265.1 uncultured Sphingomonadaceae bacterium
ACTATATCCATGTCAGCGATCTGGCGGAGGCGCATGTGATCGCGCTGGATGCGCTGGTGGCGGAACCGGGGCGCAGCCATCGGCTGAACTGCGGCTACGGGCGCGGTTTCTCGGTGCTGGAGGTGCTGGATGCGGTCGATCGCCTGACCAACCGCAAGATCGAGCGCAGGATGGAAGCCCGCCGCCCCGGCGACCCCGATTCGCTGGTGGCGGACAATGCCGCAATCAAGGCGACGCTCGGCTGGCGGCCGCGGCTGGACGATCTCGACACGATCGTGCGCGATGCCGTGGCGTGGGAATCGTCGCTGGAGAGCCGGCAGGGCTGAGGCCCCGCCGCGCCTATACCGTGAAGCTTTCGCCGCAGCCGCAGGCGCCCTTGGCATTGGGGTTCTGGAAGACGAAGCCGGCAGTGAAGTCATCCTCGACCCACGCCATCGTCGATCCGATCAGATAGAGGATCGAGCCGCCATCGACGTAGAAGTCGCCGCTGGGGGTGACGATCTTTTCGTCGAACGGGTCTATTTCGGTAACGTAATCAACCGAATAGGCCAAGCCGGAGCATCCGCGGCGCGGCGTCGATAGCTTCACGCCGACGGCCCCGTCCGGCGCCTTCGCCATCAGATCAGCGATCCGCTGCTCTGCCGAGGGCGTGAGGATCAGCGCGGCGGGCCGCACGCGAGTCGTCGTCGCCATCACAGCATCCCCAGTTCGAGCTTGGCGTCGTCGGACATCTTTGCCGGATCCCACGGCGGATCCCAGACGAGGTTCACCTCCGCCACGCCGACGCCGGGGACCGCGGCGACACGCATCTCGACCTCGCCGGGCATCGATTCGGCGACGGGGCAATGCGGCGTGGTGAGCGTCATGGTGACGACAGTGTGGCCATCGCCGGTGATGTCGACGCCGTAGATCAGGCCGAGATCGTAGATGTTCACCGGGATTTCGGGATCGAAGATGTCCTTCAACGCGGCGATCACCTCGTCATAGACCGCGCCGCCGGGTTCGCCGGCCGGCAGATCGGTGGGTGTGGTGGCGAGAAAGCCCTCCAGATAGTCCGCCCGGTGGCGAGGTTCGGCCGTTTCCTGCTCCACCCGCGCGCGCGGCGGCGGGGTGACGGAGCTGACCTCCTCGGTGGTGATGCTGTTCTCGTCGCTCATCCGAATATTCTCGTCACCCGTTGCAACCCCCGCACCAATGCGGCCACGTCCGCCTCGTTATTATACACGCCGAAGCTGGCGCGGGCGGTGGCCGACACGCCGAGATGATCCATCAGCGGCTGCGCGCAATGGTGGCCGGCACGGATGGCCACCCGCTCCTCGTCCAATATGGTGCCGATGTCGTGCGGATGCACCCCCTCGATCGCGAAGCTGACGATGCCGGCGGACTCCTCCGGGCCGAACAGGGTAACGCTGTTCAGCTGCGACAGCGCCTCGCGCGCGGTGCGGACCAGCGCCGTTTCGTGGGCGTGGATCGCATCGAGGCCGATCGCCTCGACATAATCGATCGCCGCATGAAGGCCGAGCGCGCCGACGATGTGGGGAGTCCCCGCTTCGAACCGCGCGGGCGGTGGCGCATAGGTGGTGCGTTCGAACGAGACGCGATCGATCATCGCGCCGCCGCCCTGCCACGGCGGCATCGCGGCGAGGATCTCCGGCCGCGCCCATAGCGCGCCGATGCCGGTGGGGCCGTACAGCTTGTGGCCGGAGAAGACGTAGAAGTCGCAGTCCAGCGCGGCGACATCAACGGCGAGGCGCGGCACGGCCTGGCAGCCATCGAGCAGCAGCTTCGCACCAACGCCGTGCGCCAGATCGGCGGCGCGGCGGCAATCGAGGATCGAGCCCAGCACATTGGAGACATGCGCCAGCGACACGAGCTTGTGCGCCGGAGTGAGCATCCCTTCCACCGCATCCAGATCGATGCGGCCATCGGCGGTGAGCGGGGCGACGTCGATCTCGACGCCGGTGCGATCGCGCAGCAGCTGCCACGGCACGATGTTGCTGTGATGCTCCAGCCGGGAGAGCAGGATGCGATCGCCCGCCTTCAGCGACAGCCCCCATGTCTGCGCGACGAGGTTGATCGCCTCGGTCGCGCCGCGCACGAAGACGATCTCGTCCGCGCTGCCGGCCCCGATGAACGTCGCGACGCGGCGACGCGCAGCCTCGTAGGCGACGGTCATGTCGGCCGAGCGGGCATAGACGCCGCGATGCACGGTGGCGTAGGTCTCGCCATAGGCACGCGCGATCGCATCGATCACCGGACGCGGTTTCTGCGCGGTGGCGGCGGTATCGAGATAGGCCCAGCCGGCCGGGATCGCCGGAAAGTCCGCGAGCGTATCGAGCGGACGGGTATCGAGCGCGACCGTCATGCTGATGCCTCCAGCCACGTATCGGCATCGGCGGCGAACGCCTCGCGCACCGCCTCCTCGCCGATCCGGGCGAGCGCGTCGCCGACGAAGGCGCGGGTCAGCAGCGCCTTCGCCTGCGCCGGTGGCAGGCCACGGCTGGCGAGATAGAACAGGGCGCGGGCATCGAGTTCGCCGACGGTGGCGCCGTGGGCGCATTTCACGTCGTCGGCGAAGATCTCCAGCTCGGGCTTCAGATTGATCGTGGCGGTGCGCCGCATCAGCAGGCCGCGCAGCGATTGCTCGCCATCGGTCTTCTGCGCGTCGCGCGCCACCTCGACGCGGGCGGCGAGGCTGGCGGTGGCGCGATCGTCGGCCACGGCGCGCCACAGCTGGCGGCTAGCCCCCTCGATCGCGGCGTGACGGACGACCACGGCGGCATCGTGGCGCTGATCGCCGCGTGCCAGCAGCGCGCCGCCATATTCGGCATAGCCGCCGGGTTCCGCCAGGGTGATCGCCGCATCGATCCGCGTCCCCGCCCCGCCCGCGCCGAGCAGGGTGGTGACGAGGCTGGCGCCGCGCCCGAGCACCGCCTCGTCGCGCAGCGAGGCAAAGCCGCTGGCCTGCAACAGCCGCACGCTGCGCATCAGCCGCGCGCCATGATCCAGCGTGATCGCGGTAAGCCGGTTGGCCCAGCCATCGCCGACGAACGTCTCGACCATGCTGGCCTGCGCATCCTCGGCCAGCGTGATGCGGGCGGGCAGATGGCTGGCGCCGCCGGTCGCGACATGGACGATCTCGATCGGCCCGGTGGTGGCGTGATCGCGATCCAGCGAAAACGTCCAGCCTTCGCCGGTGGCGAGGCGGCCGAGCGGGTGATCGGTGGTGACGGCGACCGGGCCGACCATGATCCCGCGCGGATCGCTCCGCGCCGCATCGAGCCGGCCATCGACGAACAGCAGGCGCGGGCCGCCCAGGTCGAGCCAGCGATCGCCGATGTCGGTGGCGCCGCCGGCCGGACGTGCCTCGGCGAGTGCCGGCAGGGCCGAGAGATCGGACCAGCGCCATGCCTCGTCGCGGGGGGACGGGAGCGCGATCGTCATGCGGCGCAGCCCCTCGACGCGGCGAAGCCTAATGGTCCCGCGAAGATCATGGGGCGCATGACCTTCGTCATGCCGCCATCGTCCCGGCATAGCCTTCGCGTTCCAGCTCCAGCGCCAGTTCCGGCCCGCCGGAGCGGACGATGCGTCCGTCCGCCAGCACATGGACGAAATCGGGCCGCACATAATCGAGCAGCCGCTGGTAATGGGTGATGAGCAGCACCGCCTTGTCCGGCGTGCGCATGATGCGGTTGATGCCGTCGCCCACGGTGCGCAGCGCGTCGATGTCGAGGCCGCTGTCGGTCTCGTCGAGGATGGCCAGCTTCGGGTCGATGATGCCCATCTGCACCATCTCGTTGCGCTTCTTCTCGCCGCCGGAAAAGCCGACGTTCACCGGGCGCTTGAGCATATCCATGTTGAGGCCGAGGGCGTCGGCCTGCGCCCGGGCGATCTTGAGGAACTCGCCGCCGGACAATTCCGCCTGCCCGCGCAGCCGCCGCTGGGCGTTGAGCGCGGTGCGGAGGAACTGTACGTTCGACACGCCGGGTATCTCGACCGGATATTGGAAGCCGAGGAACAGCCCTGCGGCGGCGCGCTCATGCGGTTCGAGCGCGAGCAGATCCTGCCCGGCGAAGCTGACGCTGCCGCCGGTGACGGTGTAGCCGGGGCGCCCGGACAGGGCATAGCCGAGCGTGGACTTGCCGGCGCCGTTCGGCCCCATGATCGCGTGGATCTCGCCCGCGCTCAGCGCGAGGGTAAGGCCCTTGAGGATCGGCTTGCCGTCTACTTCGGCGTGAAGATTGGTGATCTGGAGCACGTTATTTCCCGGTAAAATGAAGCAATGCGAACAGGATGCCGATAACCGCAGCGCCTTGTCCTACCACCCACGCGATCAGCCTAGCCTCAGCGGCCTTGATGTCGCGCTGCACCTCAAGCCTAAGCTTCTCGACCTCACTGGTGAGCTTGATGTCCAGCCGATCCAGATCGGCCTTGGTGGCGACAGCTTCGTCGAACAGCCCGGCAAGCGCCTGCGCCTGCTCGTCTGAGAAGGCCGGTTTGAGCCGCAGAACCTGCGCCATCGACATCAGCATTTCCCCCGTGAAGCAACTTCGTGACTCGCAGCGTATTCACAATATTCGAACTGTGATTCGCGCAAGCAGCCTCTGGTTTCCCAGATTGGATCACCCCACGCTCCCTTCAAGGCTGATGCCCAGCAGCTTCTGCGCCTCGACGGCGAACTCCATCGGCAGCTGTTGCAGCACCTCTTTGGCAAAGCCGTTGACGATCAGCGCCACCGCATCCTCGGCGTTCAGGCCGCGCTGCATCGCGTAGAACAGCTGATCGTCGCTGATCTTCGACGTGGTCGCCTCATGCTCGATCTGGGCCGAGGGGTTGCGCACCTCGATATAGGGGACCGTGTGCGCGCCGCATTCGCTGCCCAGCAGCAGCGAATCGCACTGGGTGTGGTTGCGGACGTTCTCGGCGGTCGGCCCGACGCGGACGAGGCCGCGATAAGTGTTGTCCGATCGTCCGGCGCTGATCCCCTTTGAGACGATGGTGGAGCGCGAGCCCTTGCCGAGATGGATCATCTTGGTGCCGGTATCGGCCTGCTGGCGGTTGTTCGTCACCGCCACCGAATAGAATTCGCCGACGCTGTTCTCGCCCGCGAGCACGCAGCTGGGATATTTCCAGGTGATCGCGGAGCCGGTTTCCACCTGCGTCCAGCTCACCTTGCTGTTGCGGCCGGAGCACAGCGCCCGCTTGGTAACGAAATTGTAGATGCCGCCGACGCCGTTGGCATCGCCCGGATACCAGTTCTGCACGGTGGAATATTTGATCTCGGCATCGTCCATCGCGACGAGTTCCACCACTGCGGCGTGCAGCTGATTCTCGTCGCGCATCGGCGCGGTGCAGCCTTCCAGATAGGAGACGTAGCTGCCCTTGTCGGCGACGATCAGCGTGCGTTCGAACTGGCCGGTATTGGCCGCGTTGATGCGGAAATAGGTGCTGAGTTCCATCGGGCAGCGCACGCCCTCCGGGATGTAGACGAAGGTGCCGTCGGAAAAGACGGCGGCGTTCAATGCGGCGAAGTAATTGTCCTGGATCGGCACGACCTTGCCGAGCCACTTGCGCACCAGATCGGGATATTCCCTCACCGCCTCGCTGATCGAGCGGAAGATCACGCCCGCCCGTTCCAGCTCGGCGCGGAAGGTGGTGGCGACGGAAACGCTGTCGAACACCGCATCGACGGCCACCTTGCGGCCGCCCTCGACGCCGGCGAGCACCTTCTGCTCCTCGATCGGGATGCCGAGCTTTTCGTAGACGCGCAGGATCTCGGGATCGACCTCGTCGAGCGATTCGAGCTTCGGCTTCAGCTTGGGCGCGGCGTAGTAATAGGCGTCCTGATAATCGATCGGCGGCACGTTGAGCTTCGCCCAGTCCGGCGACTCCATCGTCAGCCACAGGCGATAAGCCTTCAGCCGCCAGTCGAGCATCCATTCCGGCTCGTCCTTCTTGGCCGAGATGAAGCGGACGATATCCTCGCTCAGCCCCTTGGGCGCGAACTCCTGCTCGATATCCGAGTTGAAGCCCCACTCGTAGGTGGAGGCCTTCTCGGCGGCGTCATGCGCCTCGCGGTTGCGTACGTCGGTCATGCCAGGGTTCCTGCAAGCGTGGCGGCGGGCGCGGCCAGCGTCGCGAGCGACACCCCGCCGAGCGCGCCCTTCACCGCATCGTTGACGGCGGACCAGTGCGGACGGACGCGGCACGCCTCCTCCAGCAGGCAGTCGTGGCGGCCATCCTCGACGCAGGCGGTCATCGCGATCGGACCTTCGACCGCCTCGACGATATCGGCCAGACTGATCGCAGCGGCGGCCCGCGCGAGGACGAAGCCGCCGCCGGTGCCGCGCGCGGAATGGAGCAGGCCCGATGCGGCGAGGCGCCCCATCAGCTTCTGCGCGGTCGGCAGCGGCACGCCCGTCTCGCCGGCGAGCATCGTCGCGCTGAGCCGCGCGCCGGGCGCGTGGCGCGCGGCGGCGGACAGCATCACGACGGCATAATCGGTAAGGCTGGTGAGCCGCATGCTGTTCCCAAGCTACAATCGGAATGAATTGGTCCGATTGCCAATTGGGGGCGCAGGCGCGTCAGGTCAAGAGCGGCGCTTCAGCGTGACGGTCGGCGGTGGCAGCTTGCAGGCGGGCAGACCGAGCTTCGCCGTCTCGGCGCAGTGGCGCAGCTGCACCGATCCGTCCGGCCCGAGGAACAGCGCATATTCGCCGCCGGGCGCGCAGCGGGCGGCCCAGACGAAGGTGTTCTTGTAGATGCCCTGATAGACCGGTGGCTCGATCCGGCCGCAACGCTGACCCGAGTCGACGATCGCGCTGCGCAGCGCGGCGGCCTGGCGCGGCTTGTCGAGCTGGAGCAGCCGCTGCTGGAACGGATTGGGCGGCAGCGGCGGCGCGGCGGCGGCCGGCACCGCCAGCACGGCGAGGGCGAGAGCGGATATGATCTTCATGGCTGGCCTCCGATCATCTGTTGCGGCTGCGCGGATGGCGCCGAAACCGCTGCCGGTTGAACGCCGCGCGGTTCGAGCAGTGCCGCCGTTTCGATCACGTCCAGCGCATCGCGCGCGGCGGCATAGCGGCGAGCGGTGGCGATCCAGCCGGCGGCGGCATCGCGGCCGGGCATGCGGGCCACCTCGGCCAGCGCGGTCGTGACATGCCCGGCCTCAAGCTCGCGCCGGGCGCGGGCGAGCCGATCGGCGGGATCGGGCGACGGCACGTTGGCGCGCCGCACCACGACCAGGCCGGAAAGTTCGCGGCGCACCCCGTCCAACCAGCTTTCGTTCGTGCCGCCGCCCGACAGGGCCGGGCCGACGTCGGTGAGGCCGGACTGCAACTCCTCCAGCGTGACCGGCTGGCGGCCGGCGGCGATGATCGTGGCGACCGCCTGCGGCTGGCTGGTGCCGAAGCGATCGCGCAGCAGCGCCTCGATATAGCCGAGCGCCACCCCGCGATCGAGCGCGCGGCGCGCGGCGAAGGCGACGAGCAGCCCCTCGGCACGGTCGGCATTGCCGACCGCGGCATTGGCCCGCGCGCCGATCTGGCCGATGCGGCTTTCCAGCCCCGCGATGCGCCGCTCGATCAGCGCCTCGCGCGCGGCATCGAATGCCGGCAGCGTGGCGGGCGGGGGCGACGCGGCCGGGCGGCTGACCACCGCCACGGCCACCGGCTGAGCGGTGCCACCGGCGATATAGCGCATCGCCACCGGCCAGTGGGTCAGCACATAGCCCATCGAGGCGGCGCCCGCAGCGAAGACCAGCAGGAACAGGATGAGCCAGCGCAGCCACACGCGCCCGCGCGCCGGGGCCGCATCCTCGATCAGGTGATATTCGCTCGCCATCAGCCGTCCCTTCCGGCGCCCTGATCGCACAAGCGCGCCACCGCTGCCAGCAGGGCATCGTCGGCGGGGGACGCGGCGGTGGCGGCGGCCCGCCAGCCCTCCCCCGCCGCCGCCAGCGTGGCCGGCGCGGCGCTGGCCGTTGCTCGGATCAACGGTGATCCATCGCCACGGGCTGATCCGACCGGGCGGCCGCATCGTGCTCGTCGCCACGGCCTCGCCGCATCGCGACGCCG
>CAXTTS010000143.1:0-8026 GCA_964247265.1 uncultured Sphingomonadaceae bacterium
CCTCGTGGAAACGGTCGCTGCTGGGGGTGTCGCTCACGCCGTCGATTTAGGAGTGCGCGCCCGCCCGCGCCACCCACCGGATGACAGCGAATTCACCTGAAATCGCCACCGGCCGCACCTAGATCGTGCGACATGGAAAGCGCAGACATACCGGGCACCGGCAACCGCACGATGAACCGCATGATCGCGGTCACGGTGGTCGTCCTCAGCGTCTCGATGGCGCTCACCAAGATCAAGGACGACAATATCGTTCAGGCGATGCAGGCCGATACCGCCGCCAAGATCGACAGCTGGAACGAATATCAGGCAGCGCGGGTGAAACTGCATATCGAGGAGGTCGCCGCCACCGGCTACCGCCTCACCGCCGGCGCACCCGCCGCCGCCGCGATGCGCGATGCCGAAGCGCATATCGCCAAATATCGCCAGGAAACTGCCGCGCTCAAGGCACAGGCACAGGCCGCCGCCGCCGATTACGACACGCAGGGCCGCCGCGACGATCAGTTCGACCTGTCGGACGGTTTCGCCTCGATCGCGCTGGCGGTGACGGCGATCGCCGCCTTGCTCGAAAGCTGGGGACTGCTGGGGCTGGCTTGGGCGGCCGGGATTACCGGGATCGTGTTCAGCGTCGCCGGTTTCGTCGGCCTCGGCCTTCACCCCGATGCGCTGGTGGCGTTCCTGACCTAAGCGGATCGCCCAAATGAAAGGGCACGGCAGGTCTCCCCGCCGCGCCCTCGATGTCCTTGGGAACGGCCTCAGTTCAGGCGCGTGCCGCTCAAACCCGAAATCGTCCGGTCGACCAAAGCACGGTCGGCGTTCACATCGTGATGGCTGCCGATGATCGTCGCGGCGGCGGCGGCGGCGGCGCGCGCGGCGGTGGCGCGGACATCGGCGATCGCGGCACGCTCGGCCGCGCCGATCTTGTCCTCGGCCATGCGGCCGCGCCGTTCGATAAGCGCGGCGGCGTTGGTGCGGGCCTGGGCCATGATCGTCTCGGCTTCCTCGCGGGCGTGGGAAACGATCGCCTCGGCCTCGCCGGCTGCGGCGGCGGACTTCGCCTGATATTCGGCGCGCAGCGCCTCGGCCTCGGCGCGCAGGCGGCTGGCCTCGTCCAGCTGCGCGCGGATCGCGGCGATCTTCTTGTCGAGTGCCCGGCCGATCACCGCCGGCACCTTCTTCCACAGCATCAGGCCGATGACGAAGATCATCGCCAGCGATACCCAGGCGGTGGCCGTCATCCCCCAGGCATAGGGATCGAGATGCTCCGGCCCGCTATGAGCGGCGGTGGAAGCGGTGCCGTGCATCCCCTCCAGCTTGTCGGCATCGGCGAGGTTGCCGGCGATCTCGGCGGATGTGGCGTCGGTGTTCGCGGCGGCGTCTGCGGTAATCATCTTGCGATCCTCAAGCCTGCGTCATCGCGGCGCGCACGGCCTGAGCCGCCTCGCTGCGATCGACCATCACGCCGGACACGCGAGCGACGATGTCCTGCGCCGCTTCGGCCGCGACATCCTCGATGCTGGCGAGCGCCTGCGTGCGAGAGGCGGCGATACGGGCGGTGGCGGCGTCGTTCTGCGCGTGCAGTTCCGCATCACGCGCCTTCACCTGCACCTCGGCATCGCGGGTGGCCTGCGCCTTCGCTTCCTGCGTGGCCTTCAACGCGCTGGCGCGGGCGGCGTCCATCGCCGCGCGATAGGCCTCCTCGGTGCCGTCCGCCTCGGCGCGGGCGCGCTGCGCGGCGGCGAGATCATCGGCGATCTTCTTGTCGCGCGCGTCAACCGTCGCTTCGATCTTCGGCAGCATCGCCTTGCCGATCCCGAAATAGATCAGGCCGAAGGTGATGAGCAGCCAGAAGATCTGCGACGCATAGGTAGCGGCGATCTGGGCGATCTGAGGCATCGAGAAGTCCCGGAAATTGGGCCGGGACCGGCCCTAGGCCAGCCCCGGAGATAGTCGGTTCAGGCGACGAAGAGCAGGATCATCGCGACGACGAACGCCAGCAGGCCGAGCAACTCGGCGGCGGCGAAGCCGATGAACAGGCGGCCCTGCTGGCCGTCGGCGGCCGCCGGGTTGCGCAGCGCGCTCTCGAGGAACGAGCCGAACACGTTGCCGACGCCCAGTGCGGCCATGCCCACGCCGATCGCGGCGAGACCGGCACCAATCAGCTTTGCGGCTTCTGCGTCCATGATAAACTCCCTTGTGAAACCAATGATAAGGTTGACGAAATTCTTAGTGCAGGTTGATCGCGTCGTTCAGGTAGAGCGACGTGAGCAGCGCGAACACATAGGCCTGGATGGCGCACACCAGCAGTTCCAGCAGGGTAATGCCGATCATCAGCACGAAGCTGGGGATGGAGACAATCGCGGCGATCCCCGGCCCGGCGTTCAGCCCGTTGATGACGAAGCCGGCCAGCACCTTCAGCAGGATGTGCCCCGCCGTCATCGCGACGAACAGTCGCAGGCCCAGCGAGAAGGGGCGGACGAGGAAGGACAGCAACTCCACCGCGAAGATCAGCGGGATCATCACCAGCGGCGTGCCATGCGGCACGAACAGCGAGAAGAAGTGCAGCTTGTGTCTGGCAAAACCGACGATCAGCACGATCGAGAAGCTCAGCACCGCCAGTACGCCGGTGACGGTCAGGTGGCTCGTCACGGTGAAAGCGTGGAGGCCGACGACGCCGATCGGCAGCATCCCCAGCAGGTTGGCGATCAGGATGAACATGAACAGCGAAAAGACATAAGGCGTGAACGCGCGGCCCTTCGGCCCGATATTCGCCTGCATCATGTTGCCGATGAAGCCAGTCATGCTCTCGACCGCAGCCTGCCAGCGGCCGGGCACCAGTTCGCGCTTCATGCCGCCGAGCATGAACAGCCACAGGGCGCCGAGCGTCAGCACCATCCACAGAGCGGAATTGGTGAACGAGATGTCGTAGCCGCCCACCACCATGTGCCGGCCGAACAGAGGCTCGACCAGGAACTGGTGCATCGGATCGATCTTGCCTGATTCGGCCGCCACGCTGCCTGCCCCCTGCTATGCGCCGAGCGCCCCGAAGCTATTCAGGGCGCTCGTTGGAAATCCGGATGATGTTCCTGAAAGCGACCGCTATTCCACCGAACAGCAGCACCAGCAGGAGCCACGGGGAGGTTCCCAGCCAGCGGTCCAGCAGCCAGCCGATCAACGCTCCGCCAGCAGGGCCCGCGATCAGTTCCGCCAGCACGCGATTGCCCTGGGAATATCCCTTCCCCGGCTTTTCCTGTCTGGTCCCGGTTCTGATCGTCTCCGCATGGTGAGCCGCCGCCAGTCGCTCGTCGAGCGACATCAGGCGCGCATCTTCCGCGCTTCGAGGATCCTGCCCGAGATCGTCTTTCGCCACATCCACACTCCCTCACCTTGCGGCAAGCGTGCGCGGACATGCCTGAGAGCGACCCCGCCGAGGCCCGGTCCCTTTAGGAAGGGGGGTGGATCAAGTCAACAACATCGGGCGGATAGGCGGCAGAGCACCCTCAGCCGCACGTTCCCGGAAGCTGGATCGCACCCGATTTCACCCGCCACACGCCGTCGGGCAGCTGATAGACCTGCCCGTCCGACACCCGGCTGGCGAGCGTCTTGCAACCGATCGCGGCCGCCCATTCCTCCAGCGTGACGCCGCGCTTGGCGGCTTCCGGGGTGAAGGCGGCGCGCCGCTTGATGTTGATCGCGTCCACCTTGGCGCGGATCTCGGGCGAACCGGCCTTGGCCATGCCCAGATAGCCATCGGCCTTCTCACCGACGATCCCCTGCGCGATCGCCGCCTGCAAGCCAGGATCGCCGGCCTGTGCATGAGCGAGCCCGCCCGCGCCGGCAACCAGCGCGGCAGCGAGGGCCAGGGTCAGCAGCGTCTTGTTCGGGCGGGTCATTGCGGGAAAAGCTCCGGGTTCTGGGAGATGAAGTCGCCGGCATCCTTTTGCAGCTTCACGACCACCTCCTGCCTGACATTGACGTTGAGATTGATCTCGATCGGCTTTTCCGGCGCCTTCACCGTGATGCAGCCGCCCAGCATCGTGGCGGCGGCGACCAGCGGTACGGCACTCCGGATCATGCGCTCTCGCGTCTTTCTCGATCGCTTCGACGTCAACATCATGCGCTTCATCGCTTATCCTCGCTGAGCGGGGGCTGAACGGCCGGGGTGGCAGGCTTGGCGGGTGCGACCGCGCCACCCAGCAGCCCGCCCGGATTGACGAAGGCCGACGCCGAGCTGGTGAGCCCGCGAAACGGCGCGCGCACCACTATATTGAACTTGAACGGCAGGCCGGTCAGGTTCCGCAGCAGGCCCTTCGCCTTCTTCTTCTCCACCGGGTTTTCGTTCGTGCCGGTGAACAGGATCCGGCTGACGATCTCGCTGTCCAGCGCGCCGTCCAGCTCGATCGTCAGATTGTCGTAGCGGATTGATTTCAGCGCGTCGAAGGCAAGCTTGCCGAACATGCCGAGATCCTTGTCGGTGAGTTCGCCGACATAAGCCAGCGTGCCGCCGCCCTTGCGCACCACCAACCGGCCGCCGGTGATGCGCCCGCCGCTCTGGTCGAAGATCATCGGCAGCACGCCATCGAACGTGCCCGTCACCGCGATATTCCTGAAATCGAACTGGGAGACGAAGCTGCCGGCCTCCATGCCCTCCACCCGGAAGGTCATCCGCCGTTCGACCGGCTGGCCGAAATCGAGGATCGTCGGCTCAAGTATCAGCGATCCACCTGAAAACGGCCATTTGCCGCCGCCCACCGCCACTTTTTGCCCGGGCAACAGCTGATAGCCGATCACCCCGCCCTCCACGGCGATGCCGGGATTGAACGCCGCCACCGTTACCAGCTGGCCGGGCGGGGTGGTCAGGCCGAGCAGGTCGGAAAAGTGGATGCTGCCCCTGATCCCCGTCACCGGCCCGAACACGGCCGCCAGATCGGTGCCTTCGGTGGCGAAATCGCCCTGGCTGGTCACGCCTTGCGGGCTCCACGCGATCGTCCCCCTGCCGCGCACCGTCCCCGCCACATTGGCGACGACGCCTAGGGTGAGGCGGGTCAGCGCCTCGGGCTGGAAGGCGGGGCCGAAGGTGATGCCCGGCACGTCCAGCGCCGCCCCGCCCCGCCCGGCGGCCAGATCATGCCGCAACGTCACTTCGGCGATGGCCAGGCCGCTCTTCGGCTCGCGCAGGGTGCCCGCCCCGCGGATCACACCGCCGGCCAGAGCCAGCGTGACATTCTGCGAGGCGAGCGGCTGGTAGCGCGGCGCCGGATCGGCATCGGCAACCGCGAGCGCGCCGTTCAGCGCCAGTCGCCCGCCCGCCAGCCGCCACTGGCCGTTGCCGCCGGACAGCAGCAGCGGCACATTGGCGATCCGTCCCTTCGCATCCTCGAACCGGCCGCCGACGCCGCCCGCATCCACCCGCCCCGCGAGCCGCGCGACATCGAGTCGGGTCGGCGCGTCACCCGCGCCCAGCCGCACGGCCAGCGCATCGGCGGTGAAGCCGGGGGTGCCGATATCGACGCGCAAGGCGTCGGCGGTGATCTCCAGCGCCTGCGATCCCACCCGGCCATTCAGGCGCGGGCGCGGTATCGCCATGCCGCCGGTGAGCGCGCCATCGCCCGCCCGCACCATCGCTCCGCCTACCGGACACAAAGGCAGGCGGGTCGCGCCCAGCCTCACGCCGGCGATCGCCAGCGAGGCGAAGCGCAGCGGCACGCAGGCCGGGTTGATCGTCACGCCGACGCCAACCCGGCCATCGATCGGCAGCGACAGGCCCGTCACCCGCCCATCGCCGAGCGGCCCATCCAGCGTCACCGTCGTGGCGAAACGCACCGCTCCGCCGGGATCGCGGCGGAAGGCAAGCGGCGTCAGTGCCAGCCGCGCCCCATCCACGACATAGGACGCGAGGATCAGCTCGCCGGTGAGCACATCCCCCGCCGCCTGCCGCACCCGCAGCCGTGCCGAGGGGAAGCCGCCGCCGTCCAGCGATCCCGTGCCCTCCATCTGCATGGCGCCGGTCGCGGCATCGATGCGCAGTCCGTCGCCGTCAGCCAGCCGCAGTTTCGCGCCCGATCGGCTCGTCAGCCGGGCGCCTGCCAGACGGAACTCGCCCCTGAGCGGCCGCCCGCTCGCGCCCTGGAGCCAATCCCCGTCGAACGCCACATCGCCGCGCCCATCCGCATCGCGCCCGGCCCGCGACGCCGCCTGCGAGAGGGCCGCCAGCAGCGGCCCCGCCGGGGTTGCCCCACCGGCGCGGCCCAGCCGCGCGACCGCCGCCAGACGCTGCGGCGTGATCGCCATTCCGCCGGCCGTGACGATTCCCTCGAACCGCACCGGCCGCGCCGATCCGGCGCGCAGCGCCACGGCGGCACCGAAGCGGTAGCGCCCGTCCAGCCCGAGCGATCGCGCGCTGCCCTCGCGCGTCCGCACCGCGCTTGCCAGCAGGCGCAGCGTGCCGCGCCGATCACGCTCGTCGCGCCTGTCATAGTCCAGATTGCCGCTCAGCCGTTCGGCGCGCTCCGGTCCGCGCGAGACGGCGCCGGTGGTCAGGCGCGCCGCCAGCGCAACGGGGGCCAATGCCTCCGCCAAGGTGGCGGTCAGGTCCGCCTGCGGCCGGGCCACGCCGATGGCGCCGCAATCCGCCCGCGCCGCGGCGATCGGGCCGCTCACATGCGGCTGGCGATCGGCAATGCGGATGGCCAGCCGGGCGCTCGGCTGCGCGATGATGCAACCGCCGGTCGCCAGCCGATCCGATCGCGCTGCGATCCGGCCGTCGAAGCCGTTCGCCAGATTGCCCTTGCCCGTCACCGCCAACGCCACCGATCCGGCCGGCGTGGCCAGCCGCATCGCCGTGTCTGCCAGATCGACGCGCAGGTCCGGCAGGGTGAACGGGCCGCCGCCACCCGCTGGCAGCAGGCGATCGAGGCTGCCCAGGGTCAACCGGCCATCCACCAGCCGACCGCGCAACCGCACGCCGCGCGCCTTCACCGCGCGCACGCCCGGCCAGCCGAGACCGTAGCCGATCGTCAGCTCCACGCTCTCCGCCGTCAGGTCGGGCGCCGCCGGATCGCCGATCGAGACGTCCGTCAGCCGCTGCCGCCCCAGGCCTAGATCGGCGATCGTATAGCGCGCCCGCACGCCATCGGCCCTGAGCGTGCGATCGACGAAGTCTCGCGCTATCGGCTTGCGCTGCGTCCACAGCCCGATCGGCACCAGCACGATCACGCCCGCCAGCGCCACCGCCATCCTTCGCCCTCGCGCTGGCCGCGGCACCTCCCTCTGCTCCATTCCGCCGGGTCTAGCCGTTCGGCAGGGCCGACGGCGAGGGCATTTCGGGGTTCGGCATCGCTTTTCCTTGTCTTGCACCGGGTTCATTGCCCAGATGCGGCGGATGGACCAGCTCTTCTCCGATCCCGCGCCTGAACCCAAGGCGAAGCCCGATCCCGGCCACGATGCCAGCGGCCACCGCGCGCGCCTGCGCCGGCGCCTGATCGAGCAGGGACCGGATGCGCTGCTGGATCACGAACTCGTCGAATATCTGCTCAGCCTTGCCATTCCCCGCCGCGACACCAAGCCGCTCGCCCGACGGCTGATCGCGGCGTTCGGCAGCTTCGGTGCGCTCGTCCATGCCGATCCGGAGGCGCTGGCGCGGATCGGCGGGCTGACCGAGGGCGTGATTGGCGCGCTGAAGATCGCGGAAGCATCCGCGCTCCGCATGCGCAAGTCGAAGCTGGTCAGTCAGCCGATCCTGTCGAGCTGGGATGCGGTGATCGATTATCTCCATGTCGACATGGCCGATCGCGCGGTGGAACGGGTGCGCGCGCTGCACCTGAACAGCCGCAACCAGCTGATCCGCGACGATCTTGTCTCCGAGGGGTCGATCGACCAGGCGGCGCTGTATGTTCGCGAGATCATCCGCAAGGCGATCGATTTCGGCACCGCCTCGCTGATCCTCGTCCACAATCATCCGAGCGGCGATCCCAAGCCCAGCAAGGCGGACATATCGCTGACCCGCGACATCATCGAGGCGGGCCGGCTG
>CAXTTS010000144.1:0-8015 GCA_964247265.1 uncultured Sphingomonadaceae bacterium
CGCCAATCGTCCGACGAAGCCGGCTTATGCCACCCGCCAGAAGCCGCCGGCGGCCAAGACCGGCACCTATGATCTGCGCGTCACCTTCCGCTCCGGCTCGGCCGAACTGACGCCGGGAGCGAAGGCGCGCGCGACGATGTTCGCCAGCGCATTGCAGGATCCGCGCCTCGCGGGCCGTCGCGTCCGGATCGAAGGCCATACGGACTCGATCGGTAATGCCGACAAGAACAAGGCCCTGTCGGAACAGCGCGCCCATACCGTCGCGGATCTGCTGACGGCTGCGGGCGTCGATAGCGGCCGGCTCGATGTCGCGGGCTACGGGCCGAGCCAGCCGCTGCCCGGCCTGCCGAGCACCGCTCCGGCCCAGCGCCGGGTCGTCGCCGTCCTCATCAAATAAGCAAGGCGACGCCCGTCGCGTTCAGGCGGCGACCTTCGCCGTCGCCAGAATGCGCTCCGCCGCCCGCCACGCCAACGCCATCGCCGGTGCATTGGTGTTGCCGGAAACCGTCGCCGGCATCACCGAGCAATCGACCACCCGCAGCCCGGACACGCCGTTCACCCGCAGATCGGGATCGACCACGGCGGCGTTGTCGCTACCCATGCGGCACGTCGCCACCGCATGGGTGCCGCACATCGCAAAGCGGCGGAAGGCCAGCAGCAGCGCCTCGTCATCGTCCACCGCACGACCGGGGAACAGCTCGCGCTCGACATGCGGCGCGATCGCCGGCTGATCCATCCAGCGCCGCATATAGCGGATCATCGCCACGGCGGCGTGCTGGTCCTCCGGGGTCGTCATCCAGTTCGGCTCGATGATCGGCGGCGCGTCAGGGTCGGCCGATCGGATGCGCACGCTGCCCTCGCTCGTCAGCCGCAGCAGCTGGCCGTACATCGTCAGCCCCGGCTCCCGCTCCACATCGGCCAGCGGCACCGGGAAATTGTCGTCGCCACGCGCAAAGGTGAAGGCGCCCATGTAAAGCTGCGCGTCCGGCCGCTCCACGTCCGGCTCCGTCCGAACGAAGGCGCCCACCTCGAAAGGCCCGGTCGCGAGCGGCCCGTCATGCTTCAGATAGTAACGCAGCACGTTCCGGGCGAGGCCGATGCCGTGAAACTCCTTGTTGATGCCGGGATCGCCACGCAGCCGGTAGGGCATCGAGAAGCCGAGATGGTCCAGCATCCGCTCGCCCACGTCCACGCTGTCCACCACCGGCGTGATGCCGAGCGACCGCAGCCGGTCCGCCGGCCCGATGCCGGAATGTTGCAGGATCTTGGGAGACAACAGGGCGCCCGCCGACAGGATCACCTCACCGCGCGCGGCATAGCTGCGCGGCTTGCCCCCGACGCGCGCCTCCACGCCCGTCGCGCGCCGTCGCTCGTCGAACGTTACGCGGTCCACCAGCACGCCCGTCACCACTCGTAGGTTGGGGCGCTTCATCGCCGGCCGGAGGAAGGCCACCGCCGCGCTCTGCCGCCGGCCCGCCTTGATGTTGTGGCTGTAATAGCCGACGCCTTCCTGATCCTCGCGGTTGAGGTCTTCGCGCCGCTCCAGCCCCATCTCTTCCCCCGCCGCGATCAGCGCCTCGCTGATCGGATAGCGATACCGACCGCTGGAGACATGCACCGGGCCACCCTCGCCGCGAACGCCATCGTCGCCAAGCTCGTGATCCTCGATGGATCGGAACGCCTGCTTCATCACCGGCCAGTCCCAGCCGGTCGCCCCGCGCTTCACCCATTCGGCATAATCCTCCGGCTGGCCGCGCACGTAGATCATGCCGTTGATCGAGGAGGAACCGCCCAGCCCCCGCCCCCGCACCCACATCTCGGACGCCCGATCGCCCGGGACGCGCGGCTGTTCCACCGGGAAATGCCACGCGGTCGCCGGATTCAGCACCATTTTGCCGAGGCCCTTGGGCATGTGGATCAGCGGATGGCTGTCGATCCCGCCCGCTTCGAGCAGCAGCACGCGGTTGCGCGGATCGGCGGACAGCCGCTCGACCAGCACGCAGCCCGACGAACCCGCGCCAACGATGATGTAGTCGTAACTGTCGGGCATGGCCGGTCGTCCTTGTTGCTCGATCGGACCCCTAGCCGGGCAGGCGGCAGCCCGGCACCTGTTCGAAAGGCAAGGCGAAGCGGCACCTGCCCACCGGAAACCGACGATCGCGGCGGCGACCAGCGTGCCGCCGACGCCGGAATCCGCCTAGCGACTTTTCATTCGTCCTCACTCGCGATAGGTGACGCCGCCGTGAAGCTGGAGAAGAAGACAACATGACCATCAGGTTTGACGGGCAGGTCGCGATCGTCACGGGCGCCGGCGGCGGCCTCGGCAGGGCCTATGCACTGGCTCTGGCGGAGCGGGGCGCCAGGATCGTCGTCAACGATCTCGGCGTGGCGCGCGACGGCACCGGCCATAGCGATGCCGCACTTGCCGTTGTCGAGGAGATCGAGGCGGCTGGCGGCGAGGCGATGTCGAACGGCGGCAGCGTCACCGATCCGGCACAGATGGTCGAGATGGTCGCCCGCGCCAAGGAAAAGTGGGGCGGCGTCCACATCCTCATCAACAACGCCGGCATCCTGCGCGACAAGAGCTTCACCAAGATGACGATGGACGATTTCCGTCTCGTCGTGGATGTGCATCTCAACGGCTCGGCCAACGCCACCAAGGCGGTCTGGGACACGATGCGCGAGCAGAGCTATGGCCGCATCCTGATGACCGCCTCGTCCACCGGCCTCTACGGCAATTTCGGTCAGGCGAATTATGGCGCCGCCAAGCTCGGCCTCGCCGGGCTGACCAAGACGCTGTACCTCGAAGGCGCGAAATACAACGTCCGGTGCAACACGATCGCGCCGGTGGCGGGCACCCGCATGACGGAAGACATCCTGCCGCCGGAGGCGTTCAAGGCGTTCGCGCCGGAGAATGTCGTGCCGGCTGCGCTCTATCTCGTCTCGCAGGATGCCCCGGCCAACGCGATCATCGGCGCGGGCGCCGGCTTCTACCACGCCGCTTATGTCACGATGACGCAGGGCGCCTTGCTCGCGGAAGCGGACCGCACGCCGGAAGGCATCGCCGCTAACTGGGATCGCATCACCGACCGCACGGGCGAGAGCGTACCCGCCTCCGGATCGGAGCAGGCCGCCGCCATCCTGTCCCAGCTATAGGGCTGATCGGGTCTCCGCAGGCCGGTGGCCTGCGGAACCGAGCGGTTGCTAGTCGGCCACCAGCTTCATCAGCTTGCGCTCGACGGGCGCCAGCACGGGGCCAAGCTCCTGCCCCCGGCGGAGTACCGCCCCGCCCTCGCCGATCAGCGCCCACATGCCTTGGCGATTGCGCAAGGCGGGCCGCTTTTCGATGCGATATTCGGGCCGCTCGGCGGCGCGGCGGAACGCGCTGAACACGGCTGCCTCCGGCCCGAGATCGAGTGCATAGTCGCGCCAGTGCCCCGCCGCCACCATGCGGCCATAGAGATCCAGGATGCGCGACAATTCGGCGCGATCGAAGCCGATCTGGCGCGGGCCTGCGCGAGCCGGAGCGGGAAATGGTGTCACCACCCCCATCAGGCGCGGCTACGCTCCCCATCGCGCGCCGCATCGCCGCTGCGTCCGGCATCACGCTCATCGATCAGCTGCGTCAGCCGGCCGCGCAACGTCTCCACCTCGCAACGGAGCAGATCTAGGGCTTGCGTCTGCGGATCGAAGCGATCGGCGCACGATGTACCGTAAGGCACGAAGCTCTTCTGATATTCGCTCGCGTCCACCAAAGTGGCCCGCGCCGGAATGCCGATCATCGACGCGCCTTCGGGCACATCCTTGGTGACGACGGCATTGGCGCCGATGCGCGATCGCCTGCCGACCGTGATCGGTCCGAGCACCTGGGCGCCCGATCCGATGATCGCGTCATCCTCGATCGTCGGGTGACGCTTGCCGGCGATGCCGTTGGCCGGATTGGTGCCACCCAGCGTCACGCATTGGTAGATCGTGACATTGTCACCGATCAGCGCCGTCTCGCCGATCACCGTAAAACCGTGATCGATGAAGAAGAAGCGGCCGATCCTGGCACCCGGATGAATGTCGATCGCCGTGAGGAAGCGCGAGATGTGGTTCACCAGCCGTGCGAGGAAATACATCTCGCCACGGAACAGCCAGTGCGCCACGCGATGGAGCCCCAACGCCAGCACGCCGGGATAGAGCAAAATCTCCCACCGCGTGCGCGGCGCCGGATCGCGCGCCTTGATCGAGTCGAGATAGGCCACCAGCTCACCGAACATATGCGACCTCCAACGGCGTCCGCTTCAGCCATTTAGGAAGTCGGCCAGCCAAACGCCAGACCGGCCGATCCCGTTCGTTACGGCTTCGTGGCGTGAACCGTCGCCGCCGCCTTCATAACCGCGCCGATCCGCGCCGCCGCCTGGATCGTCTCGCTTTTCACGGCGTGGCCTTGCAGCACCTTCTCATGGCTGTCGATGCACATGCCGCAGCCGTTCATCGCGCTGACCGCTAGACTGAACAGCTCGAAATCGTCCTTCTCGATGCCCGGCGCGCCGATCACGTTCATCCGCAGCTTGGCCGGCAACGTGCCATATTCCGGGTTGGAGGCGAGGTGGACGAACCGGTAATAGACGTTGTTCATCGCCATCACCGCCGCGGCGGCGCGCGCGGCATTGGCTGCTTCCGGGGACAGCTTCGGCGCCGCTTCGGCCTCCGCTGCATCGACCAGCGGCTTGTAGCCGGAACCGTGCGCGCAGGTGAGCAGCAGGCCGAACTTGCGCTGATCGCCCAGCGTCTGGTCGCTCAGCAGCGATCCCAGGTTGAGCCGGATGTCCTTGGCATAATCGGGCAGCGAGTCGGCAAAGGCCTTGAGGGACATGGAAGGTTTCCTTTCGAAAAAAAAGGCGCGGGAGGATTGACCCCCCGCGCCTTGGTCCGGTCGATCGCGAAGGATCAGGCAGCGGGCTTGAGAACCTCTTCGCCGGCCTGCCAGTTGCAGGGGCACAGCTCGTCCGTCTGCAATGCGTCGAGCACGCGGATCGCCTCGGCCGGGTTGCGGCCCTGGTTGAGGCCGTTGACGGTGACGTGCTGGATCACGTTGTGCGGATCGACGATGTAGGTCGCGCGGTAGGCGACGCCCGCTTCAGCATCGACGATGCCGAGCGCGTTGGCGAGCTTCTTCTGGTTGTCCGCGATCCACGGGAAGTCGCAGGCGGCCAGCCGCTCGTCGGACTTGCGCCACGCGAAGTGGACGAAGTCGGTGTCGGTCGAGGCGCCGATCAGCTCGGCGTCGCGATCGGCAAAGTCATTCTTCAGCTCGCCATAACCGATGATCTCGGTCGGGCAGATGAAAGTGAAATCCTTTGGCCAGAAGAACACCACCTTCCACTTGCCGCCGGCCTCGCCGGTATCGATCGTTTCGCCGTTAGGTAGCGCGGCCACGCCCTGCTGTACCGGCAGAACGAACGAGGGGAACTTGTCGCCAACTGTGAGGGCCATGATCGTATCTCCTTTGGGGGGATGAAACTCGTGACGTCTGTCTGGCAGACTGGTGTTCACCAATCAAATAGATTATTCGCTCAATCCTGATCGACTGAGGCGATAAATGACGACATTCCTGCCAACGCTGAAGCAGCTGCAATATCTGGTGGCGTTACGTCAGCACGGCCACTTCAGCCGCGCGGCGGAATCCTGCTTCGTCAGCCAGTCGACCCTCTCGGCCGGTCTGCGCGAGCTCGAGTCGCTGATCGGCATCGTCCTGGTCGAACGCACCCGCCGGGTGGTCCGCTTCACTCCTCTCGGCCTGCGCATCGCAGATAAGGCCGAACGCGTGCTGCGCGAAGCCGAGGAGCTGAGCGACATGGCGCGCAGCGCCGGCAAGCCACTGTCGGGCGAACTGCGCATGTCGGTGATCCCAACGATCGCACCCTTCCTGCTGCCCCGTATCCTCCGGCGCCTGCGCACCGACTGGCCCGAGCTGAAACTGTACCTGCGCGAAGAGACCACCGGTCTCGCCTGCGACGCGCTGCACCGCGGGCAGGTCGATTGCGTGCTGCTGGCGCTGCCCTATCAGTGCGGTGAGGTGGAGGTCGCCGGCCTGTTCGACGATCGCCTGTGGTTCGCCTTCCCGGCCGGCGGCGCGCTGCCCCCCGCCGCCTCGATCACACCCGACGCGATCGACGAGACGCAATTGCTGCTGCTGGAAGACGGGCACTGCCTGAAGGATCATGCGCTGGCCGCCTGTAACCGGCCGGAACTGCGCGCGGAGGCATCGATGCTCGGCACCTCGCTCCACACGCTCGTCCAGATGGTCGACAACGGTCTCGGCGTCACCCTGCTGCCCCAGATGGCCATCGATGCAGGCATCCTCGACAGCACCGATGTGGTCGCTCGCCCGCTCGAGGCGGAACATCCTTCCCGCCGTATCGCGCTCGCCTGGCGGAAGGGTAGCCCGCGCGATCGCGAATTTGGCTTGCTCGCCGATGCATTGCGCGCCGCTCATGAAGATTCGACATCCCGCGCCAAGGCGGAAGCCATTCCGCCGAAATAACGGCAAAGTCGCTTGCAACCGTAACGGTATCGGCAGCGTATCTGGACCGTCCGTCTGACCAGGCGGAATCGAACAGGAGAGCTTTCCGATGATGAGCATGTTCAAGCGCGGGGCGATTTCCGCTGCCATCCTTCTTTCCGTGAGCGGCGTGGCATCCGTGCAGGCCAAGGTGACGTATCCGATGGTCGGCGGCGCCGCCATGTACCCGACCAAGACCATCGTCGAGAACGCCGTCAACTCGGCCGATCACACCACGCTGGTCGCCGCCGTGAAGGCTGCCGGCCTGGTCGATACGCTGTCCGGTCCCGGTCCGTTCACCGTGTTCGCACCGACCAACGCCGCGTTCGCCAAGCTGCCGGCCGGTACGGTGGATACGCTGGTGATGCCGGAGAATAAGGGCACCCTCACCTCGATCCTCACCTACCATGTCGTACCCGGCAAGATGACGTCGAAGGATCTCGCCGCCGCGATCAAGAAGGGCAAGGGCACCGCCACGCTCACCACCGCGCAGGGCGGTACGCTCACCGCGACGATGCACGGCAAGGGCATCATGCTGACCGATGCCAAAGGCGGCATGAGCATGGTGACGCAGGCCGACGTGATCCAGTCCAACGGCGTGATCCACGTCGTCGATACGGTACTGATGCCCTGATTCGATCCGCGGCATCGCAATGAAAGGGAGGGCGGCCGCCGCACGGTGGCCGCCTTCTCCGTGTCGGCACGGCAGCCGGTTGCGTGGCGCCGCCGGTCCGTGATAGGCGCCGCCGGTCCACGGCCACCCGGCCGGCCGCTTCTAGGAAGCCACGCTCCCCATGTTCATCACTCCCGCATATGCCCAGGCCGCCGGCGCTGCCCAGCCCGGTGGCGCTGCCGCCGTCATCATGCAGATGGCGCCGCTGCTGCTGATCTTCGTCGGCTTCTACTTCCTCATCCTCCGGCCGCAGCAGCAGCGCGCCAAGGCGCACCGCGAGCTGCTGATGGCCGTGAAGAAGGGTGACCAGGTCGTCACCGGCGGCGGCCTGCTCGGCAAGGTGACCCGGGTCGAGGAGGATGCGGTGGAGGTGGAACTCGCCCCCAACGTCCGCGTCCGCGCGCTGAAGTCCACGCTGTCCGACGTGACCGGCGTCGGCACCGCCAAGCCCGCGAACGACTGATCCAAGATGCTCGACTTTCCGCGCTGGAAGATCTGGTCGATCTGCCTCGTCCTCGCGCTGGGCGTGATGTTCGCGATACCAAGCTTTCTGCCGGAAGCGACGGTGGCGCGGTTCCCGCCGGGCGTGCCGAGCGCGCGGTTCAACCTCGGCCTTGATCTTTCCGGCGGCAGCCACATCCTGCTGGAGGCGGACACCAACGATCTCGCCAAGCAGCAGCTCGCCAAGATGGAGGAGACCGTCCGCACCGAGATGCGGCGCGGCGATCCGCAGGTGAACATCGGTGACATCTCCACAACGGGCAATCGCCTCTCCTTCTTCGTCCGCGATGT
>CAXTTS010000145.1:0-7980 GCA_964247265.1 uncultured Sphingomonadaceae bacterium
CCAGACCAACCTCGATTATTCGAGCGAGGCGGACATGGTGAAGAAGTTCCGCGTCTCGCTGGCGTTGCAGCCGCTGGCGACCGCGCTGTTCGCCAATTCGCCGTTCACCGAGGGCAAGCCCAACGGCTTCCTCAGCTATCGCAGCCATATCTGGACGGACACCGATCCGCACCGCACCGGCATGCTGCCCTTCGTCTATGAGGACGGCTTCGGCTACGAACGCTATGCCGACTATATGCTCGACGTGCCGATGTATTTCGTGTTCCGCGACGGCGGCTACGTCGATGCGGCGGGGCTGAGCTTCAAGGATTTCCTGAAGGGAAACCTGTCTGTGCTGCCGGGCGAGAAGCCGCTATTCGGCGACTGGACCGATCATCTCTCCACCGCCTTTCCCGAGGTGCGGCTGAAGAGCTTCCTTGAGATGCGCGGCGCCGATGGCGGGCCGTGGAACACGATCTGCGCGCTGCCCGCTTTCTGGGTGGGCCTGCTCTACGATCAGACCGCGCTCGATGCCGCGTGGGACGTGGTGAAGCATTGGACGATTGAGGACCATCACCGCATCCGTGCCGAGGTGCCCCGGCTGGGCCTGGCTGCCAGCGGCCCGCGCGGCCGGTCGTTTCAGGAACTCGGCAGGATCATCCTCGACATCGCCGATGCGGGCCTCGCCGCGCGGGCACGGCTGAACGGGATCGGCGACAGCGAGCAAGGCTTTCTCGATCCGCTGCGCGAGATCGTGGCGAGCGGCAAGGTGCCGGCGCAGCGCCTGCTCGATGCCTATCATGGCGAATGGCAGGGCGACCTGTCCAAGGTGTATGAGACGATGAGCTACTAACCCGCCTGGGTTCGCGACCCACCTTGTGTCGAGCGCAGTCGAGACACCTGGCGCGACGTGTCTCGACTTCGCTCGACACAAGGAGTTGTGCTAGGCGGCTGCGATGACCCGCTTCACCGTCAACGGCCAGGCCATCCATTACCGCATGGACCCGGCGACGCCCCTGCTCTGGGCGCTGCGCGACGCCTCCAACCTGACGGGCACCAAATACGGCTGCGGCGCGGGGCTGTGCGGCGCGTGCACCGTGCATGTCGATGGCGTGGCGCAGCGATCCTGCCAGGTGCCGATCGGCACTATCGAAGGCAGCTTCGTCACCACGATCGAGCAGCTGTCGCCCGATCGCAGCCACCCCGTGCAGCAGGCGTGGATCGCCGAAAGCGTGCCGCAATGCGGCTATTGCCAATCCGGCATGGTGATGGCGGCGGCCGCTTTGCTGGCGAAGAACCGCAATCCGAGCGACGCCGACATCGACGCGGCGATCACCAACATCTGCCGCTGTGGCACCTATCCGCGCATCCGCCGCGCCATCCGCCGCGCGGCGCGGGTGCAGGCGGGGGTGGAGACGATCACCGCCGCCCCGCCGCCCGGCATCGATCCAGCCGATGCGGCGCGCGCGGTGCCGGCGATGGTGGACGTAAGGGCGAAGAAATGATCGCGCTTCCTGTCTGATCGCTGACAGGTGAATTCAGCCGCCGCTCAGTCGCGTCGATGCACAAGGCGGTACAAGGTGGCACGATGCCGCCGGGATCGAGGAGTGGCTGACATGCGCCGGATGGTTTCGTTTCTACTGCTTGCGGCCAGTGCCGCCGCGCCGCTCGCGGCGCAGGCGTGGAACCCGCAGGATCAGGGTCAGCAGCGCGGCGACCAGGGCGATCGCGGACAACGCGGGCGGCAGGACCAGCGCGCGCCAGGCGAGCAGCGCGGCCCACAAGGTCAGCGCCCGCCGCAGGAGCAGCGTGCCCAGCAGGAGCAGCGTGCCCAGGATCAGCGTGGGGGCCAACCGGGCGGACCGCGCGTTGCACAGCATGATCCGCGCTTTGATGGCAATCGCGGCCCCGGTGCGGACGGACGGCGTGACGATCGCGGCCCCGGCCAGCCGAACGGGCGCGACTGGCGCGATGGCGATCGCGGCCGCCCAGGCTATGCCGGCCAGCCCAACTATGGCGGCCCGGGCCGGGGCAACGACAATCGCGGCCGCTGGGATGGCGGCGGCTACAATAACGAACATGCCAATTACGGACGCGGCAACAATGGCTGGAATGCCGGATGGCGCGGCGACAATCGCTACAACTGGCAGGGCTATCGCCAGTCCAACCGATCGCTCTACCGCGCGCCGCGTTATTATGGACCGCGCGGCTATGAATATAGCCGCTGGTCGCGCGGCTACCGGGTACAACCCTATTTCTACGGGCAGGGCTATTGGATCAACGATCCGTACCGCTACCGCCTGCCGCCCGCTTATGGCGACTATCGCTGGGTGCGCTATTATGACGATGTCGCGCTGATCGACATCCGCAGCGGGCTGGTCGAGGACATCATCTACTCCTTCTTCTGGCGCTGATCTAGGTCGTCGCGAGGCTCCGGGGCGTGACTGCCCCGGAGCCTTTTTTTTCGTCGGCGAGATGGGATTTCAGCCTCGCAACAGACCGCCGCACCGCCGCCGCAACCCTGTCATTTGGCTGACAGCCACGTTCCCGGAGGGTTCAGCGGCTTTGTGCGAATCAGCCCGGGTCGTCGGGCAGCACCGCCCGACCAGAACCTCACAAGGAGTATGCCATGCGTAAGATCATCCTTTCCGCGCTGATCGCCGCGACCGCCGCGACCGGCTTCACCGCCGTCGCCAGCGCGCAGACCGGCGAGCTGCGGCGCGATCGCCAGGACGTGCGCGAGCAGCAGCGCGACCTGCGCGACGCCCAGCGTTACGGCGACCGGCACGACGTGCGCGAGGCCCGGCGGGATCTGCGCGACGCCCGGCAGGAAACGCGCGAGGATTGGCGCGACTATCGCCGCAGCAACGGCGACGTGTTCCGCGGCCCGGCTTATGTCGGCCCGCGCGGCTATCGCTATCGCCCGGTCGTGAGCGGCTATCGGCTCGCGCCGGCTTATTATGGCGGCCGCTACGTGATCGCCGACCCGTATCGCTATCGCCTGCCGCGTCCGGGCGCGAACCGCTGGGTGCGCTATGGCAACGACGTGCTGCTGGTGACCCCGCGCAGCGGCCGGGTCGTCACGGTCTATAACAGCTTCTTCTATTGAGGTCGGCAGGCGGCATCGGGGATGAGCCCGGTGCCGCCGCCATGCGGGATCATCCCTTGAGCTTGGCGAACGGCAGCAGCTGGATCGCCAGTGCGGAGGCCGCCTTGCCGTCGCCGGCGCGCAGCGGCACCAGCACGGCGCCGGCGGCGCGCTGCATGATCTTGTCCAACTGTGTCACGGCCGGCGCCTGCACCGCCGCTTCGGCCAGCTGGCGCGCGCGAACCGTGTCGGCGGGGTCGAGCCGCAGCCGCATCAGGCTGGCGATAGCGGGATAGGCCGCATGCTGGCTGCCACCAAGAGCGACGGAGCGATCAAGCGCGGTAAGGCCGGTCGCACTCCTGGCGCCCAGCACCGCGCCCGCCATCATCCGCCCGACATCGTAGACGGCATCGAGGTGCCAGCCGGCGATCACCATCTGCGCCTGCGGATCGCGCGGGTCGCTTGCGGCGAGGCCATCGAACAGGCGCTTGGCCTCGATCGCGTCGACCCGGCTGCGCTTCAGCTTCGCGCGGTAGCCGATCGCCATTGCGCGGACGAGCATGGCCTCGCGATCGGCGGGATTGGCCTTCAGTGCGAGTTCCGCGCCCGATTGTGCCGCGTCCAGCTGCACCAGCGCGCCGGCCTTGTCGCGCGACTGGAAGGCCGCCGCCGTCAATATCTCGCGTGGGGTGGCGGCCAGCGCCGCCGAGGAACCTCCGAGCATCGCCAGCACCACCACGATGCCCATCCACCAGCGCTTCACGCCAATATCCTTATGCTGCCGCCTTGGGGGAGGGGAGGCCGCGTCACGCTCGCCATCGTGACGCGGCCGGCCCGTGCGCCTGACGGCGCTCCGTGCCAGTCCGAAAGGGGGTGGACCGATGCGATGAACGCGCCATTCTGATCCGGGTTGCACCGCCGGGGACGCCCGCGACACTTATGCACAAGATTTAGCGAACGAGCGCCTCGGCGATCAGACGCCGGCTGTTTTCAACACCATAGAGGGCGATGAAGCTGCCCATGCGCGGCCCCTGCGAGGTGCCGAGCAGGGTTTCGTACAATGTCTTGAACCAGTCGCGCAGCGCCTCCTTGCCGAAATGCGCCTTGCCGACTTCATAGACGAGGGTCTGCGCGGCTTCGGCGACATCGCCGCCAGGCAGCGCCGCCAGCCCGGCATCCAGCGCGCGCAACGCCGCCGCCTCCGCCTCGCCCGGCGCGCGCCGCCGCAGCGTGGGCGCGACGAAATCGCGGTGGAAGGCGAGCGCGTGGCCGACCAGCCGGTCTAGCTCGGGATAGCGCGCCGGGCCGGCATCGGCGACATAATTGGCGAGATAGCCCCACACCTGGTCCGCGCTCGCCTCGCCCAGCACGCCGACGAGGTTGAGCAGCAGGCCGAACGTCACCGGCAGCGTTTCGGCCGGCACCGCGCCGTTGTGGACATGATGCACCGGATTGCCGAGCTTCTGCGGCAGTTCCTGCGCGGGCCAGTTGGCGCGGAACTGCCAGTAATCGTCGATTGCGCGCGGGATCACGCCCATGTGCAGCGACTTCGCCTTCTTGGGCTCGCGGTAGATGTAGAAGGCCAGGCTCTCCTGCGGGCCGTAGGTGAGCCACTGGTCGAGGCTCAGCCCGTTGCCCTTGGACTTGGAGATCTTCTCGCCCTTCTCGTCGAGGAACATCTCGTAGTTGAAGCCCTCGGGTGGGCGGGCACCCAGCACGCGGGCGATCTTCGACGATTGCGTGACCGAATCGATCAGATCCTTGCCCGCCATCTCATAATCGACGCCCAGCGCCACCCAGCGCATCGCCCAGTCCACCTTCCACTGGAGCTTGGCCGCGCCGCCGAGGATCGACCGGGTGACGGTCTCCCCCTCATCGTCGAAGCGGATCAGCCCGGCCTCGGCATCGACCACCTCCACCGGCACCTGCAACACGATCCCGGATTTGGCGCTGATCGGCAGCACCGGCGAATAGGTCGCCCGCCGCTCCGCGCGAAGCGTGGGCAGCATCACGGCCATGATCGCGTCATAGTGACGGAGGACCGAGAGCAGCGCCTCGTCGAACCGGCCGGCGCCGTAGCAATCAGTGGCCGAGAGGAACTCATAGTCGAAGCCGTAGGCGTCGAGGAACTGGCGCAGCATCGCATTATTGTGGTGCGCGAACGATTCGTGGCAGCCGAAGGGATCGGGGATCCTGGTCAGCGGCTTGCCGAGAAAGTCGGCCAGCATCGCGCCGTTCGGCACATTGTCCGGCACCTTGCGAAGCCCGTCCATATCGTCGCTGAACGCGATCAGGCGGGTGGGGATGTCGCTCATCGCCTCGAACGCGTGGCGTACCATCGTCGTGCGCAGCACCTCGTTGAACGTGCCGATATGCGGCAGGCCGGATGGGCCATAACCCGTCTCGAACAGCACATGGCCCTTGGCCGGCAGGCCTTTCTCGTACCGCTTCAGCAGCTTGCGCGCTTCCTCATAGGGCCAGGCCTTGCTCTCCAGCGCCGCCGCCTTGAGTTCTGGATCGCGCAGTTCGTTTGCCATCTGTTCCGTCATCTTATAGCCAGAGTGCGTGGCCTTACCCGCAAAAGCCGAACGACATGAAGCCTCGATCCGCGAAACGACATTGTATGTCGCGCGGCCGGGCATCGGCGCGCTGCCCGAAGGGGCCGGGCTGGCGGTGGGCTTCGCCATACCGCAGGCGCTGATGTGCTGCGCCTTCCTGTGGATCATCTGGTTCCCGTGGCCCACCACGGAGCAGGCGATGGGCTTCGACATCGGCATGACGATCCTGCTGAGCGCGCTTGGGCTCGGCCTGTTCTGGCGGATCGCGCGGGGCAATGGCGATATCGCGATCGCCATCCTGCGCGCGCCATTCGTCCGCCTTACCGTCACCGATCGCCGCGTGCTGTGGACGGTGCCGTGGCGCGGCTCGCCGCTGCTGGAGCTGGACGCGAGCCGCATCACCGGCGGCATATTGGGCGACGCGGACGAGCGCGGCCGGGGCACCGCCGCGATCATGCTGGTGCCGGGCGACCCTGCGGGCGATTACGAGAACCGCATCCACCTCGATCGCCTGCCCGATGTCGCGGCCTTCGTCGCGGCGCTGGGGCGGATCGCGTGACGCCGCCCCTTCCCTTCCCGGCTTTGTACGCCACCCACGGCGGGATCTGGCTGGCGCGCGCGGACGGCAGCGTGCGCGGCGTATCGCGCGGAGAGGCGATCGGGCTGGCGGCGGAGACGCCGACGATCCTGCTCAACGCGCCTGTCACCGCCACGCGGCTCGGCTATGGCGAATTGTCGGGGCTGGACCTGCTGGAGCTTTACGCCTTCGTCCACCCCGCCTGCTTTGCCGTGCCGACGCCCGCCGGCCTCGCCCGCGCGCTCGATCTGCCGCCGCCGGAGGACGATGCCGCCGCCGCCCGCTTCCTGCTGGCCGCCGCCGCCGCCCTGCTCGACCGGATCGAGGCCCCCGATTGGCGGGAGCGGGAGGGTGCCTGGTCCGGCGCGCAGGCGCTCGCGCGGCTTCGCTGGCCGTGGGCGGCGGCGGTGGCGCAGCGCATCCGCAAGCCCGCCACGGCCGAACGCTGGCTGTTCGCCCGGCTGCCCGAGTGGGAGGAGGCGGCGCCCCGCCCCCAGCCGCGCCCGCTGGTGCTGAGCGACACGGAGACGCAGGACAATCTGGCCCGACTGCTCGGCAGCGGGGCCGAGCCGCGGGAAGGTCAGCGCCGCTACGCCGCCGCCGCCGCCCGCGCCTTCGATCCGCGCGTGGCGGAAGGGCGGCCGAACCTGCTGCTGGCGGAGGCCGGCACCGGCATCGGCAAGACGCTCGGCTACCTCGCCCCCGCCGCCTTGTGGGCGGGGCAGGCGGGCGGCACCGTGTGGGTTTCCACCTACACCAAGGCGCTGCAACGCCAGCTCGATCGCGAGACGCGCCGCGTGTTCCCCCATGCCGCCGAGCATCGCGCCAAGGTGGTCGTCCGCAAGGGGCGGGAGAATTACCTCTGCCTGCTCAATCTCGAAGATGCGTTGCAGGGCGGCTTCCAGGGCCGCGCCGCGATCCTGGCGCAGCTGGTCGCGCGCTGGGCGGCGTATAGCAAGGATGGCGACATGGTCGGCGGCGATCTGCCGGGCTGGCTCACCACCCTGTTCCGCCGCGCCGGCTCGACCGCACTGACTGATCGGCGCGGCGAGTGCGTCTATGCCGGCTGCCCGCATTATCGCCGCTGCTTCATCGAACGGTCGGCGCGGGCCGCCGAGGGCGCCGATCTGGTCATCGCCAATCACGCGCTGGTGATGATTTTGGCGCAGCGCCGGCGCGAGGAGGGCGCGCCGCTCGCCCGACTGGTGTTCGACGAGGGCCATCACCTGTTCGACGCCGCCGACTCGACCTTTTCCACGGCGTTGACCGGGCAGGAGACGATCGAGCTGCGCCGCTGGATCATCGGCCCCGAGGGCAAGGCGCGCGGCCGGCGGCGGGGTCTCTCCGCCCGCCTGTCCGATGTCGCCTCCTATGACGAGGAGGGCGGCCTCGCGCTGGAGGCCGCACAGGCCGCCGCCGCCGAGCTGCCGGCCGATTCGTGGCTGTCGCGCATGGCGGAGGATCTGCCGCTCGGCCCGATCGAGCGGCTGCTCGCCGCCGTCCGCGCCACCGTCTATGCTCGCGCCCGCGCCGCCGATGCCGGCTACGGGCTGGAGACCGAGGCGGCCGAGCTGGACGGCCCGCTGGTGGAGGCCGCGACTGCGGCGATCGAGGCGCTGGAGGCGCTCGTCCGCCCGCTCGCGCGGCTGCGCCAGCGGCTGGAGGCGGTGCTGGAGGACGCGCCCGACTGGCTCGACGGCCCCGCCCGCGCGCGGATAGAGGGAGCGATCCACGGCCTCGGCCACCGCACGCTGACGCTGCAGGCGTGGGTGGCGCTG
>CAXTTS010000146.1:0-7942 GCA_964247265.1 uncultured Sphingomonadaceae bacterium
TTGCCGCCGTAAAGCGCGTAGCCTGGACGAACCAGGTCGTAGAACGGCCGTTGCGGCAGGAAAAAACCCGAGGAATTGCTGAGCGAGGCGCGATATTGTCCCAAAAGTCCCCGCCGGACATCCTCGAAGCGGGCGATCTGGGCGGCGTTGGTGGGGTCCGAAGGCGTTTCGGCGACGGTGAAGTGGCTCATCAGCAGGTCGACGTTCGCGGCCGCCAATGATCCCGCGTCGAGCGCCTTCGAATCGGCCAACGAGAAGCCGAGGCGGTTCATACCCGTGTCGACGTGCAAGGCGCAGCGTCCCCCCTCGGGTCGAGCCGCCGTCCAGGCTCGAAGTTCTTCACCCGAGCCGATCACAGGGCTGAGATCGAAACGGCCGAACAGGTCGACCGGCATGAGGGCAGGGTGGAACCCGTGCAGGATGAAGACGCGGGCCGCACCGTCCCCGTATCCCGCGTCCCGCAAGCTCGCCCGGGCGCGGGCGCCCTCCGCGGCATGGGCGGTGAAGAAGGTTCGGCAGCCCGCCCGCGCCAGGGCCGGAACGGCATGCTCGATCCCTGTGCCGTATGCGTCGGCTTTCACCACCGCGGCGCATTCGGCGTCCGCGGCGCGGCGCTGCAGAGCCTGCCAATTGGCGGCGAGCGCGTCGAGGTCGATTGTCAGGACGGCTTGGGCATCCACCTGGGTGCTGGCCCAGGCGGGTTCCATGGTCAGCGTGTTGGCGCTTCCTTTAAACATGAGCCGGCAGGTGATCCTCGCTGGCGAGGTCGGAAAAGCGCGTGACCTCGGCGTCGAACTGCAGTTCCACCGTTCCAGTCGGCCCATGGCGCTGCTTGCCGATGATCACCTCGGCCTTGCCATGTGCCCGCTCGATGTCGGTCAACCAGGTGGTGAACTCCTCAGTGCCTTCGCGCGGCTGCTTGTTCTTGAGGTAGTATTCCTCACGATAAACGAAGATCACCACGTCGGCGTCTTGCTCAATGGAGCCCGATTCGCGCAGGTCGGACAATTGCGGGCGCTTGTCGTCGCGGGACTCGACCTGGCGGGACAGCTGCGACAGCGCCACGACGGGAACGGACAATTCCTTGGCAAGCGCCTTCAGGCCCGTGGTGATCTCGGTCAACTCCTGCACCCGGTTGGCATTGGCGTTCTTGGAGCCTGACAGCAATTGCAGGTAGTCGACGATCAGCACGTCGAGCCCGCGCTGGCGTTTCAAGCGGCGGGCGCGGGCCGTTAGCTGCGCGATCGAGATGCCGCCGGTGTGGTCGATGTAGAAGGGTATCGTCTGGATCTGCCGCGCCGCGTCGGTGATGTGGTGGAAGTCGTCGTCCGTGATGTCGCCCCGGCGTATCTTGTAGGACGCCACGCCCGATTGTTCGGCGATGATGCGGGTGGCGAGCTGTTCGGACGACATTTCCAGTGAGAAGAACCCGATCACGCCGCCGTTGGTCGCCGCGTGGGTGCCGTCCGGCTTGACCTCGAACTGGTAGGCCTTGGCGATGTTGAACGCGATGTTGGTGGCCAGCGCGGTCTTGCCCATGCCGGGGCGGCCGGCGAGGATCAGCAGATCGGAGCGGTGCAGGCCGCCGATCTTGCCGTTTAGGCTGTCGAAGCCGGTGGTGATGCCGGAAAGGTGCCCGCCCGAGTTCAGCGCGCGTTCGGCCTGCTGCACGGCGGCGCGCGCGGCCTGGACGAAGCTCTTGACGCTGCCCTGTTCGCCGCCTTCCTCCGCCACGCGGTAGAGCGCGACCTCTGCCTCCTCGATCTGCGTCTTGGGATCGACCGCCTCGCTGGTGTCGATCGCCTTTTCCACCATCTCGCGGCCGACGCCGATCAGCGCGCGCAGCAGCGCCAGCTCGTATATCTGCCCGGCGAAGTCACGCGCGCCGATCAGGCCCGAACCGCTGCTCGTCAGCTGGACCAGATAGGCCGGCCCGCCGAGCGCGCGCATCGCCTCGTCCGCATCGAACATCGGGCGCAGGGTGACGGGGTTGGCGATCATGTTCTTGTCCGCCAGCCGCAGGATCGCATCGTAGATCCGGCCGTGCAGCGGATCGTGGAAATGCTCGCTGCGCAGGCGCACCTGCACATCCTCGGCGATGCGATTGTCGATCATCATCGCGCCGAGCAGCGCCGCCTCCGCCTCCAGATTGGCGGGCAGCGTCACCGGTTCTGCAGGGGACGTCGGGATGATTCGAACGGGTTCGGCCATGCGCCCGTCATCGGCTCTGCCCGGCTTATGCTCAAGGGCCGGCTGATCGATCGCGCCGGCGACTGTGGACCATATGGTGGATGGATAGGGGATAAAGCGGGCAGACCGCGCGGCTAGAGTTTGCCGCGTCGCTGCGGTAACAGCGGCGTCATCATGGCCGATCCGCGCATCATCGCCGTCGATCTCGACGAGAAGACGATTCTCTGGCGCAACGCCGATGTGGAGCAGGAACGGCGCATCGCGATCTTCGATCTGCTGGAAGGCAACCACTTCGCCCCCGCCCGCGCCTACCCGCAAGGCTATGCCGGCCCCTACCGCATCCGCCTGCGCGTGGAGGAAGGACGGCTGGCGATCGACGTTTCCAGCGAGGACGGGCAGCTGCTGGAAACGCTGGTGCTGGGGCTCGCCCGCTTCCGCCGGTCGATCAAGGATTATTTCGCGATCTGCGACAGCTATTTCAGCGCCATCCGGCAGGCATCGCCGCAACAGATCGAGACGATCGACATGGCGCGACGCGGCATCCACAACGAGGCATCGGAGCTGCTCGTCGAGCGGCTGGCCGGCAAGATCGACGTGGATTTCGATACGGCCCGGCGGCTGTTCACCCTGATCTGCGTGCTGCATATCCGTGGTTGAGGCGGCGGTGGAGAATATCGCCGGCGCGATCCTGATCGACGCCGCGATGGCGGCGGCGGCGCACGCCTATGCGCCCTATTCGCGCTTCGCGGTCGGCGCGGCATTGCTGCTGGACGACGGCACGATCCTGAGCGGCACCAATTTCGAGAATGCGAGCTCCGGCCTGTCGCTCTGCGCCGAGACGGTAGCGCTGGCGACCGCCAACACCGCCGGGCGGCTGGCGGACGTGGTGGCGATCGGCATCGTCGGCGGCATGATCGGGCCGGGCGGCGTGCTGACCGGCGAGGCGCCGGTGCGGCCGTGCGGGCGCTGCCGCCAGATCTTGACGGAATCGGCGCAGCTTGGCGGGCGGGACATCGTGGTGCATTGCGCTTCCGGCGACGGGCGGGTGATCGAGCGGCACCTGCTCTCCGACCTGCTGCCCTTCGCCTTCGGCCCCGACGATCTCCGCTAGATTTCCGCTAAGGAACCGCCATGTCCATCATGTCCGACCGCTGGATCCGCGAGCAGGCGCTGACGACCGGCATGATCGAGCCGTTCGTCGAGGCGCAGCGCAACGAGGGGTGCATCAGCTACGGCCTGTCCTCCTACGGCTATGACGCGCGCGTGGCCGACGATTTCAAGATCTTCACCAACGTCGATTCGGCGACGGTCGACCCGAAGAACTTCACGCTTGACAGCTTCGTCGATCGCAAGACGGCCTGTTGCATCCTCCCGCCGAACAGCTTTGCGCTCGCGCGCACCGTGGAATATTTCCGCGTGCCGAAGGACGTGCTGGTGATCTGCCTGGGCAAATCGACTTACGCCCGCTGCGGCATCATCGTGAATGTCACCCCGCTGGAGCCCGGCTGGGAGGGGCATGTGACGCTGGAATTCTCGAACACCACGCCGCTGCCGGCCAAGGTCTACGCCAATGAAGGCGCGTGCCAGTTCCTGTTCCTGCAGGGCAACGAGCCGTGCGAGGTCACTTATGCCGACCGCGCGGGCAAATATATGGGTCAGCGCGGGGTGACGCTGCCCAAGCTGTAGCGGGACGGCGGATCAGCGCCGGCCCTGATGCCGGATTCCCGCCGGTCGCCCGCGCTTGCCAACGATGCGGCGATCCTTGCCAACCCGCGGCCGGCGGACTGGCATGTGGTTGGCACCCTCCGCCAGCTCGAAGCGGAGCGAGGCGCTGATCGGATCAGCCTCCACCAGCCGAAGCTTCAGCCGCTGGCCGATCGCATATTCGTCGCCGCTCTCCTCGCCCACCAGCGCGTGCCGGGTCTCGTCGAAGTGGAAGCGTTCGGCGCCTAGCGTGGATACCGGCACGAGGCCGTCGCCGCCCAGCCCTTCCACCGTGGCGAAGAAGCCGAACGCCTTCACGCCGGTGATGCGGGTATCGAGCAATTCGCCGACCTTGGTGGAGAGGAACGCCGCGACATAGCGATCGATCGTCTCGCGCTCCGCTTCCATCGCGCGGCGTTCGGCCTGCGAGATCAGCGTGCCGAGTTTCTCCATGCCGGCCGCGTCCTCCGCCGTCAGCGCCGTCGCCTTCGCCGCCGGATCGAGGCCGTAGGCGCCGACCAGCGCGCGGTGGACGAGCAGATCGGCATAGCGCCGGATCGGGCTGGTGAAATGCGCGTAGCTGCCGAGCGCAAGGCCGAAATGGCCGGCATTGGCCGGGCCGTAATAAGCCTGCGTCTGCGATCGCAGCACCTGCTCCATGACGCGCGGCCGCGCGTCGTCATCCGGCGCCAGCTTGCCGAGGATATGGTTGAACGTCGTCGGACGCACCACCTGGCCCAGCGCGAAATCGATGCCGAAGGTCTTCAGATACTCCTTGAGCGCGACCAGCTTCTCCCGGCTCGGCGGCTCGTGGACGCGGTACATCACCGGCGCCTTCTTCGCCTCCAGCGCCTTGGCGGCGGCGACGTTGGCGGCGATCATGTAATCCTCGATCAACCGGTGGGCATCGAGCCGCTCACGCGGGGCGACCGAGAGGATGCGGCCCTTCTCGTCCAGCACCACCCGTCGTTCCGGCAGGTCGAGATCGAGCGGCGAGCGATCGTCGCGCCCCTTCGACAGCGCCGCCCAGCACGCCCATAGGGGCCGCAGCGCCACGTCGGTGAGCGGGTGCGGGCGGGTGCCGTCGATTGCGGCCTGCGCATCCTCATAGGCGATGTTGGCCGCCAGCCGCAGCCGCGCCCGGGTGAAGCGCCACGCCAGCAGCTTGCCGGCCGCCGAGATGGTGAGATGGCAGGCGAGCGCGGCGCGATCCTGCCCTTCCTTGAGCGAGCAGATATCCGCGCTCAGCGTTTCGGGCAGCATCGGGACGACGCGATCGGGGAAATAGACGCTGTTGCCGCGCTTGCGGGCCTGCGCGTCGAGCCGGCCGCCGGGCCGGACGTAATAGGACACGTCGGCGATCGCCACGATCGCGCGGAAGCCGCCGGGATTGGCGGGATCATCGTCGGGCGCGGCCCACACGGCATCGTCATGGTCGCGCGCGTCGACCGGATCGATCGCCACGACCGGCAGATGCGTCAGATCCTCACGCTCGCCGAGCGGCAGGCCGACGACCTTGCCGGCTTCCTCCAGCGTCTCCTCGGGAAAGCGATCGGGAATGCCATGCTTGTGGATCGCGATCAGGCTGAAGCTGCGCGGCTGGAACGGGTCGCCAAGGATCTCCGTCACCTTGGCCGTCATGCGCGGCGGGCGCCCGGCCTTCTCGGCCATCACCAGATCGCCGGGCCGCGCCTCGCCAGCATCGGACACCGGCCAATCCCGTTTCTCGCGCTTGTCGACCGGCTTCAGCCACAGCCGGTCCCCCTCCTGATGGAGCACGCCGAGGACGAGATCCTCGCCACGCGCCAGCTTCTTGAGCGGATGCGCGAGCCAGCCGCGCCCCGCCTCCTCCGTCCGCGCGAGGATACGATCGCCGGGGCCAAGCGCGGTGCGGCGCCCCTTCTCCACCACCCGCAGGCGCGGCGGCGGGGTATCGGCATGCCAGATTTCGGGCACGGCGACGGGCTGGTCGCCCTCGACATCGACGACCCGCAGCACCGTCACCTTCGGAACGCCGCCCATCTTGTGAAAGGCGCGACCGGGCGCGCTGTCGATCAGACCCTCGTCGGCCATGTCCTTGAGCAAAGCCTTGAGCGAGATCTTCTCCTGCCCGGACAAGGCGAAGGCGCGGGCGATCTCGCGCTTGCCCGCGGGCGTATCGGAGGCGGCGATGAAATCGAGGATCTGCTGCCGGGTGGGAAGTCCGGGCTTCTGGTGTTTGGACATGATCGGGAGATAGGGGTCCAGCGGCCCGCCGTCACCCTCCCACTTCAAGCCGGCTAGTCTCCGAACAGCTTGCGCCGTTTCGGTGCGGGTATCGGGCGGGGGGCGGGCGGTGCCGTGGTCTTGTTCGGCAAGGCCTTTCTCGCCTTCATCGGATCGATCCGGGAGTCGAACGCGACACCGAGACGGCCATCCTCCCGCCAGGCCACCTTGCCGGTCAGCGAGCCGATCCCACGCAGTTCGATCTCGATCCGGTCGCCCCTGGCAAACGCCTCGGTCGTTTCGACCATCATGCCCTCTGCCGACAGGTTGCGGACCCGCGCGGTGATCGAGGCCGCGTCACCCGCGTGGCTAAGCGTGGCGAGCAGGAACAGGCTGTCGCGAGCGGCCGCGCGACGATGGCCGGTAGAGGCTTCGGCGCCGCCGGCAGACGGATCGGAAGCCTTGTCATCCACGCCCATTATCCTCGCTACGTCCTTGATCGGCATCACCGATTATCAAAACAGGCGTAGTGAAAGGGTTAACGCGGCCGACCTACTCCTCGCGCGAGACCTTTTCGTTGCGCTCGTGCCGCTCCTGCGCCTCGACCGTCATCGTCGCGATCGGCCGGGCTTCCAGGCGGGCGAGCGAGATCGGTTCCCCCGTCACCTCGCAAAAGCCATATTCGCCTTCGTCGATGCGGCGGATCGCGGCCTCGATCTTGGAGATCAGCTTGCGCTGGCGGTCGCGCGTGCGCAGTTCGATCGACCAGTCGGTTTCGCTCGACGCGCGATCGGTGATGTCCGGCTCGCGCATCGTATCAGTCTGCAGCTGCACCAGCGTTTCGCGGGACTCGCGCAGGATGGAGTCCTTCCAGGCGATGAGCTTGTCGCGGAAATAGGCCTGCTGGCGGGGGTTCATGAACTCCTCGCCGGGATCAGCCCGGTAGCCGCCGCCGGGCGGGGCATCGTCGATCGGTCTGCCGAGCTTCGCGTCGAACGCCGTAGCCATTTTGCCTCCGCTCCGCCAAGGTCCGCTACATCCGGACCCGCCCCTCCGCGCGCCTATAGACATGCGCCGGTGGGCAGACAAGCGACCTCTCGGGGCGGGTCGGCGATGATCCGCCCGACTCGGCTGCCACGTTTGGCGGTCGCCTGAAGTTTGGCTTGTGCCCGCGCAACGTGGTGGAAACGCACAAGATGCGGGACGTTCCGAAACGGCACATTCACCAATTCCGCTAACGCTTTCTCCACCCTTTCGGCGAAGGAAATCGCACTTTGGTGGTTAACGCGCTTGCGATTAACGGGTTCTTCTGGCTTTCGTATCAACTCAGCCGGGGCAGCGGTTGGGCTGATGGGGGCTCATCGGCGGTGCCCGGCAATGATGCAAGAAGAGTGATGCGCTATGTCGGTTCGGATGGCTCTGGCAAAACTTTGCGCCTGTGCGTGTGGCGGGGCCATCATCGGCGGCGGCGCGGTTCACGTGGCCGAGCGCCCCAGCCCGCGCCCCGACATGCCGAGGATGACGAAAGCCAGGCCCGTGCGCGTGGCGCAGCATGTGGTCCGTCGCCGCACGGTGACGACCACCACCTGCGCGCCCGGCAGGACCAGCACCGTCGCCGCACCGGCACCGGCCCCCACGCCGCAGCAGTATGCCGCACTGCCGGCGCCTTACCCGCAGAGTGCCGGTCCGCTCGGCTATGGGTCTCCGCTGGGTTATGGCGGGGCGCCGGTGGTGATCGGCGGCAGTGCCGGCGGCGGCTTCGGCGGCGGCGGGTTCTTCGGCGGGTTCTTCGGTGGCGGCGGCGGGAGCAGCGGCTCCGGCGGCGTCTACATCACCTCTACCA